>VSNT01000060.1 GCA_009774465.1 Lachnospiraceae bacterium
ATGTATAATTCTGATTATATCAAGAACTTAAACGTTTTCACATATTCCTACTAATAAACAATAAACTTTTCTAAATCCAATAAATAAGGAGGTATCCTAATGAAATTTGGCTATTTTGATGATAAAAACCGGGAATACGTGATTACCACTCCCAAAACACCGCTGCCCTGGATCAATTATCTTGGCTGTAATGATTTTTTCAGCCTGATCTCCAACACCTGCGGCGGCTATTCCTTCTATAAAGATGCAAAGCTGCTCCGTCTGACACGCTATCGCTACAATAATGTACCGGCAGATACCAACGGAAAATATTTTTACATAAAAGATAATGATACCGTCTGGAATCCGGGCTGGCAGCCAAGCCAGACACCCCTTGACTCTTATGAATGCCGGCATGGTATCGGCTACAGCCGCTTTACCTCTTCCAAAAATGAACTAAAGGCTTCACTGCTTACTTTTGTTCCCATGAATGATGCCTGTGAAGTAAGTCAGCTTAAGCTGACCAACGAATCTTCCAACTCTAAAAATATTTCTGTTTTTTCTTACGTGGAATGGTGCCTGTGGAATGCAGATGACGACATGAAAAATTTCCAGAGGAATTTCAGCACCGGAGAAGTGGAGGTTTCCGGCTCCGCTATTTTTCACAAAACAGAATACCGGGAAAGACGAAATCACTATGCTGTTTATTCTGTCAACAGTAAAATAGATGGATTTGACACTGACCGCAATGCTTTCCTAGGCGCTTACAGGGGAAACGCTCTTCCTGAAGCGGTAGAAAATGGCTCCTGCACCAATTCCATTGCAAGAGGCTGGTCGCCTGCTGCCTGCCACCAGCTCAATATAACGCTGTCTCCCGGCGAAACAAAATCTCTTATTTTTGTTTTAGGTTACATAGAAGTTCCTGAAAACGATAAATGGGAGTCCAAAGGTATTATCAATAAGAAACCTGCTTTTGCCATGCTGGATAAATTTAAAACAGATGAAGATATCGAAAAAGCTTTTAAAGAGCTTAATGAATACTGGTGCGGCCTTCTTTCCAAATACACAGTCAAATCCTCTAACGCCAAGGTAGACCGGATGGTCAATATCTGGAATCAATATCAATGTATGGTAACCTTTAATATGTCCCGTTCCGCTTCTTACTATGAATCCGGCATAGGAAGGGGTATGGGATTTCGGGATTCCTGCCAGGACTTACTAGGATTTGTACATTTAATTCCGGACAGGGCAAAAGAAAGAATTCTTGATATTGCCTCCACCCAGTTTCCTGATGGCAGCGCTTACCACCAATATCAACCCCTCACCAAAAAAGGCAACTCCGACATTGGCAGCGGGTTTAATGACGATCCTTTATGGCTGATTGCCTGCACCAGCGCTTACGTACGTGAAACGGGAGATACCGGAATTCTGAACGAACCGGTTCCTTTTGACAATAACAGCGCCCCTAAGGCTCCTCTTATGGAACACCTGAAACGCTCTTTCGACTATATTATCAATCACAAAGGGCCTCATACACTGCCTCTGATCGGACGCGCCGACTGGAATGACTGCCTGAACCTGAACTGCTTTTCAGCCCATCCGGGAGAATCCTTCCAGACCTTCGGCCCCAGCGAAGGGCCTGTGGCCGAATCTGTATTTATTGCAGGCATGTTTGTCAAATATGGGGAAGAATATGCAAAATTATGCGCAATTTCAGGCGATTTATCCGAAGCAGCGCGTGCCCGCAGGGAGGTTTCCCTTGTGTATGACGCAATCCTGAATGACGGTTGGGACGGAGAATGGTTTTTACGCGCTTATGATGCACACGGGCAGAAGGTAGGCTCAAAGGAATGTGAAGAAGGACAGATTTACATTGAGCCCCAGGGATTTTGCGTTCTTGCAGGCGTCGGCATAAAGGAAGGACTGGCTGAAAAAGCGCTGGACTCGGTAAAGGAAATACTTGATACCAGGTATGGAGTGATGCTCCTGCAGCCTGCCTATACCAGATATCATTTAGAGCTGGGTGAGGTTACCTCTTATCCCCCCGGATATAAAGAAAATGCAGGAATTTTCTGCCATAATAACCCCTGGGTGTCTATTGCGGAAACGGTGCTGGGACGGGGAAACCGTGCCTTTGAAATTTACCGGAAAACCTGCCCTGCTTATGTGGAAGAAATCAGCGAAATTCACAGGACAGAGCCCTATATCTATTCACAGATGGTTGCCGGAAAGGACGCCGACTCACATGGGGAAGCTAAAAACAGCTGGCTTACCGGCACAGCCGCATGGACCTTTGTAAACATCTCCCAATATATCCTGGGTGTATATCCCGACTATGAAGGTCTGCGCATCAATCCCTGCGTTCCAAAAGACTTTGGAGATTTTGAAATCACAAGAAAATTCCGGGAGGGAATTTACAATATTAAAGTCATTAATCCTGACAATGTTGAAAAGGGGATAAAAAGCATTATCGTTGACGGTACCCCTGTTGACGGATGTTTGATCCCCTATGTGAAAGGAAAGGAATTTTATCAGGTAGTTGTTACTATGGGGTAAACAACGTCTGCCCGGCACCAGTAAATTCTGCGTGCCGGGCAGCTTTTTACTACCCTGTAATTCTCCGATCCAGTTTCTTTGACAGCTTTGTTCCAATCATCTGCAGAATCTGCACCAGGGCCACCAGAAGTACCACTGTGACAATCATAATATCCGCCTGATACCTGTAATAACCATACCTGATTGCAATATCTCCAAGGCCGCCGCCTCCCACAACACCTGCCATAGCCGAATAGCCAAGGATCGTGCCAAGTGAAATCGTCGCCCCCACAATCAGAGAGGTTCTCGCCTCCGCCAGAAGAACCTTCCAGATAATGGTTTTCAGGCCGGCTCCCATACTTTGTGCCGCTTCAATCACCCCATGATCCACCTCAAGAAGGGAGGATTCCACCAGTCTCGCCACAAAAGGCGCCGCCGCAAGGGCAAGGGGCACAATGGTGGCTGTGGCTCCATAACTTTTTCCCACAATCAGTCTGGTAAAAGGAATAATCAGCATCAGCAAAATCAAAAAAGGAATACTCCTTACAATATTTACCACTACATCCAGTATTTTATAAATAATCTTATTTGGCTTTAATCCGCCGGGCGCTGTCACCACCAGTATAATTCCCATAGGCAGCCCAAGCAGGTAAGCAATTAAGGTGGAAACAAGCGTCATATATAAAGTCACTCCTGTTCCCTCCACGATCATCATAATTGTCTGATTATCCCACATAATTATTCAGCTCCTCTACTTCCAGTTTTCTTTCTTTCAAATACTCTATCATTTTGTCAGCAACCGACGTCTCTTCCGGAAGCTGAAGGATCATCTGTCCATGCGCCACGCCGCCGATATCCCTTGTATCCGCCAGAAGAATGTTCACCGGCATCTTACAGGTCAGTACCATATTGGCAATCACCGGTTCAAAAGAAGAATTGCTGGTAAACACAATACGGATGCACCTCTTTCCTTTCATTTCCTCATATCGGCCGCCTTCTTTCTGGAACACCAGCTTTTTCGCCGCCTTACTCTTCGGCCTCTGGAAGACTTCCTCCACGGTTCCTGTCTCCGCCAAAGTTCCCTCATCTATAATAGCCACATGACTGCAGATTTCCTGTACCACAGCCATTTCATGGGTAATAATCACAATGGTGATTCCGTACTTTTGATTGATTTCCTTAAGCAGCGCTAAAATTGCCTTGGTAGTGGTAGGATCAAGGGCGCTGGTTGCCTCATCACAAAGCAGAATCCTGGGATTGGTGGCAAGCGCTCTTGCAATGGCCACCCGCTGCTTCTGCCCTCCGGAAAGCTGTGCCGGATAGGCCAGTTCCTTTTCCGTAAGTCCCACAATTTCAAGAAGCTCCCTTGCTCTTGCAAGGGCGTCCTTACGGGGAACCTTGATAATTTCCAGAGGAAAGCAAATATTATCGATTACCGTTCTTTGCATCAACAGATTAAAATGCTGAAAAATCATGGCGATATGGGTACGGGTTTCTCTAAGCTCTTTATCTGTCAACGTGGAAAGATCTTTTCCCTCCACACAGACCGTCCCGCTGGTAGGCCTTTCCAGAAAGTTAAGACACCTGACCAAAGTGGATTTCCCGGCACCGCTCATACCAATAATACCGTAAATCTCTCCCTGATGGATTTCAAGGTTAATTCCCTTTAACGCTTCAACCGTATTGTCTTTTCCTGTAAAGGTCTTGGTGACATTTTTTATTTGAATCATTGTTTCCATAAACTGATTATGACCTCGTTTCTTTTTATCATTAGGTTTCAACATTTATCATCTTATCATAAAGGCAGTTTCCTTGCAACGCGGTACGTTTTCTTTTTATTAGCGTATGGATAAGTAATAAAAGTATTTTAAAAGATTGAATAAACTGTTATAATAAAAATATCAATAAAAAAGTTGGTGTAAAATGATAAACCATTGCCAAGTTGTTTGATATTGGGATTTTCCGTCAAATCACAGTATATTCATATTGTAGTAAGTTGTGATACAGATTTTATATATTTGATAACTGCATATTATCCCGATCCCGATATATGGGAAAATGATTTTAAAACAAGAAAGGGGCGTTAATTATGGTATGTATGGAATGCGGAGCTAAAGCCGAAAAAGGATATACGACAAGTGTAACTGATTTAGGAAACTGTCTTTTAATTGTGCGACAGGTTCCCTGTTATAAATGTACAGAATGTAACGAAATTATTTATACAGGAGACGTTATTAAGAGATTGGAACAGATCATAGAACAGGCGAAACAATTTACACAGGAAATTTCTATTGTAAATTATAGTAGTGCTGCATGATATAGTTGAAAATCCATAAAAGAAAGGTCTTTATATTATGAGCAGGAAAAAAGCAGTCGTTTCACTGGGACACAGCGCATTAGGCTATTCCACTTTAGAGCAATGGGACGCAGTTAAGGTAACTGCCAAAGCCCTTGCAGATTTAGTTGAAGCAGATTATCAGTTAACCATTACCCACAGCAATGGCCCCCAGATCAGCATGATCCACAAGGCCATGACAGAGCTGCGGCGTATTTATATTGACTATACACCCGCTCCCATGTGCGTGTGCAGTGCCATGAGTCAGGGCTATGTAGGCTATGATATTCAAAATTCCTTAAAAGCAGAGCTTTTAAGCCGAGGCATCAGCAAAACCGTATCCACCATTCTTACCCAGGTAACCGTAGATCCTTATGATGAGGCATTTTACGAGCCTACCAAGCTGATTGGACGCTATATGTCTTCTGAAGATGCGGAAATGGAAATAAAGAAGGGCAACTATGTTCAGGAAGAGCCGGGAAAAGGCTTCCGCCGCATCATAGCCGCACCCAGCCCCATTGATATTGTAGAGATTGAAGCCATCCGCACCCTTGCAGATGCCGGTCAGATTGTGATTGCCTGCGGCGGCGGCGGAATTCCGGTCATTGAGCAAAAACATGCCTTAAAAGGCGCCTCTGCTGTCATTGAAAAGGATGTTATTGCCGGAAAGCTGGCTGCTGACCTTAACGCCGACCAGCTCATTATCCTTACTTCTGTTCCCAATGTTTATACCGGTTTTGGCACAAAGGAGCAAAAGGCTGTGCCTTCCCTCTCTCTAGATGAAGCACAAAAACTGATGGAAAAGGGCGAATTTGAGAAAGGTACCATGCTTCCAAAAATTGAAGCGGCAGTTTCCTATCTTACCAGCAATAAAAAAGGAAGTGTCCTTATCACTTCCTTAGAATCCGTATCCGATGCGTTAAAAGGAAAAGCAGGAACAGTGATCACTGCGTAACATCAGACATTAATTACAAGAGGCTGAAAGGTCAAACCTTCCAGCCTCTGAATTTTATAGCCAACAACATATCACACATATAATTACTCCAGTTCCAGCCTTCTGTGAATCAAATACTCGCTTAAAAAATACAGCCCCACTCCCACTGCCAAATATACCACTGACATGATTGTAAACATGATCGTGTAAAAAGAGAAAGGAGATTCTTCAAACCGGTACAAAAACTCATTATCCATCACCATTTTGAGCATCAGGGGAAACATAATCACCATAAAAATTCCCTGTACTACAGCACTGATTGCAAAATAAGCGCCTACGGAACCCAGTATTCTGTGTTTACGTATCATCTGTCCCATTGTGATGGAAGCTATGATAGTCATGGCTCCGCTAAAGCAGCTCACCAGTTCCATAAAGACCGTGCTTACGCCAAAAACCTGAAAGCCTTTGAAAAATGGCATATCCCACAGATTTCCTAATTCTTTCATGGCTTCCACCAAAAGTAAAGCAAAATCTCCCTCCTTGGATGCCAGAGAAAGTACAGCAACACCTCCAAACACCATCAGGCTGAAAAGAATACCAATACTTGCAAGCAGTTCCCAAACACTCACAGTAATCACCTTGCTGATAAGCAGTTGGCGGGAAGTAACCGGCAAAGTATGTGTCAGGTATCCTTCATCCGTAAACATATTTTTATAGTAACGTACCGCTAAATAAATCACAATCCCTATGCTTACCCCAATCATTGCCACGTAAAACAACATAAACAGCATAATTCCTGACATGGGAAGCCCGATCCAGTCGCTGTCCCATATAGGCAGTGCAAAGGTAAGTCCGGCCACCGCCGCAATAATTATCAATACACCGAGCAACAGGGTAGGCACTTTCCAGACCGCTTTCCATTCATGCTTCATTAATTTTCCTAACATGCGAACACCTCCCTGAAATATGAATCCACAGATTTTCCTTTCACCTGGCGGATATCTTCAACAGTTTCATGAAGTATCAGCCTTCCGTCTCTGATAAAAATCACTTCATCCAAAACCTTTTCTATATCGGAAATCAAATGTGTTGAAATAATTACTGTGGCATTTTCATTATAATTTGTAATAATCGTCCTTAAAATATAATCTCTTGCAGCAGGATCAACGCCCGCAATTGGCTCATCCAGAATATATAATTGGGCGTCTCTGCTCATCACCATGATAAGCTGTACCTTTTCTTTCGTTCCCTTGGAAAGGGTTCTTAAATATGCATTTTCGCTGATCCCCAGATTTGCAAGCATCTGTCTTGCCCTTTCCGGTCGGAAATCTGCATAAAAATCCACAAAATAATCAATCAGTTCCTTCACCTGCATACTGTTTTGAAAATAGGTTCTCTCAGGAAGATAAGAGACAATGCTCTTAGTCTCAACTCCCGGAAGACAGCCATTTATTCTGATTTCTCCCT
Organism: Lachnospiraceae bacterium; assembly: GCA_009774465.1. Taxonomy (GTDB): domain Bacteria; phylum Bacillota; class Clostridia; order Lachnospirales; family Lachnospiraceae; genus Suilimivivens. The sequence continues at coordinate 7,251 of VSNT01000060.1, forward strand.
CAGTAGGCACTAACAGCCCATTCATCAGTTTGATCAATGTGGTCTTGCCACTTCCGTTAGGCCCTAAAAGCCCGATAATCCTTCCTCTTGGAATCTCAAGATTCAAATGCTCTAATGCAACTTTTTTCTTTTCATAAACCTTAGTAAGATTGTTGATCGTTACCAGTCCGCTCATATTTCCTCCATTCCGAAATCTCCTGGTTGAATAAATTGCTCATCAGAGAATTTATTCAGCCTGCTCCCCTCCTGCCTGTTCAAGCAGCGTCACAATATCTTCTTTATTAAATCCAAGCTCCTTCATTTTACTTATAAACAATTCCACCTGTTCTCTCGCCAGGATATTCCGAGTCTGTTTAATCATTTCCATATCCTCCGTGACAATCCTGCCGCTTGTTCTCTGCGCCATTACAAGTCCGCTCCTTTCCAGCTCAGACAAAGCTTTCTGCATTGTATTGGGATTTACCCCTGCCTCGGCTGCCAGTTCCCTGACACTGGGAATCTTATCCCCCGGCTTATACTGCCCTGCAATAATGCGAAGCTGTATCACTTCAAGAATCTGCGCATAAATTGGACGGTCAGAATTTAAATTCCATGCCATTTGCATCTCCCTTTCTTTGTATTATTGTACTACTTAATTAATACAATAGTCTATCTGGAAGCTTTTGTCAAGCTCTTTTCAAAAATATTGTTTATGGTAAGTATATACTAAGCTTAATTTTCCTCTATGATTTATCCATTGCCGCCACAGCACTCAAAAGTGCGCCAATCATAATACAGAAATCACCTATATTAAAAATTACATTTCTAAGCCTGAAAGGCACATTAAAACTTACATAGTCCACTACATACTTTCTGGCAAGCCTGTCGTAGGTATTGCTGTAAGCTCCTCCAAGAAGCAGCGTAAGCCCCCATTTTAACATCCCCTTACCGGCCTGTCCCAGCGTCAATACAAAGATCACTGTCAGAAAAATGGTAAGCAGAACAGACAAAGTTGCCACTGCCCTTTGTCTGCTTTGCCCCGCATTTAAAAAAGCTCCTTTGTTGTGGTGCTTTCGTATCAACAGCATTCCGCCGCATTTTTCTTCTTCCGTATCAAAGGTTTTTGTTTCTTCAATATGATTTTTTATTTTCCATTCCAGGCCGAAAATTCCCAATATCACTGCAAAATATTTCATGACTCCTCTCCAGTTTCATATTAAATTTTAGTATTACTTATTATACACGGATTGGGGGAGAATGAAAACAAAGTTGTTAAAGAATGGCCAATTCACTTTTTATGATACTTTAAAAGGACTAAACCGCCAAATTTCCGGCGGAATTAGTCCTTCTAAATTTCAATATACAAATCCGTTTGACCTGGGAGCTTTCAGCTCCTCATATTCGCTACACTCCTGCAAGAACATCAAAAACACCGGCGATATCCAGACGGCCGTTACCCCATTCCCTGTTAGGATAGCTCTCCCCCGGTGATCTGTCCGCCCCGCGGATCAGGTAATTTTTAAGCTCCCGGCTTTCCGCACGCAATTGATTCTGCTCCACAACCGCCCACTCCATAAACAGCGCTGCCGCTCCTGCCAAGAGAGCTGCCGCCATGCTTGAACCGGTTCGCTTTCCCAGTGCTGTACTGATATTTACCCCCGGAGAGCAGATATCCGGTTTGATTCTTCCCATTCGGGTATATCCCCTCCCCGATTCCAGCCAAAAACTGTTGTTTTCATCATTATAAGTGGTTGTAGTGATGACTTCCCTCACATTAGACGGTTCCGTTAACGTGGTGTAAGGAGAAGGCCTTAAAAAATAAGTATCACTTTGTAAAAATTCCGTCAGTGGAAGCCATATGTGAAAGTCACTCCTCCCGCTGCTTCCGGTGATGTTTACCTGAATCGTCCACACGCCGGGAGTCGGTGCTATAAATCTGAAAAAAATAAGCTCTTCCCCGGAGCCCGGTTCTACCAGTACATGATCTACCTGGATTCTTGCCCTTTCGTAAATAAAAACAAATTCCCGGCTGCTCTGCTCCCGAAAATCCACCCTTGGCGTAACTTCTCCGCCGGGACTTCGGATAGAAATCGCATGTTGGGCAGGAACATTCCCCCATAACTCTGCCACAAAACCATTTGTGTTTCCATCTACCCTGATTTCCACATTGTCTACGGTTTCCGTCAATCCTTCCACGGATGTGCCATAATAATGATGGCCGCTGTTTCCTTCATTTCCGCCGCATACCACCACTACTCTGCTTCGTCTGGTTGCAATCTGATTTAAGTAATCCGCCATAATGGAATGCCCCTCATGATCTCCCAGATTCGTTCCCAGTGAAAAGCAGATCACCAGCGGTCTTACCACAGATATGGCATAGCTTTCCAGATACTTAAGCGCCACTAAGATATCGCTCTCCGCATAAGCCGCTGTTTCCTGTGGAACCAGATAAAAATCCTTTAAGTGGGGTTTTGCTTCCCGCAGTTTAACTACAACAATATCCGCCTGAGGCGCAGCCCCTGTAAACTTAAGCCCATCTCCCAGGCGGCTTCCTGCCGCAACACTGGCGATTGCTGTTCCATGCCCGTTTTCGTCATAGCTTGGGACGATCTGCCTTGGGTTTTCGCTTTTAAGCGCCCGGTCTATGGCTTCTTTTTTGTACTCTGTGCCATATAAAATTCCCTCCGGCGGTTCTCCATCCTGTATGGTCTGATCCCATATTCCAAGAATACGCGTACTTCCGTCTTCATTCCGGAATACTTCTTCCTCATAACGGATTCCTGTATCCAGAAAACCTATCACCACCCCGCGTCCCGTTAAGCCAAGGGAGCTTTGCTGCACCTGCAGAATTCCGCTTTCCACCAAAGGCGTAGGATCAAAAGGCTCTCCCTCCGGTATCTGCATCAAACCATACAGCTTGGGAATCGCCGGATAGGTAAAATTACTGACGCTGATAGGAATTGTTTTCGTCCGGTCAATATATCCAACTCCAATCTCACCGCTAACCGGCTGATAAACTGCCTCCGGAAATTGATTTTGAATGGCTCCTGTCACCTGAAAGTCTGAAATTACATCATAAAAATCATTTGAAACTATCTTTTCCCGATCCGTCATTTACAAATTCCATCTATCATTTTATTTTACTATATGACGGTTTTAGCGGAACTGTCATTTTTCCTCAATGACTTTCAACTTATCCGGATTTTCTCCACTGATACTCCTGATGTCAATAATCGGGCCTCCGGTTCCTTCTATATACTCCCTTGTAATAATCACTCGTCCAATATTATCATCCTTGGGAATCTCATACATAATATCAAGCATAAATTCCTCAATGATTGCACGAAGCGCTCTTGCTCCGGTATCCTTTTCCATTGCTTTTTCTGCAATTGCTTCAAGGGCGCCATCATCAAATTCAAGCTTTACCTCATCTAACTCAAGTAATTTTTGATACTGCTTTAAAATAGCATTTTTCGGCTCCTTTAAGATCTTTACCAGCATTGGCTTATCCAGTGCCTGCAGGGTGTAAATAATTGGAAGACGTCCTATAAATTCCGGTATCATGCCAAACTTTTTCAGATCTTCAACTGTCACCTTGCTTATAATATTTTTTTCTTTATCAAATTTATCCTTAAGTTCAGCGTTAAATCCAATGGAGGTCTGCTTCTTTAACCGCTGCTTTATAATCTCTTCCAGATCAGGGAAAGCGCCGCCGCAGATAAAAAGTATATTTCGAGTATTGATGGTTGCAAGGGGTACCATAGCATTTTTACTGTTGGCTCCCACAGGCACTTCCACATCCGCCCCTTCCAGGAGACGAAGCATTCCCTGCTGTACACTTTCTCCGCTCACATCCCTGCTTGTGGTATTCTTTTTCTTTGCAATTTTGTCAATTTCGTCAATAAATACAATCCCACGTTCCGCCTTTTCCACGTCATTGTCCGCCGCCGCCAAAAGCTTGGACACCACGCTTTCAATGTCGTCGCCAATGTAACCGGCTTCCGTAAGGGAAGTGGCGTCTGCAATGGCAAGAGGCACATCTAAAAGCCTTGCAAGGGTTTTCACCAGATAAGTTTTTCCGCATCCGGTAGGCCCGATCATAAGCATATTGGATTTTTCAATCTCAATTTCATCCATCGTGCCGGTGGCAACCCGCTTATAATGATTATAAACCGCAACGGAAATCACCTTTTTGGCATATTCCTGCCCGATTACATAATCGTCAAGCTGCGCCTTAATTTTATGAGGAGGCGGAATATTTTTAATATCCAGCACCGGTTCCTTTTCATTTTTCGGCTTTTTCTTTTTCAACTTTTGCTTATTGGGAATTCCGCCCTCGCCCTGCAAATCTGCAATATTTACAAAACGAATATTAGGGTAGCCGCTGCTGTTTAAATTTTTATTTAAATCATCCACAAATTCCGGATTATTCAACATCCCCTGATAGTCAAACTGACTCACCGTATCCATCGTCTTATGCATACAGTCATTGCACACACAAATATGATTAGGGAGCTTAAACATTTTTCCGGCCTTACTCTCCGGACGCCTGCAGATAAAGCACACATCCTCATATTCACTTTCCTTCTTTTCCCCCTGCGCCTTACCCTCGCCATCCTCTTCCTTCTTCAAAGAAGTCTCTGTTTCGCTCAACTCTTCCTTCTCGTCCAAATCTCTCTCATCAAAATCCGCCATAACCAACCTCATTTCTATACTTATTCATTTAATTAATTGTGAACCATAAAGTAGTGAAAATATTGTCTGAATATTCCATATATATTTATGAATCACGCAATTCTTCTCACCGACAAAATCTGCTTATAAGTAGCATTTGTAATCTTAATTCCCGTCTTCTGTGTACTTGCATGTACAATCTGCCCATTGCCGATATAAATACCAACGTGCCCGGCATAGCACACAACATCTCCCGGCTGGGCACTGGAATAGGCAACCTCGCTTCCCGCACTTCGCAGAGAGTAAGAGGTTCTCGGCACACTATATCCAAAATCTTTATACACCCGCCATACAAATCCGGAACAGTCCGCTCCCTGAGTTAAACTTGTGCCGCCTGGTACATAAGGATTTCCTATAAACTGGCAGGCATAATTGGCAATCTGCTGTCCCTTGCTTCCCGTTCCCGAATAGCTGGACGCCGAAGCATAATTATTGCCGGAAGATGAATTGCCGCCGGAAGACGAACCAGAAGATGACTGCTGATTCTGGAGTGCCTGTTCTTGGGCTCTCCTGGCCTCTTCCTCCGCCTGTTTCGCCGCATCAATCTGCGACTGCGTCTTGGCCGCTTCTGTTTCCAGCCTTTTGATCTCGTCATTCTGCTTCTTTATATTTGCCTTATAGACTGCCGCCTCCTGTCTGGCCTGAGCCAATTGGACTTCATAATTATCGTAAACTTCCTGTCTTTCCGCCAGCATGATTTCCAGACTTTCTTTTTCTTCTTCCAGCTCATGCTGCTGGGCTTCCAGTTCAGACATTTCCTCCTCAAGCCGCTCCTTTAACTGCTCTACAGCCTGCCTTGCCTGCTCATATTCCTGAAGCTTTTTTCTGTCATAATCATAAAGCTTCTCAATGTACTCTGCTTTGTTAACCATATCACTGAAACCCTGGCTCTCCAAAAGAAGCTGTAAGTAGGTGGTATCGCCTTTTTCATACATGAACTTAATCCGCAGCTTCATTGCCTCATACTGTTCCTGCTCCACAGCCTGCGCCTGCTCCAGTTCCCTGGTAGTCTCCTCAATCTGTTCTTCCTTACCGGTAATTTCTTCCTCAATCAATTCCACACTGGCAATGGTTTCCACCAAAGCAGCATCAATCTCATCAATTTCACCTGCCACCTCATCCACGTCAGACTGGATGGAGTCTACAACGTCGGAAGCATTTTCATACCTTTGCTGCTCCCGCTCCTTTTGCTCGGCCGCCCGCCGCTTTTCTTCCTCCAATTGCCTTTTCTGGTCTTCCAAATCGGAAATAGTGGTAGCCCATACCGGTTCTACCACTAAAGCCATCAATATAAATGAAATAAATACTGCCAAAATTGCTTTTCTTTTTTTCATTTGCTTTCCCACTACTGGTATTCACCACGCAGTACTGTGCTCTCCCCTAAAAATCCCACTGTCTTTTCCACCAGCAGAAATTCCCTGTAGGCTTCTTTGTCAATTGCTGCTTTATATGCCTCTTCACTTTCATATCCATAGGAAGCATATCCGGAAGCTTCCGCAGAAATACTCTCTTCCAGTTCCTCGTCAGTTACTTCAATTCCTTCCTGTTCGGCAATTGCTCCCATCAATATATAGTGCTGGGCCATCATATTTGCCTGATCCATCAATACTGCTTCATAATCATCTGCGCTGCCTCCATATACATATGAGGTATACTGCCCCACATCCATGCCATTCATATAGGCATATACAGCGGCTGTATTAAGCAGGTTATCATACATTCGGTTCAGCATTCCTTCCGGCATATCCTGAAATACTGCATTTTCCTTTGCAGCCTCTATGGCAGCATTTGCCCTTTGTGTGTTAAAAGTATCCTGAGTCAGCATAAGGTCATACATATAACTTTTGTATTCTTCCACTGTGCTGTAATCCTCTGATCCAAGACCTGCCACATATTCATCCGTAAGTTCCGGGAGTTTCTTTGCAGTAATGCTGTTTACTGTCACTGTAAACACCACAGGCTCCCCTGACAAATCCGGATTGCCCTTATATGGATCAGGAAAGTTTAAATGAATATCTTTTGTTTCCCCGATCTCCATTCCTATAACGCCTTCCTCAAAGCCCTCAATAAACATTCCGGAACCAATCACCAGATCTGTCCCTTTCGCTGTGCCGCCTTCAAAGGCAACCCCATCCATCTTCCCTTCATAGTCAATGTTTGCGGTATCCCCCAGCTCTACACTCCGTCCGGTCACTTCCACCGTTTCGGCATTGGCAGCTAATGCACTGTCAATCCACTGCTGTAAAAATTCATCGGCATTTATTTCCACACCCTTATATTCTCCCAGCGCAACATAATCATTTGCCCTATAGTCTGAAAGGTATTTGGGACCATCCTCTTCTGCCGGGTTTAACGCACCGTTTTCAATGCTGCCTTCCTGTGGGGAAGCATCAGTGCCGGCAGCCTCCTGCTGTCCTTCTTTTCCGGATTCATCTGCATCTATTGAAGCGGTATCATCCGTCGTATTTTTGCTGCCGCATGCGGTAAACGCTCCTGCCAGCATTACAGATAATACTGCTGCCGCAAAACTTCTTTTTATCAAATAATTCATAAATAACCAATCTCCTTTTATTTTCGCGGGCAAGGAACCAGGCGGACATGCCGGCATGTCCATTTGGCGGCTGCCGCGAGGGTATTTGACCTTTGTGCCACAAGTATTTTTATATCACAAAATACTGCAAAGCAAAAGCACCAGAAACATATTTTCATTTTTATTTAATAATTATATACCAACCCTTCCTATAATTCAATGAAACCCCTTGCCTATTTTTCCCGGAAATGCTAAAATAAATCTTGTGTTGTCGCTGATTCGTCAAATTCTCATGCCGCGGCAGCAGGGAGGTTAATCGTGAAAGTAGCTACTGTTTTATTAATTATTCTTGCAATTTTAGTTATTCTTTTAGTTGTCTTATATTTCCTTGGTAAAAAAGCACAGAAACGTCAGAATGAACAACAACAGCAGATCGAAGCCATGAAACAGACGGTGTCCATGCTGATCATAGATAAGAAACGAATGAAAATGAAAGATGCCGGCCTTCCACAGGCAGTTATGGCTCAGGCCCCCAAGCTGATGCGCCGCGCCAAACTTCCTATCGTTAAGGCAAAAGTTGGACCTCAAATCGTATCTCTCGTGTGCGAGGAAAAGATTTTTGATTCCGTTCCTGTCAAGAAAGAAGTAAAAGCTGTTGTCAGCGGCATTTATATCACAGATGTCAAGGGACTTCATGGCAAACCCATTGTAGCACCTCAAAAGAAAAAGGGCTTCTTCAAGCGCGCGCTTGAAAGCGCTCAGGAAAAAGCCGGTGCAAAGCCTGTGAAGTGAACTTTAAAAGAAAATACCGTTTTCCCTGGATCTTAATTCTAACTCAATTTTGCAATCTGCAAGATGCTGATAATTTGCATCCAGGGAATACGCTACTTCAAGTCTGATCTGATCCTCTTTTTCCTCTAAGGAAACAGATTCCGTATCAATCCCAATTAAAATATTTCCATAGGGTGTCATGTAACTGGTCATATTTTTTTTGTTTTTTTCAAAAACCATATGTACATTGACCAACCCCTTTTTCGTCACTTCAAGATAAGAATCCCTGAACTTAATCATATTTTTCGTGGTTTCTTTAAACCCTTCCGTCATCTCGTCAAAGATTACATAATGGCTGTCCCGTTTCCGGTAATAATCCGCCGGAGTGATGGTTTCCATCTCCTGTGCATCCTCACCGTTTTCCATCTGAAGCCCTTTCAGGGACAAAAAAACGTCTTTTGTCATATTAATTCAATACTCCTCTATTTTAATCGTCTTTGCAGATAAGATTCCATACTTGATAATGGAATTGGCAAATCCTTTAAATTTTTCCGCCGCATCGCTTACAAAAAAACGATATTTATTATCTCCAAGCTTTGCTTCCTCGCTGTTTAAAAGATCTTCCCTTTCAAGTAATTCTTTCAGCTCCCTTGCTGTCTCATAGGCTGGATTTACCAGTGTAACGCCTTCTCCCATAATACGTCCCAAAGTAGAACGGATTAAAGGATAATGGGTGCAGCCCAATATCAATGTGTCAATTCCAATGTCAATCAGCTCCGTCAGATAACGCTTTGCAATTTCATCCGTTACCGGATCCTGCCAAAGCCCTTCCTCCACCAGAGGAACAAATAGGGGACATGCTTTTCCCACCACACTTGCCAAAGGATCAATTTCATTTATGTACCTGGAATAAATTTTACTTCCAATAGTTCCTTCCGTGGCAATCACACCGATTTTTCCATTGGAAGTGGCCTGTACTGCAACTGCTGCCCCCGGCTTTACTACCCCAATAACAGGAATATCCACTTCCTTTTCGATTTCATCCAATGCATAGGCACTGGCAGTATTACAGGCAATTACAATGGTTTTTACCCCCTGGCTTAGCAGGAAACGGACAATCTGCCTGGAATATCTGGTTACCGTTTCTTTAGATTTATTGCCATAAGGCACCCGGGCAGTATCTCCAAAATAAACCACTTTTTCATTGGGAAGCTGGCGCATAATCTCTCTGGCTACCGTAAGTCCTCCCACTCCGGAATCAAAAACCCCAATCGGCGCGCTTTTACTTATCATAATTTATTCCTTTTCTGACATTTCTTTTTCTTTTACCTGATATACATATTCTGCTGCTCTGCTTTTTATACGAAGTTCGCCAATCTTAAAACCATCCTCCCAAAAGTTTCCTTCCTGGCCATCTTTCTGCTCCTGAATATCTTTTCCCTGAACATTTTCATCTTCCTGACCGTTAGATTCTGCTTCGCTTTCCTGCTCATAAGCATCCTGAGTAAGACACAGCTCCGGATATACAAATCCCCACCATCCTAAAGTTCCGATCAGTATTACAGCAGTTTCATATATTTTCCGCATTTCACACTTTTACCTTTCCATTCTCTGCCAGTAGAAGTTTTTCATGACAGTTTCTTTTATGATAAAAGTGTTGCCTTTTTACAAACGCTTATTCAATATGCTTTCATTTTCCAGACGGATTTGTCTGATAATGGATTTTTCCTGATTGTCAATATGAATGCTGGCTGCCCTGGCCGCCCGCTCCTTATCTCTTCCCGCAATGCTTTCATAGATTTCCCTGTGCTCGGCAATCAGTGTGTCATGCTGGCTTTCTTCCTTTATGTAAACAAAGCGGTATCTGTACATCTGCTCAGATAAATTATTCACCAATTGCTGCAGGCGCTTATTTCCTGTAGCCTCAACAATAATATCATGAAGAGCCACATCCGCCTTTGCAATCACTGATGCTTCTTCGTTTCCGGCCGCCCTTTCAAATTCCAGGCATGCCTGATGCAGCCTTTCTATATCTGGCTGCGTGATTCTTTCGCAGGCAAGCTCCACGCTTAAGGCATCCAGGGCGCGGCGCACCTCAAGCACATCCCGCAGACTTTTTTCGGTGATTCTGGCCACTTCCGCTCCCCGTCTGGGCACCATAATAACCAGCCCTTCCAGTTCCAGCTTTCTGATCGCTTCCCGAATGGGCGTCCTGCTGACGCCCAACTGATTGGCAAGATGAACCTCCATCAGCCGCTCTCCCGGCTTTAGCTGTCCTGTAAGGATTGCTTTTCGAAGGGTATTAAAAACCACATCACGAAGGGGCAAAAAATCATTCATATCTATTTGAAATTGTTCTCCCATAACAGTACCTTCCCCTTTCTGTTGCTGAGCCGCCATAAAAAACAGCTCCTACTGTACGAATTCCGTAATGAAAATCTGTTTTGCCAATTCCTGCTGCTTCAAAGTCTTACAGCTTTCTTCCGCCATCCTTTTTTCCTTAAAAATTCCAAACACCGTAGGGCCGCTGCCGCTCATAAGCGCATTTTCCGCCCCGGCTTTTTTCATTTCTTCTTTTATTCTGTCAATTACCGGATGTTCCTTTATGGTCACTGTTTCCAGCACATTCCCCATTCTGTCTGTGATTCCTTTCAAATCCCCCTGCCTTATCGCCTGTGCCATCCCGTCAATATCCGGATGATTTTTCAGCCTGTCTGCGTGGAGATTTTCAAATACAAATCTGGTGGAAACACTGATATCCGGTTTTGCAATTAATAAAACTGCCTTTGGCGGAGCGGGAAGGGGCGTCAATATTTCTCCGATTCCTTCTGAAAGTGCTGTTCCCCCTTCAATGCAGTAAGGTACATCCGCACCAATCCTGACTCCCAGTTTTTTCATGTCCTCGAGACTCATGGAAAGACCAAACAATTCATTGAATCCATGAAAGACTGCTGCCGCGTCGGTGCTTCCCCCTGCCATGCCCGCCGCAATAGGGATATGTTTCTCCAGAGTAATTTTCACTCCTTCCTGAATGTCGTAAGCCTCCATAATAAGCCGCGCAGCCCTGTAAATCAGATTATTCTTATCAGCAGGCAGTTCAGAATTGTCAAGAGAAAGGATAATCTCCGGTTCTTTACCCCTGCTGCCGCTTTTTTGAAAAGTCAAAACATCGTAAATCCCCACCGTCTGCATAATCATTTTCATTTCATGGTATCCGTCCGGACGCTTCCTAAGCACATCCAGTCCCAGGTTTATCTTGGCATAAGCCTTTCTTACAATACGATCCATAAGACGCCCTCCAAATTCTTTTGTATACATTATACATAGGATTGTACTTATTTTAATACATGGAATGGTTTTCTGTCAATGGTTGTGGGTTGGTTATCCCCAGAAATGCTGACATAAAATATTAAAAATCAGTTCACTATACAAACAGCGTGATTTTGGATATAATATAACCTGACAGCATAAAATAGACCTGAAAAAATACATGGGCAGGAGCGAGAAGATGTTCCACACAGATGCAAATCTTTTTAGATACCACTCCTATTATTTATTTTCTTGATGCAGACATAAATTTTGCCGAAAAAGTAGAGCAGATACGCGCCATATAAAGATTTTAAGACTATGGACTGTCTGCAGCTTACTACTGCCTGCCTCCGTCAATGTGACCTGTTCCTCACGAATGATAAGCAGCTGCGCCAGTTTGATATCATTATACATTGGAGAAGATTTATTTATAATTTTCCGGCCATTGATGAAACCATAGAACGTGATAATTCCAAAAGCGATTGACTACTGTTTGCCCGGTACCTATACGGAATAACCTTAAATTAAACTGAAAACAATATTACTACCTACCAAGAAAGGATGTGTATACTATGGCATTAGCTCAAGAAAGGATATATACCATTGATGATATTTACGCTCTTCCGGATGGAGAACGTGCGGAACTGATCGACGGACAGATTTATTACATGGCACCACCAAGCAGAAAACATCAACGTATTGTTGGAGAACTATTTGCAACTATTCACAATTATATCAATTCAAACAACGGAAAATGTGAAGTCGATATCGCCCCATTTGCTGTCTTTTTGAATGAAGATGATAAAAATTACGTTGAACCGGACATTAGTGTTATATGCAGCCCTGACAAGCTCACAGACAAAGGATGCGTTGGGGCTCCGGATTGGATTCTTGAAATTGTATCCCCCAGTAGCAGACAGATGGATTATATGACCAAACTGTTTAAATATCGTACTGCTGGTGTGAAAGAATACTGGATCGTAGATCCTGATAAGAGCAGGGTATCGGTATATAACTTTGTTCGCAATGAAATAGATGAGTATTCATTTACAGATGATATACCATCCTGCATCTATCCGGAACTTACGATCAATCTTTCGTCCTTAGGTATCTGATTTAAAATACGGCATTAAAATTCCAGCATCCCTCTAATGACAAGTCAAAAAAGCAGGCAGACATTTTGTTATGCAAATATCTTCGCTTCCAAGGCTTGCACCCGGCCCTGTATTGTGCTATATTCAAAGTAGAAAGAGGGGGCATGGCACTTTATAACAAATTTAGCGCATTTCATAACATACCCATGTTTTTTCTCTGAAATTGCTAAATTTTTCTTTATAAAATGCCGATACTTACTATATCAAAATGACCAAGGAGGGTAAATTTATGAGCGTAAATGGAGTTACAGGTGCAAGTGATGTGTATAGCACTTATGCTACACAGCCTAAAGACACCGAAGCAAAAACCGCGGCAGCATCCGAATCCAACAAGACAGGCACATCTGCTAAAGATACCGGCGTAGTTTATGAGCCTTCAAAAGTGGCTGATAAAACTCCCAAGAAAACTTACAAGACTGATGCTAATCTGGTTGCTAAAATGAAAGCAGATGCGGAAAACAGAACCGCACAATTACAGAGCATTGTAGAAAAAATGCTGACCAAACAGGGACAGACCTATGGTGCGGCAAATGATATGTGGAGTATCTTATCCAGCGGAAAATTTACCGTAGATCCTGCTACCAAGCTGCAGGCTCAGGCAGATATTGCCGAGGATGGATATTGGGGTGTTTCAAAGACCTCACAGCGTATCCTGGATTTCGCTACAGCTCTGACAGGCGGCGATCCTGATAAGATTGAGGATATGCGTTCCGCTTTCAAGAAAGGATTTGCACAGGCTGAAAAGCAGTGGGGCGGCAAGCTTCCTGACATTTCACAAAAGACCTATGATGCTGTTATGAAGGGATTTGACGACATGGCTGAAAAGGCTCAGAAAGCACAAAACATTGAAGAATAAGTCTTTAAACATAATTGCACTGTAAAACCAAATCTAACAGGGGATGCCTGCTTTACGCAGACATCCCCTTGTTAATGGCTTCACTAAATTTACTAAACATTTTTTACAATTAAAATTTTATCTCCCGCCTTCACCTCATCAGATGTAAGATCATTGCATTTTTTAATCACCGATACCGGAACATAATACCGCTTTCCAATATCCCACAGGCTTTCTCCTTCTCTCACCATATAAATGGCAATTCCGGGAAGTGACGCCATCTTTTCCATATCAGGCTCCGTAACTACGATCTGCTCAACAATTCGTTCCTGCCAGCTCCGGTATACATTGCCTCTGAAATAAAGAACGCATTTAACATCCACTTCACCATTATCAATGATGGTAACCGTCATTTGATCCAGGAATGCCTGCACTGGATAAATACAGCTTTCATCGATTCCCTCTGCTTCCAGCACATACTGGAATGGCAGTGTCCCCTTGATTACACCATATCTGTTTTCCTCTGAACTGCATTCATACAGGACCTGCAGGTTCACTACACCTGAAATCTCTATTCCGCTTTCCACTGCTTTTTTTCCTGTAATCTGTAATTTGCTTGCCGTATGAAGGATCTTATGAAGCACTGCCTTTTCGTCCTCGCAGTTAAAATGTCCTGCCAGTTTTGTCTTACCGCTGCTTCTTGTAATCAGCCTGCGGAATTCCGCATTTTTTTCCACCACGGACACTTCCTTCACCACACCGTAAACGTCGGAAAGAATATCAATTTCCTCTTCTGCATAGATGCAGATATCCAGATCAAGACACTGTTCAAAGGTGATTACTCTTTCTTCTCCATCAAAATCCGGCCTTACCTCCACCTCGCGGTTTTCAGCAGTAAAGCTGATTTCCGGTATCATTCCTTCCCGGGCTCCGGGGCAATCCAGACTTCCGGCAAAAGGAAGCGTTGTCTCATAATGGCAGATTTCCTCCTCCTCGCCCTCTCCTCTATAAAGGAAAAATCCCCTTAGTTCACCCTGAATTGCAATTTTATCCTCCAGTACCTTAAATTCCACTGCTTCCGGAATAATCTCCGACCAGATCATGGCAAAAATGTTAGGAAAGCTTCCGGGAACCTCCACCTCTTCCTTTACCCTGAAAATATCTTTTTTCTTAATGGACATGGCTGCAATATTCAGTGTTTTTTTTCGGAATTCCACCGGCTCCTGACTGTAAAGATCCACTGCTGTCTCTTCATCACAGATTTCCTCACAGACAAGGTAAATAGAAATCATTGACTGTACACTCATTTTCCGGGAGTTGATCAGATTGATGCTTAAATCTTCCAAATCCCAACTGGCATTTACCGTATCTCCTCCTTTAATCCCTTCCATAAACACCATTTCATCAAAGGGAATGCTCCCTTCCATATTCGCCACGTCACTCCTGCCCGTATCCTGAGAACCTTTTTCTGCCAGATAAAGCACGTTAAATGCAAGTTTTCCCTTTACATTGACATGATCGTCTGTTATTTTCAACTCCTCAATTATTACATTTCCTCTATCCATGATCAGCTTGGCTGCATCCGGCCTGGAATCGGAAATAATCATATCATCCTCTAAAGTCATCTGTGTCTGGGCCTTGCACTTAACGCAGTCCATATGTATATTTCGCTTGATTAATTCCAAAAAAATACCTCCCTAAAGTCTACTTACTGTAAATGTATGACTAAGGGAGGTAAAGTATGCCTGCCATCTATTCTCTTACGCCGCCGATCAGTTCCTGAATGTCCTGAACCCCATATTTTTTCATATATGCTTCAATTCCCTCTATAATTTCTACCGTCGCATAAGGATTTACAAAATTTGCTGCTCCCACTGCTATGGCGCTGGCGCCTGCAAGCAAAAATTCAACCGCATCCTCCGCTGTGGCAATTCCCCCCATGCCGATAACCGGAATTTTAACCGCATGGGAAGCCTGATATACCATCCGCACTGCCACCGGCTTTACCGCTGGTCCTGAAAGACCTCCGGTCTTGTTGGCAAGTACAAAGGTTCTGCGGTGAACATCAATTTTCATGCCTGTCAGGGTATTAATCAGCGATATGGCATCCGCACCCGCCGCTTCCGCCGCTTTTGCCATTTCTCCGATATCCGTAACATTGGGACTTAATTTCATAATCACCGGCTGTTTTGCCTTTTTCTTAATCTGGGAAGTAATATGATAAAGGCTGTCCGCTTTCTGTCCAAAAGCAATGGCCCCTTCCTTTACATTAGGGCAGGAAACGTTTATTTCCAGCATATCCACACCCTCGTCCCCCAGTCGTTCCACTACTTCCAGATAATCCTCTACGCTCTTACCGCACACGTTCACAATCATCTTCGTATCAAACTTCTTTAAAAAAGGAATATCCCTTTCCATAAACACATCAATACCGGGATTTTGCAGGCCAATGGCATTCAGCATTCCCCCATAGGTTTCCGCCACCCGGGGCACCGGATTTCCCGGCCAGGGCACATTGGCAACCCCTTTTGTCACCACTGCTCCCAGTTTATTTAAATCTACAAAATCACTGTATTCCATGCCCGAGCCAAAAGTTCCGGAAGCAGTCATAACAGGATTTTTAAATTCCACACCGGCAATCGTTACTTTCGTATTCATCAAATTTCCACCTCCCTGGCATCAAATACCGGACCGTCTGTACAGATTCTTGCATTATTTACATGAGAATGGGCATCCTTATGGGTAGTTTTGCACACGCATCCAAGGCAGGCTCCCACACCGCAAGCCATCCTCTCCTCTAAAGAGATGTAAGCTGTAATTTCATGCTCTCCGGCATAGTTTTTAATGGCCCGAAGCATAGGCATCGGCCCACAGGCCATGATCACATCCGCCTTAATCTGTTCCTTATCCATAACATCGAGGACGTTCCCTTTCGTCCCCACACTGCCATCTTCCGTTGCAATATACAGCTTCCCATACTTTTCCAGATCTTCCTTTAAGAAAAGCTGTGCATCCCGGTATCCTGACACAATTGTCACATTTGTCTCTGTCCGAGAAAGTGCTTTTGCAAGCTGGAGCATGGGAGGAATCCCAATTCCGCCCCCCATAAGGACTACTTTTTTCCCCTCTGCCTCTTTTACCGGAAATCCATTTCCCAAAACGCCCAGAAGAAACAATTCCTGTCCTGGCTGCCATTATGCAAATTCCTTCGTTCCCTCTCCCGCAATCCGGTACACAAGCCGAAGAGCCTTTTTCTCATCATCCACCTCACA
>VSNT01000061.1 GCA_009774465.1 Lachnospiraceae bacterium
TTTGATACCTGGAAGGAATCCTTCCGATGAAACCAGAATCAGCATTTTCACTGTATATATGCTGATAGAAATAAATGAATCCAAATGATAAATAAGAACGTTCCTGTTTGTAAAATGAATTATAAATAAAAAAATTTTAAATGTAAAGTAGCTTTGGCTAATTTTTTAAAGTTTGGCAGTATTTCACAAATCCTTCTAAAATTCAGGCTCTGTAATTCCCTCAACCCCTGTAAAATACAGGGATTAAAGGATGTCAATAAATTATCTTTCCCTACCACATAAGCATATAAAAATTAATTCCGTAAAGAAGCGCCACCCCGGGTATTCCAAGAAATCCGCCAGCCAAAAAGGTAATCGTGTTATACCCAATCTTCATATCCGGCATCAAATCTGCAAACATGAAATTTAAAAAATATATCAACATCATTCCCATAATGCCTCTTAAAACAAAATTAATCAGCCATTCTGTCCGGCTTTTCATAGCGCCAATAAAAAGCACCAGAACCAATATCCCTAATATTAAAAAAACACCTGCGTAGGTATCCATAAGATTTAATCCCCCTTTTGTTCAATATATGTCCCATTTTTTTGCCATATACCGGTATAAATCAAAAATTTTATGCTTATACTCATTAAAGACAGGTAATTATTGGATATTTACGGAATAGTATGTAAAGAGGTTATTTCGCTTTTGTGGGAAAGGAATAGGTATCAATATGAAAATGTTTTTTAGTCAAAGCTCTCGCGTAAACCGCACTTTAACAGAAAAGGAAATTGAGCGCAATGCACTGTTATCTGACCTGGAAAAAACAAAAAAAGCGTTGGAAATCGCATACGCCGGATTTGATAATGTGACCGAACCTGATCTGATTGACTGTTATATTTATGAAGTAAACTCTGTAATGAAACGGTATAAATTCTTATTAGAACAGGCAGCGGCCTTAAGCCTGCTGCCTGAAGAAAATGTGCACTGTGCACCTTTAAGCACGGAAACCCCTGCTACTACCCTGATCGGATAAATTTTCAGTCAGAGTATTTTTTCCATAGGTAAGACCTGCATACACAGTCTGTGTATTTACCATAACCGGTTGAGATGTATCCTGTTCACTTATTTTTTGATACGCTTCATGGAGCTTTGTCATAACTGCTTTTACATGATCCAGCTCTTTGGTATCGTTGTGTATGTCAGCTCTTGCCAGTTCTCTGTTCACATAAAGATACAATTGCAGAAGATTCATTGCCGGTTCATATTCAAAATGCAGGGATGCCATTAATTCTTTCAGGCATCCTCTGGATTTTCTGATTCCCTCCCGGAAACCTTTTCTGTCTTCCATCTCATGAGCCTGCCTGGCTTCCTCCACATAAATCAGAAACATCTCATATAAAATAACCACCAGCTGGGTTTTATTTGCCTGTGTTATTTTAAGAGTGTACTGCTGTTTCAATTCCTTTGTCATCCTTGCTCCCATCTGCCCGCCCTGGCAGGCCCTGAATAAGGGTTATTTCCCATATCAATTACTACTGTAACAACTGCAGTACCTGAGAAGGTCTCTCATTAGCCTGCGCCAGCATAGAGGTGCTTGCCTGCGCCAATACCTGCAAAGTTGTATATTCTGTCATTTCCTCTGCCATGTCCGCATCCATAATACGTGAATAAGCGGCAGTCATATTTTCATTTGTAATATCAAGACTGCTGATGGTATGATCCAGACGGTTCTGATAAGCGCCAAGACGGCTGCGCACAGAAGAGATAAATACAACTGCATCATTCATTTTACCAAGAGCTTCGCTGGCTCCGGCTGCCGTGCCCAAATCAATGGAAGAAATCCCAATATTCTCAAGGGAAATTTTTGGAATTCTAATGCCAAGCTGCTGTCCTTCATTTGCACCAATCTGCATATCCATAGAACCGAATCCTTCCAGACTTATTTCTATGTTTCCATTCAATCCTGCACCAGGAGTGGGTTCTGTAAGACTCAACTTTAGCTCAAAATTATCGCTTCCCTTTACCGTTACCACATTTCCGTCTACCTTTGTAACTGCAGCATCCGCCGGAAATCCTCCGTTTCCTGTAACAGTAACCGTATCAATCGTGCCATCTCCCTTAAAAGTAGCATTTACTGTAGCACTGTAGGTTCCGCTTATCATCTGGTCATCATAATAATTTACTTTCACATTTTCATTATCCGTATAACCTTTCAGGTCAAAGGAACCATCTAATATCTTTTGTCCGTTAAACTCTGTCTCAGAGGAAATTCTTGTGATTTCTTCTTTTAACTGTTTTACCTCGTCATTTACCATTTCCCGGTCGCCATCTGTAATTGTCCCTGTGCTGGCTTTTACACAAAGCTCATTAATTCTCTGCAGCATATCATGAATCTCTGCTAAAGTTCCGTCAGCAATTTCTATAATGGATATACCGTCTCCTGCATTTTGCGTTGCCTGATTGATTCCTTCTATCTGCGCATTCATACGCTTTGACATGGCAAGACCGGATGGATTATCCTTGGCATTAACTAATTTAAGACCGGAAGATAACCTTGCCAGGGAATCCTTTAATCTGTTGTCGTTTCTGGTTAACGAATTGTTTGCAATAACTGCTGATGCGTTAAAATTAATTTTCATAAGCTGTATTTCCTTTCTGTATTCCTACTTCCTGTACAAATCCAATAAATGCCCTTGCTGCCCGGTAAAGCGTCTTAGAACTGTCACCCGGACGTCTGTTATGGCTTTCCTTCAAAGAAAACTCTGTCAGATCAAGTTTTTCACTTTTTGCAAAATAAATTTCACCGGAACTTATTTGTTCTTCCTTTAATCTGGTTTCAAACAGTTCTCTGTTTTCATTAAAAAGCTGACTTCCTTCATTGGAAGAACATATGCAAAAACCTGACAGTTTTTCGTCTTCTAACTTAAA
The DNA here is from genome assembly GCA_009774465.1 of Lachnospiraceae bacterium. Classification (GTDB taxonomy): domain Bacteria; phylum Bacillota; class Clostridia; order Lachnospirales; family Lachnospiraceae; genus Suilimivivens. The sequence continues at coordinate 2,915 of VSNT01000061.1, forward strand.
TTCCGCTGCGGTTTTTCCGATCCCGTCTCCATTAAAAGTGATGGTTACCTTACTTTCTTCCTGACTGTTATGTATCAGCTTAAGGTTAATGGAAGTTAAAGAACCGTTAATATTAACAGGTATTTCATAATTTTCTTCCCTGGCCATATTTCCCATAAACGTCATTTGCTTATATAAGGTGCTCATGGCCTTTACATCTATAGCTGAGCTTATGTCTGCATCAACTCTTTCCCTGATTAAGCTCTGAACTGTTTCCTTTAATTCCTCATATGCATCTTTGGCCTCTTTACTGCCTTCAAAAGCATCCAATACCTTTTCTCCGGCCTTTTCCAGAAAACTTTCCTCTTTTTCTTTCAGTTTTTTTGTTTCCTCCCAAATATGTCCGGGAGTTTTAAGAAAACTGCCTGCCGATAAAAGATTATCTGCTGTGACTGGCTGTTCATAGTTCTCCAGATGTTGAAAAACTGTCTCTTCTGATTTTACCGATCTGCGTACCTGTTCATATACCATATGATCAAATTCTTCGCCTGCTTTCTTATCCCCCATTTCTTCAAGGACATTTTCAAGCTCCCTCTTTCCTGCTTCAGGCCCTAAAGCAAAGGCTTTTTCAATCTGGCTGGTAATATCTTCTACGCCGGTGTCACGGATATTCATTCCGCCAAAGCTGTCGTCTACTTTATAGTCCATAGGTTTATGTTTGGCGCTTCTTAGGCTGCTTAACAAATTTCCAAAGGTAAACTCAGCTCCACTTTGCCAGATAGCACCTACCGCCGCATCGTCCGCCTTCTCTATCTGGCGCACCATTCTGTAAATTCCAATATAAGCGCTTCGCTCTTCTTCTGATATACCCTTTTGTTTTTCCAGCTTATATAAAAATTTGCTGTAAGATTCTATTTCTTCCGCGGGATTTGTCTGTTCATGGAAATACTGTTTCAACTCCTCAAGAGACATGTTTAACGGATTAACTCCGTCTCTTATCATATTTAAAACCCGTCCCGGCTTCATTTCCTCAATTACACTGCAAAGCAAATCATCTTTTTCTTTGATTTGTTTTATACTTTCTTCCGTAATTTCCAGACTGTTTCTCCCAAGAATACGTACTGCTTTTCTGTTTTCTTCAGAAGGCTCCATACCCAGATCCGCTAAAATTGCGTCCACATTGCGGAAAGCTTTTTGTATGGAATCTCCCATATCGCCTCTGGGCGCCGTCATAAGCGCTTCATAGCTTTCTTCTGCTTTCTCATAGGCCATACGGGTACTGCTGCCATAAGCATATACTTCTCTTAAAGTGTTTTCTGCAGATACCTGAATTAAAACTTCGACAGGTGAGGAGCGGATTCCTTCCACTGTTTCCAGTGTTTCCTGATATAAAGAAGCTTTTTCCCCTGCTTCCTTTTCATCTATCTGTCCCATCAGGCCTTTGGAAAGGCTGGCTTCCACTTCTTTTAATTTTTTAACCAGTTCTTCCAAAGGTGCAGTTTCTATCTGGTAGCCACGTCTTAAAAGACGTAAGTTTGCCTCCACGCTCATGCTTAGCCTGATCTCTTCAAGCAGCCTGTGTCCTTTGATAATTTCTCCCGTATTTTTCTGATCTGACTCCTGCTGCTTATTATCATTAAGCCAGTCCTGTGCTGCAAAAATATTTTTTAATGTAAGCGGTAAATCTCTGGCAATGATATAATCCACTGCCCCATCTTCCAGAAGATCTGTTTTTTCCTTAATCTCCACTGCTTCTTCTACGTAAGTATGGTCTTTACCCAAATCTGCTTTTGCCGGATTAACTCCATCTGCCACTGCACAGGCGGCTGCAGATGCAAAATCTTCATAAGATACCGGGAAATGCTGCTGTCTGATTGATTTTAATAATGAAAACGTATCTTCATTTAAGGGAATTCCTTTTTCAACCAGCCATTTGGCATCTGCAAGGTTTTCTTCATTTACTTCATATCCTGCTTCACCAATTACCTTTTCCATTTGGGGTTTTAACTTATCAAAGTCAATCTCTTCCGGCTTTTTGGCATAATAACCGGCCACTCCGCCTGCCGCATAATAGCCTTTTCCCTGTTTGCTTCCATCACTGACAGAGGAATATTTCGCTGTATATACATTTTCCGGCGTAGGTTCCAGATTATTTTCAACCATATATTTTACACTGCCGTCTGTCATACTGTCTGTTTCTGAAAGCATATTCCACGCTTCTGTTACAGCGGTAACATTTTCCGGTGTAAGGGGAATATCCCTTTCAGCAAACTGTTTTTTCAATTCCTGTGCATAAGCTTCGCTCCCTGTAATATCCCCAAGTGCCTCATCACTCATGGTGTCCGTATAGCCTGTAACCTGAGTTCCGCCTTTTAAAAGGGCGGCTTTAATATGATCGATAATGGTTACAACGGTCTCTATATCTGTACTGCCCGGATGAAAACCTTCTTTCTGCAGTTTTGCAAAATCTTCATCTGACATAGTATTAGACATTACTGCCATGTAATTACGTTGGGCGGTAATATCCTCCTGCCCTGCCTTTAGCATAACTTCTTCTACGGTCCGTCCATGACCTGCGTAAGCGCTGTTATCCATAACTGTGCCAGAAATGTCTAATGCAAAACCACTGTTTTCTGCTTTTTCAGTACTGCGTGGTGTACGATATGAAGTTGTCTCCCTGCCTACATTTGTATATGTCTGAACGGTTTTTGCTTCCGCCCCTTCAAGTAATACATTCATATATAATACCTGTGTCTTTCCTTTATCTTTCTTTTGACTCAATATGTAAAAAGGGTAAATGCTTTTTGCATTCACCCTTTATTTCGGCATATACTCATATTTTCTTAACATCTTTACTTTTCAAAAAAGTTTAGAAGACAAAAACTGCTGCCGCATAAGGAGGAAGATCCAGAGTAATACTGTAATCCCTGTAATCACAATTTTCTTTTACAGCGGTTATTTCACCGGGAATTGTTCCGCCGGCCCCTCCAAATTTTTCTTCTGCACTGTTCAAAAGCAGTTTGTATTTTTTCTTTTTCGGCACGCCTAATTTATAATTTTCCCAATGAATAGGCGTCATGTTGATAATAAACAAAAGATTATTTTTTCCAGTGGATGATTTTCTGATAAAACTGTATGTGCTTCTGTCCTTATCATCACAGTTAATCCACTCAAATCCATCCCAGCAGTTATCAAATTCGTACAGGCAGGGATATTTTCTGTAAAGTTTTAAAAGTTCCTTCACATATTCATGAAGGCCCTTATTTAAATCTTCGCCTAACAGGTACCAGTCAAGCTCTCTTTCTTCGCTCCATTCCCGTTCCTGTCCAAAATCCTGTCCCATAAAGAGAAGTTTTTTCCCTGCATGGCCGAACATATATGTATATCCACAGCGCAGATTTGCATATTTGTCAATCTGGTATCCAGGCATTTTATTTACCATAGAACATTTCAAATGTACCACTTCATCATGAGAAAGCGGCAGAATATAATTTTCGCTGTCATTGTAAGACATTGCAAAAGTCATGGCATAATGGTTATTTTTCCTGAAATATGGATCCAGTTTCATATACTCACAGAAATCATGCATCCATCCCATATTCCACTTAAAGGAAAAGCCAAGACCGTCCTCTTCCACATTTCCTGTTACTTTAGGCCATGCAGTAGACTCTTCCGCTATAGTCAAAAATCCCGGATAAGTTCCAAGTACAACAGAATTTAAATGCTTGAAAAATTCAATTGCCTCAAGATTCTTATTTCCGCCATACTTATTTGCCACCCATTGTCCGTCTTTTTTGCCATAATCCAGATACAGCATGGAAGCTACGGCATCAACACGGATGCCATCAATATGGTATTCTTTAATCCAGAACAGTACGTTGGCAATCAGGAAGTTTTTAACTTCTGTCTTTCCATAATTGAATATTTTGGTTCCCCAATCGGGATGTTCGCCTTTACGGGGATCCGGATCTTCAAAAATGCATTGTCCGTCAAACCGTCCAAGGCCATGCGCATCTGTCGCAAAATGAGCCGGCACCCAGTCAAGAATAACACCGATTTTATTTTTATGAAGCTGGTTAATCAGATACATAAAATCTTCCGGTTCCCCATAACGTGAAGTAGGTGCATAATAACCTGTCACCTGATACCCCCAGGAACCGTCAAAAGGATATTCTGCAATTCCCATAAGTTCAATATGGGTATATTTCATTTCCTTTAAATATTCCACAATTCTGTCTGCAAATTCCCGATAATTATAAAAACCCTGCTCCTCAGGTCTTGGATGTCTCATCCAGGAACCGATATGACATTCATAAATTGCCAGTGGTTCGTGGTTATAATCCTTTTCCTGTCTTTCTTTCATCCATACATCATCTGTCCATTTAAACCCTGAAATATCTACTGTTCTGGATGCTGTACCGGGACGAAGTTCAGCGCTGTTGGCAAAGGGATCTGCCTTATACAGCTTTTCACCGGAAGGAGCTGTAATTAAAAATTTATACAGTTCATGAACCCCTACACCCGGAATAAATGCTGTATAAATTCCCCCCGGACCTAATTTAGTCATAGGATTCGCAGTTTCATTCCAGCCGTTAAAAGTTCCTATCACATGCACACTTGCAGCATTTGGCGCCCACACGCCAAAAAACATTCCTTTCTCTCCATTTTGTGTGGAAGGATGCGCACCCAGCTTCTTATAAATATCGTAATGAGTTCCCTGTGCAAACAAATACTGGTCTGCTTCTGAAATAAATACTTCATTTTCTGATTTTTTTCCTGCTTTGCCCATACTTTTAACCCCCAAATTAATTGTGCATAAAATCTTTTTCTCTAAGGACAATCATGTCCTCTTCATCATATCTCTTTCCTACCAGAATATCAAGGAAATGCTTCGGCGTCTTTCTGTCCGCATAATAAATTGCTTCATCAACAAGTTCTTCTATTTCCGCCAATGTAACCTCATGATCACTTGTCTGCATATCCGCAATTCTTGTATGAAGTGCCAAAACTCCCAGCTCATCAATAGAATACTCCTGATCTAATGCATATTTCTTTGCGTATTTTACTAATGTCTGATCATCTAATGCCTCAATATCCACTCTTAGATTAAATGCATTCTTTGCTTCAGGATTCTTTTTCAGTAATTCATTCATGGCAGATTTGGTATCTTCCATAAGAATAATAAGGCCTTTTTCTTCCTGATTCAGTTCCTTTAAAAGCTTTTCCATCGTAGGCTTTTTCATAGCGGCGGCGCTTTCAATAATCAGCGCGCCGTTTGAAAGCTTGGACAGAGTAGCTCCTATTTCCTTTTTATTCAAAGTAGCTCCTGAAATCTTGGCCACCTTTCCGGAAAAGTTACTGTCAGAAAGCTGTATCTCCTTTACCAGCAGCTTGGCAAGCGCAATTGCTCCTGTTCCTTCTTCACCGGTTATAATCACATTGCCGGTATATGACGCCATGCTGATATTGTCAATTGCCTCCACAATCTGCTTTCTGGTTTTTTTGTGATGAATAAACGGAGCAAACTGTTCCCGTTCACTGTTTGACATCTCCCTGACCGTATACTTATCTTCGTTTTCTTTTCCATCAGGATGCTCCGGCTTTTCTGTCTCTTTATGTTCTGCGGCTTCTTTTAAGGAATCTGGCTTATCTTCTTCAATGTCTTTTTCTTCGGTATCTATGGCTTCACCTTCCTGAGTTTTCTCCGGGATCGTATCTGTTTCAGCCTCCTCTTCCGCCGCCTCAACACCTTCCGTCAGATCCGGCAGTTCTTCAATTGCCGCTTCCTCATCTGTGGAAACCAGATTTTCTTCATCTGAAATTTCAATCAACTCCGGAATCGGATCTTTATCCTGGCTTTCTTCACTTTCTATATCCGCTACTTTAATTACCTTTGGACGTTCTAATGTGGTTTTCTGCTTTTCTTCCTTAATGGCTGCCTTAACCATAGCCTGTTCTAAATTTTCCAAAAGCCCGGACTTGGTGGATTCATCAAAATCAGCAAAGAGTGTGTCTGTCTGCTGACGAACGCGCTGACGGATTGTCTCCATTCTTTTGCGTTCATTTTCCTGCTTCATTCTTTCCCACTCAGCCATAATATCTTCTATGCTAAGCTGACCGGTAATTTGTTTTTCAACCTTTTCTGCTTCTGGAACCACCAAAGAAATCTGACCATCATATTCCTGAGACAACATATCGTCGTAACCGGATTTTTTTGTAAAAGTCTTAATAACGCCGGTATTGCTCACAGAAGAAACAGGACTTGCTTCAGGAAGCGGACTTTCCTGTACTTTTACCTGCTCATCTACAGGTGCAAAAGGGGAAACCACATTGCTTTTCTGCATCAGCTCAGAAACCACATCCTGAATATTTACTTCTTCCGTATTTCCAAAAAAAACCTCCTCATCCGAAAAAGTATCTTCTGCATCCTCCGCCGGTTTGGTTTTGACATTATTAATCTCCGTGGCAGAATCAGTATCGGCGGTTTTCAAAGATTTATCAGCCATTTCATCCGGTGACTGCTTCATCTCCTCCACAGGTATATCCTGAGTTTTACTTTGCTCTAAAAACTCCTTCATACTTTCTGCTAATTCTTTCTGAAGGTTTATGGTATTATACTGACTGACATCCACTGTTTTCACCTGAATATCAATCTCTTCTTTAGCCGGCATTTCCCTGGTACTATCTGTAAGAATATTTTCCTCTAAACTGAATTCATCATCTTCCTCGTCTTCCGTTTCCTCGCCAGCCTTTTCCATAATCGACTGCTGGTTTGCCATGTACTCTGACTGAACGAATCCACCGGTTAACTTCATCTGTTCATACTTGGCCTGCTGATCCGGATTAAGAGGTTCATGCAGCATTTTAAGCTCCAATGCCTTCAAAACATACCTGCCCTCTCCAAACCATAAAAACATTTCATCGCATTCCTCAATACACTTTGAGGCAAGTCCTACCCGATGATATAAATATGCAAGTTCATATGCCCATTTTTCACGGTAATCTCTTTGTTTAAGCTCTTCTAATACCTCAATTCTCTCTTCCAGAGAGACTTCCTGTGCCTCATATAATTTATATAAAAGCACATATCTTCCACTGTCCTTTGGCGCTAACTGTACAAACTCCTTATAATATTCAAGTGCCTGAACAAGCTCTCCCAATTTAATGGAAAGTTCACACAAAGAATAGACAATAAGACGTCCTCCCGTATGCTTTTCATATGCAAGAAGGAGAATATCCTTACTGTCTTCATATCTTCTGTTAATCTTATATAAATCACTGATGGTGCACAGCATCATAACGCTTTTTACTCTGCGCCAGTCAATTGAATCTGCTATTTTAACTGCTTCGGTATATTCCCCTTCTGAAATCAGGGATTTAATTTCATCCGCACGTACTTTATATTCATATTTATCCAAGGAGCCACCTCATATTTTTGCCCTAAGGCATACTTATCCTATTTTCATTTTTTTAGTTTACCATATGCTATTTCATCTGTCAAAAATTATCGATAAAAAAACGCAATATATGGCTATGTTCTGGTATTTTTACCCATATATCTTGTAGTTGTCCCAAAAATACTGTCTGATTATAAAAGATCACTGAGGCGGGCAAATTCTTCTAAGGTAAGCGCTTCTCCTCTGATTGTCTGACTAAGTTCCATTTGATCAAGTAAACCACACACATATTCTCTGGTAACGCAAAATTCATTTCCTTTTTCATCAACCAAAGCAGAAGAGTTTGCAAGGGCATTTGCGAGAGTTTTTCTCCTTTGATTGAACGCCGCTCTGATAACTGAAAAAAGTTTTTTTTCACTCTTTACCTGTATCGGCGGCTCTTCAAATTTTGTAAGGCGTATCACTGCACTCCCCACATTTGGCTTGGGTATAAAACAGGCAGGGGCCACCTTCAGCATAATTTCCGGTTTGGCATAATACTGTACTGCAAGACTTAATGCGCCATAATCCTTTGTTCCCGGCCCCACCTGCATTCGATCTGCCACTTCTTTCTGCACCATAATCGTAATACTTGATAAAGGTACCTGGTTTTCAAATAGTCCCATAATAATAGGTGTGGTAATATAATAAGGCAGATTTGCCACAATCTTAACAGGCTGCCCGTTATTTTTTTCCTGCACCAGCCTGCCTATGTCCAATTTCAGAATATCTTCATTGACAACCGTTACATTTTTATATTCTGAAAGGGTTTCATTTAGAATCGGTATTAAATTTTTATCTATCTCCACTGCTGCAACCCATTTGGCGTGTTCTGCCAAATACTGTGTCATTGTGCCAATTCCCGGCCCGATTTCAATGACACCGTCTTCTTCGGTAATTTCTGCAGCATCTATGATCTTTTCCAGAATATTACCATCTATTAAAAAATTTTGTCCGTATTTTTTTTGAAAATGAAATCCGTATTTGTTTATAACTTCTAATGTTGCTGCGGGTGCTGCCAAATAAGCCATTTTTCAAAACCTTTCTTTTCCATAAAATTCTTTTGCATTCTGCATTGCCTGAGCTAACACATCTTCCTTACTGATCTGCTTAATTTCGGAAAGCTTCTGTGCTACAAAATCAATGTAAGAAGACTGATTTCTCTTTCCACGGCAAGGCTCCGGCGCCAGATAAGGACAGTCTGTCTCCAGCAAAATCCTGTTCATGGGAATATACTTTACTGCTTCTGTCAATTTTCTGGCATTTTTAAAAGTAAGAACTCCTCCAATGCCAAAATAAAAATCCAGATTGAGAAACTCTGCCGCCATTTCCTTCCCATAAGAATAACAGTGGATTACCACTTTTCTTAAATCCTTTCGCTGTTCCTTTAATAAATCCAGAGTATCTTTCGCTGCTTCTCTGGAATGCACAATAACAGGAAGTTTCATTTCCCCAGCAATTTGAAGCTGCCCTGCAAACCATTTTTTTTGGATTTCCCTGTCCGGTTCAGGCCAAAAATAATCAAGGCCAATCTCACCTATGGCAGCCACCTTATCACCTTGCGCCTTTTCTTTTATCCAGGCAATATCCTTTTCAGATAACTGCCGGGTTTCTGATGGGTGTACGCCTACTGCCGCATAAATGAAGGGATACTCTTCTGCAAGGGCAAGTGTTTTTTTAATGGAATCTATGCTGGCACTTACATTTACAATATAATCTATTCCCTGATTATGCATACTTTTAAGAAGACTATCTCTATCTATATCAAATGCTTCATCATCATAATGTGCATGGGTATCAAAAATCATATAAATCCTTTCTTAAAAAAACCTTAAAAATTTTTAAAAAAATACTTGCAAACTAAAAGACATTATACTATAATAACTCTTGCGTTGTAAATTAAGCGTTAAATAAATGTCATACGCGTCTTTAGCTCAGTTGGTAGAGCACCTGACTCTTAATCAGGGTGTCCAGGGTTCGAGCCCCTGAAGACGCACTTGGGAGTACCATTTTTGAGGACATACGAGCCTTGGGGATGGTGCTTTTCTTTTCTGTTAAAATCTTATTTTCTTTACAATGCTATCCCTGTGCTTTCCATTAGAATTCCAAAAATTACTCCCACAGCATAAAGCAATATTGTAATTTTTATATTTTCTTTTATATCATCATTTACCCTGTAAAGCACTAAAAGTCCTACTCCGGAACCTGATAAAAGTCCGGCTATCATGGCGCCTGCTCCCAACACTCCTTCCAGATAAAGCTGTGTCAGAACCACAGACGAGGCACAATTGGGAATTAAACCAATAAGGCTGGATACTACAGGCCCCAGAACAGGCTTATTGGAAATGACTGCCGCCATCTGTTCCTCCCCCACAAAACCAATTGCAAGGTTAAGTACAAAAGTAATAAGGAGAATAAATACAAAAATCTGCAGCGTATGGCTGAGCGCAGACTTCATTATTTTCCCTTCTCCACAATGACAATGCTGATGATCACATAAATGTTCTATTCGAAGCTCTTCCTTTTTATATCCCTTTCTGCTGCGTATAAGCAAATCAATGAATAAACCGGTAATTATTCCAATCACTGCCTTTACTGCAAGGATTCTGATAATTGTAATTGGATTTACCTGCTCAGATACCAAAACAGGCAGCATTTCATCAGAGGTAGATAAAAACACAGCAATCAATGTTCCAAATGTAATAATACGTCCTGCATATAAATTAGATGCTGCTGTGGAAAACCCGCACTGCGGCACAATTCCAAGCACTCCTCCCAAAACCGGCCCCCATTTTCCGGATTTTTTCATTACCTGCTGCGTTCTTTGACTGGTTTTATGTTCAACATACTCCATAACCAGATAAGTAATAAATAAAAATGGAAGCAATTTTAACCCATCCAGCAGAGTATCTGAGAAAATATCAAGCATCACTTTTGCGCACTCCTTTAACTAATCCTGAAAAACACATAGTCACAGTATATCATTCTTTTTCATTAAGATACAACAATAAAAATGAGCATAAATACAAATTAACGTATCATGCCCATTTTTATTAATGAGAGGATGCCCCGTCAGACGGGTATCTGTTATTTCAAATATTATTTAATTTTCAATTTTCAACAAAGTATTAATTTCATCTACCATTCCATTAATCAAATTGATTTGCTCTGTCATTTCCGTTATATCTTTTACATTGCTTTCAACCATAGCATTGATAGAAACAAATTGGTCATTTTCCGTACGGATGCTTTCAGCAATGTCTCTGTTAATTGATACAGTATTTCGAATAACTTCTGCCTGGTTGTCATGAGCCTGCCCCATCGTACTGATAGATTCTACGGAAGAATTAAGGAATCCTGTCATATCCTGTATACTCTTAAACACATGATTGAAATACTCGTTTTGTTCTTCCAGTTTTTGAGAATTTTCTTCCACATGCAAAGTAATTTCACCTACATTACTCTGCACTCTTTCAATAACAGTTTCTACTTCTGCCAGAGAATTCTTTGTGTTATTTGCCAGATTGCCTACTTCCTGCGCAACCACAGCAAAACCTCTGCCTGCCTCGCCGGCTCTTGCTGCTTCTATAGATGCATTCAATGCTAACAAATTAGTAGATTCTGATATTTCATTAATCAAATTCAATGTAGCACCGATTTCCTTAACGGCTTCAGACAGCTTTCTGGTTACATCAATGGTTGATCGCATGGAATGTGAAACCTCACTGTTAATACTATGCAGGCTATTCAACAGTTTTTCATTTTCCTTTGATTTATCCAGCAGATCCTTTGATGTAACTTCTACTTTTCCCACATTATCAGCAACCACTTCTTTCCACTGATCCAGCTCATTTAAATTGGACATACTTTCCTCTGTCTTTGCTCCAAGTAAATTGCTGCTTTCCAATAACTGTTCACTTGTAGCTGACAGTTCCTCTGCAGATGCACTCTCATTAGCAGAAATCTGAGAAAGTGTCATTCCGGCGGAATATAATTTTTCTGACAGAGATTTTACGGAAGATAAAACATTTTTCACATGTTCATTGTTACGCTCCATCTCATCTTTTTTGGCATTGATAAGAAAACGGTTAATAAAAAATGTTAACAAAACTGTTGTAGGCAGAGTAAGTGCAATACAAATCGCACGGTCAAGCAGGTTCACCATAAAATATTCATTATTCATCGGCAGATGTATTTCGCTGTAAAGAAGCCACGCTGCGATTATTGATCCGCCAATTTCCATAGATGTAATGGCAACCATTTTATAATCCAGAAAAAAAGTTGTTAATAATACAAAGAAAAAGGCAAAACCCCAAAAATCTGTAGCAGGAATCATATAAAGTATAAAGTTAAACTGTATAAACATTATTACAGTTAAAAAGATCTTGCCCCCCCTAAGCTTGCCCTGAGTGACCAGACCATTTTGAAATCCGGTAAATACAAAATAAATTCCTATAATAAGATAAATCAGACAGGTTGCATCAAACAGAATCAGCAATGTCCAGTTGACCGAAGGGAGCCAGCCCATAATTTTTTCAAACGTATAAGCCAGTCCGGCACACTGACATGCTCCCGGTACCAATATTAAAACAAGCCTGTATACCTTATTTATGTATTCATCCAATGCTGTCAAATTACTGTTAAGTTTTTTTTCTGTTGTTTTCATAAATTTCCCCTTTTCATTTAAAATTCATATAATTGTACAATAATGGAATAGCCTGCTCCAACTGTACAAATAATAATTTTATTTCCCTTTTTGGAATAAATATCCCACAGTCTGTTTAAACACATAATCGGACATGTGTTTCCCGTATATCCATACTCCTTTCCTACAAAATAATATTTATGATCATCCTCTGATATCCCTAATAGTTCCAGCGTCTTTACATTAAATTCATCGCTGAGCTGTGAAAAAATATAATAATCTATATCCTGAGATGTTAAGTTATTTCTATCCAAAATCTGATGAATTCCATCGTACCATTGCTTTGGAATAAAATCCATAGGAAAGGGATTCCACTCCAGTCTCTTTTCATTTGGTTCAATGGCTTTTAATGGAACCTTCGACATGCCGCATTTAGGGTAAGTAATATAGCCATGATAACTTGCATCCGTAAACAGGTAAGTGTCTAAAAATCCTTTGGAAGTCTCAGACTCTTCCATACTTAGTGCAACACAGGCAGCAGCATCGGCAAAGGTTGCATATACCACTGTGTCAGACCATAATGCAATTGGGGTAATACAAAAACATCCAACCACAAGAGCATTGTGTATATTTGATGCTTTCATATATTTATAAACAACATCCAGTCCGTGAATCATTCCCGTACAATTGCTGTTTAAATCAAATGCTGCAATTACATTTTTAAGCTGCTCACCATAAAGCCCGACAAGCTTAAGTGCATTTGTGGGAAATAGATACTCAGGTGTATCCGTACATACTACAACCATTTCATAATCTGTTAAGTTCAACTTATTTTTGGATATACATGCATCAATGGCATTTTGACACATGGTAATGGTATTTTCTCCTTCAGAAATGAAATAGCGTTTTCTTCTTCCCAAGTGATTCATAAGATTATGTGCACTAAGTCCGCGCTTTTCAAAATGTTCATCCAACTGTTCGTTATAAACCTTATTAGCAGGTGTATATACGCCGGTTCCCTTGATCATCACGTTCTTCATATGTGTTCACCTCAATTTAAAATGCCCGATAATTATTATGTTTTATATGCTATTTTCAGATTAAAGACTGTTTTTAGATGAGTTGAAACATAATACCATAATATGACAAATATCTCAAGGAATTATCAGTGCCTTTCTATAGAACTTTAAATACATATTCATTTTTCCGCAACCAGCAGTTTATCACATTGAAACAAAAGGTTGCTGCATTGCAAGCCAGACTGGGTAGTCCGCAACTGCAGGCAAATGTTATATCTATAAAAAACGTGAAAGGAAAAACCTATGTTGGAAAAAAATTTTATACTTATAGTTATTGGACAGATCATTTCTTTATTTGGAAATGCAATTCTCCGATTTGCCCTGCCTCTTTATCTTTTAAATGAAACAGACTCTGCCATGCTTTTTGGCCTGGTATCGGCCTGTTCCTTTATTCCAATGATACTTTTATCCCCTGTGGGAGGTATGATTGCGGACCGGGTAAACAAAAGAAATATTATGGTTATTTTAGATTTTTTTACCGCTTTTATTACTTTACTTTTTACTTTATATTTTAACCTTTTTAATTTAACTGTGGTAATTCTTGTAATGCTGACTCTTCTTTATGGAATACAGGCTGCTTACCAGCCCGCTGTACAGGCCAGCATTCCTCTTCTTATGTCAAAAGAAAATCTAATAAAAGGAAATGCCACAATTAATTTAATCTCTTCTCTGGCTTCCTTAATGGGACCAATTGCAGGAGGCGCCATTTTTGGACTTTTTGGGTTATACCCTATTTTATATATCAGTATTCCATGTTTTATTTTCTCTGCTATTATGGAACTTTTTATTCAAATTCCATACAGGCGGCGTACTGCCCAGGCTTCTATCATGAAAACATTCAAAATGGATTTAAAGGAAAGCTTGAAATTTATCAGAAATGAAAAACCTGTTATCTGGAAATTATCTATTGCGGCAGCTTCTGTAAATTTATTTTTCAGTTCACTTATTAATATTGCTTTGCCTGTTATAATTACACAGTCCCTTGGTTTCTCCGTAACTGTCGGAAATCAATTATATGGATATGCACAGGGAGCATTGGCTGCAGGAAGCCTGCTTGGCGGATTGATGGCCGGTATTTTATCCAAAAAGGCAAAGCCGCAGAACCAATACCTGCTGCTTATTTTTACTTCTTTATCATTACTTCCAATTGCGGCAGTATTATTTCTTGTTCCACCGGCAATGGTTATATATTATGTTATCATCATATGCTGTTTTTTTATGATAACTCTTTCCTCTCTGCTCTCAATTATAATGATTTCTTATATGCAGATGCTTACACCTGAACACATGCTTGGAAAAATTACATCCTGCGTTATGTGCATTTGTATGTGCTCCCAGCCTGTAGGCCAGGCTGTTTATGGATTTTTGATTGAACATTTTAAGAATCAATTGTCGTTCATTTTCCTGCTGGCCTTTATTATTACCACGCTGATTGCCCTTACCAGCAAAAAAATATTTAAAGAAATCCATCAGGCTTTGTATGCTAATGACAATATGCCGTAAATCACAGGCTGATGCAGCATGTAGATAAGAAGAGAATGCTTTCCCAAAAAAGAAAGAGGGCTGATTCCCCTGACAAAGTACTTGTCTAAAAATTTTCCGCTGCCAGCCTTACTTAACATTCCATAAAGAAAATATCCGGATAAAAATAAGAAAAGCCAGGGAAATAAGGAAAAATAATCTGTTGAATAAAAATCCGGAGATGGAAACCCTAAAAATGTCATAACCGGTCCTTTGTATAAACCGGCCGGTAAATGAAATTCAAACAAATCTTTCAACCCCAGGTAACCATAATTTATTTTCTTTGTCATGACAAAAAGCAATATGGAAACTGCCAGACCTGTGGCAGAAGGTATCTTTTTTAAAACCTTTTGAAGCGGAATCATAAGCAGCATACAGCTTCCAATCAATGTAAGAACGCCAAACACCACCCTGTCCCGGGAAAGAAATAATATGGTAATTACAGAAATAACTGCTCCCCCCAAAAAAACAATAAGTCCGCGTTTTGCTGGTTTTTTTCCTAAAGACCAGCAAAATCCGGACAATAAAATAAATGTTTGGCATATACTCTGCTGCCAGAGGTAAGCACCGGTTCCCTGATACCAGCTAAAGTTTTGCCCAAATAAATAAACCAGATCCCAGCAGGCATGATATAAAATCATACTGATCAGTACCAGTCCTCTGATACTGTCTAAAAGCTCATATCGTTTTTTTCCACTTTTTTCTTCCATTTCCATAAAAGAATCTTACCTCCGGATTTATCTTAAAGTATTTCTTTATCAACTTTATCATAAAGAATGCTTTCTTTCCAATTATTTAAGCAAAAAATTCTTCCAGAAGATTTTCCAGTTCATCCTGATGCTTATTGGGAATCCGTTCTACTACAGCCTTTGGTTTTTCTTCCGGCATTGCTGCCTTTTCTGCTTCCGGTTCTTTTTCAAATAACAATTCTTTTGCGTACTTTTCCCGCTTTTTTATTCCTTCCTCCAAAGCATTTTCTCTTTCCGTTTCCAGTCTTGGCGCATAATGATTTTCCAGATAGTCTACCAGATTTATCTTAAGCGCTTTTCTTTTTTCTGACACATCCACAATTCCCGACACGGAAAAGTATAAATACAGTCCCAGTATACTGATTAAATAATAGGGTATGATCTGGAATAAAGTGCTTCCTGCTGCCAGAGAAAGGCAGATGGAAACCCCTGTAGTGAGCACAGACAACATCATCATCTGACCTGCTATGTAATTTAACCGGTTAAGACGGATTCCTGCAATACGTATTTTTTGAAGAAACTTGTCCACAAATACTCCCGTATTAACCATTTTACCATTTAACTTGTAATAATTAGCATATTTTTGTTTACACTGTTTTAAAAACCTGTTTTCTGTTGCAGACATATTATCCGATTCTGAAATCATTTTTTGATATATGATACCGGAAATAATCTGACATATCATACTGGACAGCAGAAAAAAAGAAATCAAACCTGTAAGTATTTTGTGTTCATAAATAATTGTAAACATATTTCCTCCTTTCCTTACTATATTATAGAGGAAGAGGTTTTTTCTCTCAATAAGGCAGGGCTTGTAATTCCTCGCCAAATTTCGTCAAAATATCTTTTCATGCTGGAAAAAATCTCAATTTTCTGCTATACTTATCCATTAAAGAAAGGATGAGAAATTATGAAATATCAAACAAAAGGTACCTGTTCAACTTCTATTGATGTTGAAGTGGAAAATGGCAAAGTTAAATTTGTAGAATTTTTTGGAGGATGTAATGGAAACTTAAAGGGCATTGCAAATCTGGTAACAGGCATGTCCGTGGATGAGGCCATTATGAAATTAAAAGGAATCCGATGCGGTTTCAAGACTACCTCATGCCCTGACCAGCTTGCCCATGCTCTTGAAATGCTGAAAAGTGAAAACAATTAAAACCGGAGGCTTTATTTATGAGTAGTAATTCTGTCTTAAATAAAAAAATAGTCCTTACAGGAGGCGGAACAGCAGGTCACGTTACACCTAATATTGCTCTTTTGCCGTATTTAAAAGAAGCCGGATATGAAGTTTCTTACATTGGATCTTATGATGGAATTGAAAAGAAACTGATTACTGACTTTGATATTCCCTATTATGGAATTGCTACCGGTAAATTCAGAAGATATCTGGATCTTAAAAACCTGACAGATCCTTTCCGTGTAATCAAAGGATTGGCTCAGGCCCGGAAATACCTGAAAAAAATAAAGCCGGATGTGATTTTTTCCAAAGGGGGATTTGTAAGCGTACCTGTCGTAAGGGCGGCCGCATCTTTGCATATTCCCTGCATTATCCATGAATCCGATATGACTCCGGGGCTTGCAAATAAGCTCTGCATTCCTGTTGCAAAACGAGTCTGCTGCAATTTTCCTGAAACATTATCCATGCTTCCAAAAGAAAAAGCAGTCCTTACAGGTTCTCCAATCAGAGATGAATTGACAAAGGGTGATAAGCTTTCAGCTCTTGACTTATGTAATTTTACTGCCAATAAACCTGTGATTATGGTAATTGGAGGAAGTTTAGGCGCTGCATCTGTAAATAAGGTTGTACGTGAAGCGCTTCCAAAGCTGTTAAATGATTTTCAGATTGTTCATATCTGTGGAAAAGATAAAATTGACAATATGCTTCTTCATATGGAAGGATATATACAGTTTGAATATGTAAAAAGTGAATTAAAAGATCTGTTTGCTATGGCGGACATCGTGATTTCCCGTGCAGGCGCTAATTCCATCTGTGAATTGCTGGCACTGAAAAAACCTAATCTGTTAATTCCATTATCTGCAAACAGCAGCCGGGGAGACCAGATTTTAAATGCAAAATCCTTTGAATCACAGGGATTTTCTATGGTAATTGATGACGATTATCTTTCCGCTGACCTTCTTGTGGAAAAAGTTACGGAATTGTATTTTACAAGGCAGACTTACATTGACGCTATGGGAAAAAGCAATCAGCTGAGTTCCATTAAAACTATTATGCGTTTAATTGAAGATGCTTCTCATGCATAGGTATTTTTCCATCTCTCATGCAGGTGGATTCACGTTCAATAATTCTGCCCTTAAGTACTTCAATTTTACCTGATTCTTCTTTTTTTATCAGTCTCATTAAATAGTCAACTGACATGGAACCCTGCTCATCAAAGGAAGTTCTTATAGTTGTGACAGATGGTCTTACCAGTTGTGAAATTTCTATATCGTCACAGCCAATTACACTAACCTGTTCAGGAACTTTAATTCCTTTATCCAAAAGAGCTTCTACAGTACCGATAGCACTTAAATCATTACTTGCAAAAATGGCTTCAGGCAGAGGTTTTCCTGATTCAACAAATTCTGACACGGAATGATAAGCAGTATTTTTTTCAAATTTACCCTGCAGGATATAATCATCTGCAAGTTTAATTCCTGACTGCCCCAGCACATCCTGAAATCCTTTCAGCCTTTCTATATTATCAAAACTGTTTCCGGAACCATATATATAAGCAAAAGTGGTGTGCCCCAATTTAAGCAAATACTTTCCGGCAAGCTCACCTTCATAATACGGATCAAAAACCACACTGGATAAATACTTTCCCTTTTGTTTTCTGTCAATAAAAACAACAGGTATATCATTTTCTGATAAAAGCTTAACTTCCCTGTCCTTTATAAATTTATTCATAATAATAGCGCCATCTACCCGGTGGCCTAAAAGATTGATCATTGCATTATCAACCTTATCACTGATAAATATATTAAGCTCATAGCCATAAGACTGACAGCTTTTATAAATAGAATCAGCCAGCATACCATGATAAGATCCTGTCAGACATGTTATAAAAAGGCCGATCACTTTCGTTGCCTGTGACTTTAAATTTTTCCCATTTAAATTTGGGACGTAATGCAGCCTTTCCGCTACCTCCAGAATATGCTGTTTGGTAAATGGGTGAAGTACATCCACACCATTAAGAGCATTAGATACTGTTGAAATTGAAACGCCTGCTTCTCTTGCTACATCTTTAATCGTTACTTTTCGTGAAGTCACTTTTTTTCTCCATCTTTGCATGATTTGTTTACGGATTTATAATTTAATGTTAACATAAAAGATATGAAGTAATCAAAACAAATTTAAGGAATATTAAAATTATGGATGAAAAAATTACAATTGACTTTTTATGGGAATTATTGATAAAGCACCAAAATGAAACTTTCTATACCATGAAACGTCTTCCCTTTACTTATTATGTTAAGGGAGGAGAAATTTTTGTGGACAGACGCTCTAAATCAATTACAAAAGCTACTTTTTCCCAGGCCCTTGAAAAAATAAAAAATGATCCGGAGCATATTACCGGTCCTAAATCTTTATGTGTTTTCGGCGCTCCGTATATATGGGCTATTTTAAAAACCTTTCAAATTGTGTGATCAATCATCATATAAATCTACTTTGATTTGATCCTCATAGGGTTTTATTAGTTCGTTTACGATCTCATAAGAAAGATCTCTCATTTCATTAATGTTTTCCCTGTAATTATCAAGGTTTATTCTGTGCCTGTCATTTATCATGCTGTCACAGATATAATGATTGATCTCCGGAGAAAAGTGCAGAATATCCATGTAATTTTCCAGATTGGTAATGACCTCCCTGTCATTTTGAAAATAGTAAAATTTCACATTTTCAAAGGAAAGCAGAGTTTTCATTGCATATTCCATATTATAAAGATAGCTCTCTGTATCTCCCTCTCTGTATATATTATCCCACCAGAGCATAGAGTAAGGGGGAATAAATATATAAAATATAGTGTCAGGGTGTGCCTCAATCCGGTCAGTTAACAGTTTCAGATTCTGATTTAAGATATCTTCATAATATTTTTCCGGTTTCATTTCTGAAACAGAAGGCTTGCGTATATAAAGTCCCAGCGCCATATCCGAATTAAACTGCTTCCACTGAGCCCAGTTATAAGAATCATTTTCATCATATGCCCCGTCTATCACGGAATTGGCAATCAAATAAGGAATTTTTTCCATTAAAACTCCTTTGTTCAACCAGTATTCAATATCATTTATATAATTATCATCATACAAATACATAGGACATCCTGTAAGTTCATAGGTAGTCTGAGCATCTGCTGTAAGCGCAGAAGGATCCAGATTATAAAAAACATATTTAATATCCTGATGTTCAAAAGCCAAATCCAAAAGAAAACATAAATCCGCTGTAGCCCCGTATGATCTTATCGCCTTGATTACAGTACAGTCAAATCCTTTATTAAACCAGTCATTGTAATAATTTTCTGCTACGGAAGATCCTGCAATCACGCTGTCATAATCAAAAGTTTTAAGAGAACCAGTACATTGATATTCCTTGTCCGTTAATACTGCCTTAAGCCCGGGAAGTGGTTTGTGATACTGAAAAAAGGGATCAAACACCACTACTGCCAGAATACATAAAAGCAGCAGAATACCACTCCATATACCAAAATGCTTTATATATCTTTTTGACATAATAATTCTCCATTTAAAAATTAAAGTAAATAAAAGTGCTGACCTGTGAAAAAGATATGACAGACCATACAAAAATAATAGTGATAAAAAAACAAAGTTTAGAATCCAAAGGATGTTCCTTCGTAATCTGAACTGCATTTTTTCTGGTAAGAATAAAGGCACTGACTGCTAACAGGAAAACAAACAATATTAAATATCCATACCTAAGTAAATCCGGCGCAGAAAGATTGATCACCTGCTTAATCAGATAAAATTCAGGAATATCCAGTACTGCTGTAAGTTTATAAATATATCCGGTATTTTTAAATGCAAAAATATTTTTAATCATTTGGAAAGCGTTTGTCATGTTCTCACTCCGGAAAAAACATAAGGAAAGATTAAAAAATCCAAAGGTAAATATCCAGCCCAGCCACTTGGGAATTGTAATTCGTGGGGATAATTCCTTATTTTTTTCCTTTACTCCCATAATACCAAGGTTGTCCCAAATCACTAAAATCCCCTGCATAACACCCCATACAATAAATGTCCAGTTGGCTCCATGCCACAGACCGCTTAAAAAGAAAACAATAAAAATATTTAAAATTGTTCTTGTTTTACTCCCCCTGCTCC
>VSNT01000062.1 GCA_009774465.1 Lachnospiraceae bacterium
GTAAAAATTTTCCATTTCCGGCACCCAGCTTTACAAATGCTTCCTCTGTCTGCTCCCTGCTCACCCCTTCTCCTCTGCAAAAACTCTGCAAAATCTGATTAGCCATAACAATCCCCATTTGTTCATGTTGTCTGTTCTTAACAGCCTCTTCTTTTTCTCCCCGAATTTTTAAAATAGCTTTTTCCAGCGCATTTACCAGAGTTTCCTTTCCGAAGGGCTTTAAAATATAATCAACTCCGTTAGCCAGCAGTGTGGCATAAACATAGGAAAAATCGCTGTACCCGCTGATTGCAATTACCTGAATTTTAATCTGACGCTCCGTAATTTCTTTCAGAAGCTCTCTTCCGCCCATCACCGGCATTTCCATATCACAAAGTAAAATTTCCGGCTTTTTTTCCTCAATTATTTTCAGGGCTTCTATCCCATTTGTTGCATAATAAACTTCCTGCACTTCATAACTCTCCCAATCGATCATCAGCTCAATGGCTTCTCTCATATGAACTTCATCATCAACAATTATTACTTTCATTCCTGCTCCTTATTTTCTTTTGCTATTACAAACTCAACTGTTGTTTCCACTTTGGGTATACTTTGAATTTCCCAGTCAAATCTTTCTTCATAATAAATACTGCATCTTTGCAGCACATTTAATAAGCCAATTCCATGATCCGAGGCCGCAGTAAATTCATAATTTTTATAGGCTTCCTTCAATTTTTGTATCTGCTCCCTGCTCATACCAATTCCATTATCAATAACCCGTATCTGGTATTTATCCGGTTTTTCATTAATGGAAATCATAATAGTTCCTGTTCCGTCCTTTTTGTCAATTCCATGCTTAATGCTGTTCTCCACAAGAGGCTGTAGAATCATTTTGGGAATAAGCAGGCTGCCTGCCTCTTTGGGATAATGAAGCATAAAATGGAGTCTTCCGGCAAATCTTCCCTCCTGCAGCGCAATATAGTTTTCAATATGCTTCAACTCTTTTTTAAGGGTAACAATATCCTCTCCGGTATTCATTGTATATTGGAACAGTTCTCCTAACTGCGTCAACTGCATTGAAACTTCCTGGCAATGATGTTTCAGTGCAGTCGTGCTGATATATTGCAGCATATTATATAAAAAATGCGGATTGATTTGTGCCTGCAGCATTTTAAAACGGGATTTTGTCACCTCTAACTGATAACGATAATTTTTATTGATCAGCTCATCCAGGTTTGTCATCATTTCCGCATACTTGTTTTCCAGAATTCCCAGCTCATCTTTGCGGTTTGATTTCGACTTATATACAAATTCGGGTTTTTGTTTAACCGCTTCCATATTATTAAGCATTCTTCTCACCGGAGAAATAAACAGATTAAACACCAGAAACAAAAATACTACGGATACTGCCAACAGACAGGCCTGTACTGCCATTGCCCCAATGACGACTCTCTCGGCAGGATCTGTAAACCAGTGATTATCTACAAACATAATAAGACGAACCTCTTCTCCTTTATAGAAATCTCTTTTCAGAAAAAACATTCCCTTTGCTCCGTCCAATGTTCCTTTGGTATAATGTTTTTCTAAAAGTTCTTTTTCTGCATAATCGGCATTTTCAAAAAAACCTGACGTATAAATCAGTTCTCTGCCATCTTCTCCAAGGCAGACCATAACCACATTGTCTTTATACTGTCCGCATAATGTTTTTGTCACCTCCTGTAATTCTTTTAAATCTGCAAAAATGCGCATACTGACAGCAGTGTCATAAGATGGAACATTCTGAATATCCATATTGTAAATTAAATAAACTGGATTTCCCACTTCGTCTCTTCCCACCTGAAAAATATCTCCACTCCGCTCCGGATATTGATACTCTCCAATTTCCATCCTTCTTTGTGCATTCGCATAAACGCCATTAATGACCTCCCCATTTTTGCAGTACATCACAATACGAAAAATTGCAGGCGCTTTATCACTGACAGCTTTGCCGTATTTACGTACCATATAACGCTCTACATCTGTAAACTTTGTTTTTCGATTTAATATTCTGACAACATCCGGATTTTCAAATAAATTCATAGGCGCCTGTTCTATCCTGCGGATAAAATTTATTGTCTCCTCCATGCCAATTCCCATCATGCTTTCATTCCAGTCAATAATCTGCTGCTGCATCATATGGTAATTCTGCCTGTATGCAATCACATTAGATATGATACTTGGCAAAATAATAACCAACATTAGTAGTGCAATCAGTTTCATAAAAAGGCTGTTTTTAATTTTATCCATGTAAAATATCCTCTCTGATCTTAAAAGCAGAATTTGCTGTATCACGGCATATACAGAATCATTTTACTAAAACTGCTCAAGGCAAAACAGGGAATATCTGAACCTGTTTTACGTACAATTTGAATTATTTTTCATTTCTTATTACTAGTCTTAACCAGGAAATCGGCACTGAATTCTTGACTTTTAAATTATTTAGTCATAGAATTAATTACATCATTTTCATCCGGCAGAAAGGACATTATAATTATGAAAAAAATAGGACTGGCAGTCTTTAAATTTACGTATTTTTTTACATGCTTCTTTTTCCTGTTCAGTAATACCGCATTTGCATATATTGATCCGTCTGCAGTCACTTATGTGATTCAGGCTGTCGCAGGTATTTTCATTGCTGTAGGCGCTGCATGTACCGTTTACAGACACAAAATTGCAAAGTTTTTTCGAAAGATGAAGAAAAAACACAATAAAAAGAAACAGGAGAAGGAACAGGAGTCCCATGAATAGTATAATTAATCTGATCGGTGATATTCTGGGATGGCTGATGTATTTCAGTTATCATCTCCTGCATAATTATTTCTGGTCGATTTTATTTTTTACTTTTTTAACAAAAATTCTTTTATTTCCGGTTTCTCTAATGGTACAGAAAAATTCCATTAAGATGGTAAAGCTCCAGCCGGAAATTAATTTTATTAAAGCGAAATATTTTGGAAATGGCGAAAAAATATCAGAGGAACAATATGAATTATATAAACGGGAACACTACCAGCCTTTAGCGGACTTAATTCCCCTGATTCTTCAACTTGTCCTTCTAATGGGTGTTATTAACGTCATTAATGATCCGGTAAAACATATTTTTCGAGGCGGCGCCGGAACATTAAATACCATGTTTGGCGGGATAGATTTGTCTTCCATCCCCATAGAAACAAGAGGAATTACATATTTAATTCCTCTTATTGCTGCATTTTCCGCCTGGTTTATGTGTTTTATTCAAAACCGCATTAATGTGCTTCAATCCGAACAAAATAAATTCAATCAATACGGCACTATGCTGTTGTCCATTGGCTTATCCCTGTATTTAGGCTTCTTTGTAAAAACCGGGGTTGGTATTTACTGGACATTTAGTAATTTACTTTCCATTGCTCAGTTATATTTACTTAACATCATTATGAATCCCAAAAAATATATTGATTATGATGCATTGGAAAAAAGCCGGAAAGAGCTTGCCGAAAGCTCGGCCTTTCACAAATCTTCACAGAAAAAATTATTTGATAAGGATCCTTACCGCAGGAAAGAGAAAGCCGACTATAAACGATTTTTCAAAGATTATGAAATGCAGATTGTCTTTTATTCTGAGAAAAACGGGTTTTACAAATATTTTCAAAATATCATTGAAACCCTGTTAAAAAAATCAAACGTAATCATCAATTATATTACAAGTGATCCGAAAGATCAGGTATTTCAAATGGAAAGCGACCGCTTCCGTCCTTTTTATATTGGCGAGCATAAATTAATTGTTCTTATGATGAAACTGGAAGCAGATCTGGTAGTTATGACCACTCCTGACCTGGAAAATTTTCATTTAAAACGCTCTCTGGTTCGAAAGGACAACGAATACATTTACGTTCCCCATGATGTTAACAGCCCGAACCTTACTTTTCATAAAGATGCGCTGGATCATTTTGACACCATTTTTTCTTCCGGTTTTTTATGCACAAAGGAAATTCGAAAAAGGGAAGAATTATATCACCTGCCTTCCAAAAATATCATTGAATGGGGCTCCGGCGTAATTGACAATATGATTTTTGCATACGAGAATA
This sequence comes from Lachnospiraceae bacterium, assembly GCA_009774465.1. Lineage (GTDB taxonomy): Bacteria > Bacillota > Clostridia > Lachnospirales > Lachnospiraceae > Suilimivivens. The sequence continues at coordinate 4,080 of VSNT01000062.1, forward strand.
TGGATAAGCGCCGAAAAACTGTTCGGGAAATTCTGATTGCGCCTTCCTGGCAAAAGGACAATATTTTATCTTCCTGTATAGAAGAAATACTGGATTATCTGGGGGGACTTGGATATAAAATTATTTTAAGGCCTCATCCTCAGTTTGTCCGCCATGAGGAAAGCCGGCTTGAATACCTGCGCCAAAAATATCATATGGATTCCCGTGATGACATGGAATTACAGACAGACTTTTCTTCCAACAGCACCATCTATGAAGCCGATCTTGTCATTACGGACTGGTCAAGTATTGCATTTGAATACTCCTTTGCAACACTGAAACCATCTTTATTTATTAATACGCCAATGAAGATTATGAATGAAGACTATGAAGAGCTGGGAATTACCCCTATTGATATAGAGCTTCGCAATAAAGTGGGCAGAAGCGTTGAACTGGAAAGTTTAAAGGATTTGCCGAAAATTATACATGAATTACTAACCAGCAATGAATTTTCAAGAGAAAGCCTTCACAAAATCCGTGAAAAATATATTTATAATATTGGCTCCAGTGGAGAAAAAGGCGCAGATTATATTCTTGAAAGACTAAAGTATTATAAGAAAAAACATGAAGAGGAAGACGACTGACATTTATCCTGGCTGATTATGAACAAAAATAAAGGAGAATCTACATGCAGATAGAAAGAAAAATATTATTAAATCCCGGACCTGCAACTACAACAGATACTGTAAAAATGGCACAGATTGTACCTGACATCTGCCCAAGAGAAAAAGAATTTGCTTCCATGATGAAGCAGATGAGAGAAGATCTGGTCCGTATTGTTCATGGCAGCCCTGATAAATACACTTCCGTCCTTTTCTGCGGTTCCGGAACCATTAATATTGATGTGTGTTTGAACTCACTTCTTCCCGAAGGAAAAAAGATATTAATTGTCAATAATGGTGCCTACAGCGCCCGGGCAGCGGAAGTATGTGAATATTACCATCTGCCATTTATCAATCTTAGATTTCCGGTGGATGAACTGCCTGATTTGGCTCAAATTGAAACTGCGTTAAAAGAAAATCCGGATATTGCTCTGGTTCATACCACCCACAATGAAACCGGCACAGGTATCTTAAATCCTATTCGGGAAATTGGCGCTCTGGTTCATAAATATCATGCTGTTTTTACGGTGGATACTACATCTACTTATGCCATGCGTCCAATTAACATAGAAGAAGACCAAATTGATTTTTGCATGGCTTCCGCCCAGAAGGGGCTTATGGCAATGACAGGACTGTCATTTATTGTTGGCAATAGGGAAATAATTAAAAAATCAGCTGAATATCCTAAACGTTCCTATTACTGCAACCTGTATCTGCAATATCATTTTTTTGAAACAACAGGAGAAATGCACTTTACTCCTCCCGTTCAGACAATCTATGCCGCACGTCAGGCAATCAGGGAATACTTTGCAGAAGGAGAAGAGACGAAATGGCAGCGGCACTTAAGCGTTTTTCATGCCATTCATGAAGGACTTGACAGGCTGGGATTTAAAGATATTATTAAAAGAAAGTGGCAGGCAGGGCTTGTTGTTTCTGTCAGGTATCCGGATGATGCCAACTGGGATTTTGAAAAAATTCATGACTATTGTTATGACAGAGGTTTTACAATTTATCCTGGAAAAATTTCCTCCCAGAACACTTTCAGATTATGCGCATTAGGCGCTATCACCACAGAAGATATTAAAAACTTTTTTGACATATTTGAGGAAGCCCTGAAAAAATATGAGATAAAAATTCCTGTTCAATATAATGATTAACTGTTTTTAGTCCACAGAAAAGGAAATACAATAAAATGAAAAAAGTATACACATGTTTCTGTACGGATGTGATCCATGAAGGCCATCTTAATATTTTAAAAGAAGCAAACAAATACGGTGATGTCACTGTAGGTATTCTCAGTGATGCCGCAATGATAAAGTACAACCGTTTTCCCACCATTTCCATTGAAGAGCGGAAAACAATTGTAAAAGAAACCGGACTGGTTTCAAACATTATCATTCAGAACGAAATTATGTACGATAATGTCTTAGCACAGCTAAAACCCGACTACGTAATTCATGGCGATAACTGGTGCAAAGGTCCGGAAAGTGCAATCAGAACCAACGTAATTAATAATTTAAATAAATATGGCGGAAAACTGATTGAAATTGGTTACACTTATAATGAAAATGTCCGGAAAATTGACGATAACATAAAAGAAAAGCTTGCAATGCCTGAATTCAGAAGAAAACGTCTCCGCCAGCTTTTAAAATTATGCCCCATTGTAAAAGCAATTGAGGCTCACAGCGGACTTACAGGGCTGATTGCGGAAAAAACAGTTGTTGAACACAACGGAGAATTAGATCAGTTTGATGCCATGTGGCTGTCGAGCCTTTGTGACTCTACTGCCAAAGGCAAACCTGATATTGAGCTTGTGGATATGTCCTCCAGAATACGCACCATTGACGATATTATGGAAGTAACTACAAAACCTGTTATTTTAGACGGAGATACCGGCGGTCTGGTGGAACATTTTATTTATAATGTGCGCACCTTAGAGCGCATGGGCGTATCGGCAGTGATTATTGAAGATAAAACCGGGCTTAAGAAAAATTCCTTATTTGGCACGGAAGTGGCACAGACACAGGATTCCATTGAAAACTTTTGCGAAAAGATTCGCGCCGGAAAAAATGCACAGAGAACAGAAGAATTCATGATTATAGCCAGAATTGAAAGCCTGATTCTTGAAAAAGGCCAGGAAGATGCTCTTAAACGTGCTTTTGCATATGTGGATGCAGGCGCTGACGGTATTATGATTCATTCCAGAAAATCATTGCCTGACGAAATTTTTGCCTTTTGCGACGCTTTTAGAGCAAAAGATTCACATACACCCATTGTTGTGGTTCCAACATCCTTCAACTGCGTGACAGAAGCAGAACTGATTAAGCATGGAGTAAATATTGTAATTTACGCAAACCAGTTAACGCGCAGCGCTTTTCCGGCCATGCAGAATACTGCCATAGATATTTTAAAAAACCACAGAGCTTTGGAAGTGGATTCCAGACTAATGCCTTTTAAAGAAATTATCACCTTAATTGATGACATATAAAGTGAGTAAAATTATGAGCAAAGAAATTGGTATCATTATGGCAGCAGGGCTTGGAAGCAGAATGCACCCTGTCACAAAAACAATTCCCAAGCCTCTCGTAAAAGTATTTGGAAAACCTCTTATTGAAACTGTCATTGATGGCCTTTTAAAAAGAGGTGTTACGGAGATTTATGTTATTGTAGGCTATTTAAAGGAATGTTTTTCCGGATTGTGCGATAAATATCCACAGATTACATTAATTACAAATCCCGATTACCTTGTGAAAAATAATATTTCTTCCATTTATGCTGCCAGAAATGTTTTAGGCAAGGCCAATTGTTTTATCTGCGAAGCAGACTTGTTGATTTCCGATTCATCCGTATTTGAAAAAAAATTAAGCAGTTCCTGCTATTATGGCCGGATGATGGCCGGTGTTTCTGACGATTGGATCTTTGAATTAAAGGACGGTTATATTTCCAGAGTCAAAAAAGGTGGTAAAGATACCTACAACATGGTGGGTATCTCCTACTTTACAAAAAAAGACAGCCTGATTTTAAAGGAAAAAATTGAGGAAGCATACCGCCAGGAGCAAAATTCCAATTTGTATTGGGATGAGGTAGTGGACTTAAATCTGAACGAACTTAAACTTAAAATTGAGCCTGTAGAAGAAGGACAAATTATCGAAATTGATACGGTAGAAGAATTGCTTGCAATTGATCCAAATGCAGGAGAACAGGAGTGCTGAAAATGAAAGCTGACTTTTTCTTACATAAAATAAATGAAATGGGCATTCAAACTATTGTCGGAGTGCCTGATTCCACATTAAAGCAGCTATGTGACGAAATTCAACTGGATGCCGGAAAAAATTTCCGTCATTACGTAACTGCAAACGAAGGGGCTGCTGTCGCCCTTGCTTCCGGTGAATATCTTGCCACAGACAGGCCATGCTGTGTCTATCTGCAGAACTCCGGCATTGGCAATATAATTAATCCGGTTGCTTCTATCACCAACAGGGAAGTATATGGAATTCCAATGCTTTTTGTAATTGGCTGGCGGGGTGAACCGGGCAAAAAGGATGAACCCCAGCATGTCTATCAGGGAAAAATTACCTGCAAATTACTGGAAGTAATGGACATTCCTTATTCCGTTATTGATTCTGAAACCACAAACGAGGAACTTGATACGATTCTTGCAAACGCAGATTCTCACCTTTCAAATGAAATGCAATATGCTTTGGTAGTAAAAAAAGACACTTTTGAAAAGGGTTCTTCCTTTACCTGGGATAATGGCTATGCGCTTGTACGCGAACAGGCCTTAAAAACAATTCTTGAGGAGGTATATGAAGATTCTTACCTTATATCCACCACTGGAAAAATTTCCAGGGAGCTGTACGAGCAGAGCAACCAGCTTTTTGGCAGTCATGAGCGGCTTTTTATGTGCGTTGGAGGCATGGGGCATGCATCCATGATCGCATATGGTATGGCACAGGCAGATAAAACGAAAAAAATCGTCTGTATAGATGGAGACGGGGCCCTTATGATGCATATGGGTTCTTTGGCATTTATTGCAAAACAGGCTCCTGAAAATTATTTGCATATTGTAATCAATAATGCTTCCCACGAATCAGTAGGCGCTATGCCTACCGGTTTTTCGGGCCAGACTTACGCTCAAATTGCAAAAGCATGCGGATATCCTCATGTCACTACCGTTTACACGAAAGAAGATCTTAAGGCAGCTTTACAGAAGGCTAAAAAAATGCAAAAACTTTCTTTCATTGAGGTTATGGTATCTCTGGATTCCAGAAAGGATTTAGGCAGGCCTTTGGAAAGTGCAAGGGAAAACAGGATTCAATTTATGAATACCTGTATTAATCAATATAAGGGAGATTTTAAATGAAAGAAAAACTGAAAAATTGGGGCATCGGTTTTTTGATATGCTTTTTATTTGCCTTTATGCTTTTGATTTTCGGCCCGGCAGAAATTTATTTTGTAAATGTAGCTGAATTTAAATTTGTGTATGGTGAGTTTGTATGGCTCCTGTCCGGAATTGCCATAATCAGTTCCGCTGTCATAAGTTTTCTTGCTGCATTTCTTCCGCCTGTAGTAAGAAAAATTATATGGTCTGTTTTCTTCGGGCTGTCTGTTGCCGGTTATGCACAAATTATGTTTATCAATGAAGGGCTGGATCTGCTTGGAATGAATCCGGAAGGCTATCAATCCGGTATTGGACAGGCTGTTTTCAATGGCTTTCTATGGCTGGCGCTGCTTGCTCTTATTATTTTTCTGGCTTTATGGAAGGAAAAAATCTGGCAAAGCATCATTTGCTTTGGAGCAGTTTTTTTAATAGGCATTCAATCGGTTGCCTGGATTTCATTGATGTTATCGGCTGAAGAAATTGCATACAAATACGAAGAAGGCGAATGGTCTCTTTCAGGTGAAGACCAGTTCAAAGTATCCTCTGGCAAAAATATTATTGTATTTGTACTGGATTATTTCAGCAATCAATATATAGAACCAACAATGGAACAGTACCCTGATCTGCTTGACGGTTTGAATGATTTTACCTACTACAGCAACACTGACTGCACCTATTTCGGCACATATCCATCACTGGCACATATGCTGTCAGGCTCGGAACCTGATCCTTCAATTTCAATTAATGACTGGACCTCAAAAATATGGCAGGACGAAAAAACAGTGGGATTTTATCAGGCTTTGCATGATCAGAATTATGTGGTAAATGTTTATACTCCGGATAAAAACATGCTTTGCGGCATGAACAGTGCAGAAATATTAAACCAAAATTTTTCCAACGTTACCAATGCCGGACAGGACTTTAATGTAAACTACGTCCTTCTTGCAAAAACAATGATTAAAATGTCAGCTTACCGTATGTTTCCATATGCATTAAAACCTTATTTCTATGCAAATGTCAGCGAGTATTCTGAAATTATTACTCCGAAAAGCAGAGGAGTAAGCCATGAAAACCACCGTTATTATGGACATTTACTGGAAGAAAAGCTTTCAACAGATGACAAATCAAATTATTATATATTCCAGCATTTGTCGGGAACTCATGTCTATGAAACAGACATAACAGGTGAATATGCAGAAAACTCTTCTCTGGAAAAAACCGCAAAGGGCTGTATGGTCATCATGGAGGAATATTTAAATCAATTAAAAGAACTTGGAGTTTATGACGATGCCACTATTATTATAACAGCAGATCATGGAGGTTCAAGGGACTCACAGGTTATATTTTTTATGAAAAATGCTCATGAATCCCATGAAGAAATGCTTATCAGCAATGCTCCTATTGGTTTAACAGAATTTCAGGCGACTATTGCACAATCTGCCGGAATTGATTATTCACCTTATGGACCAGCAGTCAGCGATATCTCTCCCTCTATACCCAGGGAAAGAACTGTATGGGTTCGTTTGTATGTTGATACCCTGCCCTCTGTTCCAAAATATTCCGGCGAAGGAGAAAGTGTATCCAATGCCTACTGCGGCTTTACCTATACGGGAGATATCAACGATCTATTCGAAAAATATGATGATGGACCAGATATTATCATTCCGGAAACAGACGGATTTTTCTAAAAAAACGTAACTATATAAACAACGTACGCTGCCTTCATAAGGCATCCTATGTTAATAAAATCATGTAAGTCTTTTCTGCATGGAAAGGGCTTATGTGGGAAAGCACAGGTATAACAATGAACATAGTTTTATTATCCGGCGGCTCAGGCAAACGATTATGGCCGCTATCCAACGATATTCGTTCCAAACAGTTTATTAAAATTTTCAAAACACCGGAAGGCGGCTATGAATCTATGGTGCAGCGCGTTTATCATCAGATTCGTAAGGCTGATGAAAATGCCACCATCACCATTGCCACATCCAAAACACAGGTATCTGCAATTCACAATCAATTAGGTGATAATGTGGGTATTTCCGTAGAGCCCTGCAGAAGAGATACCTTTCCGGCAATTGCCCTGGCAACCGCTTACCTTCATGATGTTCTGGGCATTTCCAGGGAAGAATCTGTGGTAGTCTGTCCCGTGGATCCTTACGTGGAGGATGATTATTTTGAAATGATTAAGAAATTAAGTCTTCAGGCAGATAAGGGAGAAGCAAATCTGGTTTTAATGGGAATTGAACCTACCTACCCCAGTGAAAAGTATGGTTATATCATCCCGGAAAACAGTAATTTTATCAGTGATGTTTCCTGCTTTAAAGAAAAACCTGATGTAAAAACTGCCAAAGAATATATTTCCCAGGGAGCTTTGTGGAATGGAGGCGTGTTTGCTTATAAGTTAAAGTACGTCCTTGATAAAGCACATGAATTAATTGACTTTACTGACTATGAAGATTTGTTTTCCAGGTATGAAACTTTAACTAAAATAAGTTTTGACTATGCAGTGGTGGAAAAAGAAAGTAAAATTCAGGTAATGCGTTTTTCCGGCCAGTGGAAGGATCTGGGCACCTGGAATACCCTGACGGAAGCAATGGAAGAGCCTAATGTTGGAGAAGCTGTAATGAATGAAACATGCAGCAATGTTCACATTATTAATGAACTTGATGTTCCCATTCTTGCGATGGGATTATCTGACGTAGTTATCTCAGCCAGCCCGGATGGCATTCTGGTTTCAGATAAAGAGCAGTCAAGTTACATTAAGCCTTTTGTTGATAAATTTGACCAGCAGATTATGTTTGCAGAAAAATCCTGGGGAAGTTTTCGGGTACTGGATGTAGAATCAGGCAGTATGACCATAAAAGTTATTTTAAACCCGGGACATAAAATGAACTATCACAGTCATAAACACAGGGATGAAATCTGGGTAGTTATCTCCGGCACAGGACATACTGTTGTAGACGGAATGGAACAAAAAGTCAGCGCCGGTGACGTAATCACCATGCAGGCCGGATGTCGTCATACTATTTTTGCCGATACAGAATTAAAGCTGATCGAGGTTCAATTAGGCAAGGAAATCAGTGTTCATGATAAACAAAAATTTGCACTTGAATAACCCCTTTTTATTAAAACCGGCAGGAAAAGATTATCTGTGGGGCGGCCGCCGGTTAAATGACGATTTTTCAAAAGGCATTGATATGACGCCGCTGGCGGAAACCTGGGAATGTTCTACCCATCCTGATGGCCTCAGTATCATAAACAGCGGAGTTCATAAAGGCGCTTTTCTTTCTGACGTGCTGCAGGCACACCCTGAATATTTGGGCCTGCATTCCATGTCCCAAAAAGAGCTTCCAATCCTGATTAAATTTATTGATGCAAAAGATGATTTGTCTGTACAGGTGCATCCGGACGACGCTTACGCAATGGCCCATGAAAAAGGCGCCAACGGAAAAACAGAAATGTGGTACGTTATGGATGCTTCAAAAGACGCTAAGCTCATCTACGGTCTTTCCCACACTGCCGATAAGGAAACCATAAAAAAAGGAATTGAAGAGGGAACCCTTGAAAAGTACCTTCAAAAAGTACCTGTTAAAAAAAATGATGTTTTTTCCATAGAGCCCGGCACCATACATGCCATTGGTGCAGGTGCCCTGATTGCAGAAGTACAGGAAAATTCAAATATTACTTACCGCCTGTATGATTATGACCGTATAGATAAAACAGGGCATAAAAGAGCTCTGCATATAGAAAAAGCTCTTGATGTGGCTAATTTAAACGGAATCGAAGCACCAAGACAAAATTTAAGGGTATTAAAATATCAGCCCGGTTGTGCTGTTGAGTTTTTATACCGCTGTAAATATTTTCAAGTGGAACGTATGCTGGTAAATACGGAGCGGATTCGTGAAATGGTTCCCTTTGCCACCACCGAACTTTCCTTTGAAGTACTGCTGTGCATGGATGGCTGCGGAAGTATATCCTTCGGAAAAAATGAAATGCTCCACTTCTTTCGCGGCGACTGTATTTTTGTACCTGCAAGCTCTGTTTCCATTAAAATTCATGGCAGTGCACAATTCTTAAAGGTAGGCTGTTAGAAAAAATCAGAAAAAAAGTATTTGACTTTTAAATTTTTCAGTGATATTATGTAAAAAATTAATAACACCTAAACCGTTGATGCGGAGATAAAGGTGATGATGCTCCCACAGAGAGCCCGGATTGCTGAGAACGGGCGGAAAACAAATCATCAAATGGACCGCTGAGGGTGCAGTGAACAATAGTTGCTTCGTAACTATTCAGTATTCTGCAACGTAAGGCATACGTCAGTTGCCAGGGATATGATGGTATCCCGTAAGCGTACAGCATGGGCTGTAAATCAAGGTGGCACCGCGGATATAGTATACTTATTCGTCCTTGACAGAAATACTTCTGTCAGGGGCGTTTTTTTGTGTAAGAAAGGAGACATTATGATACAACCTGAAATCAATGTACTAAAAGAGCTTCAAAAAGAAAATAAATACAAAACAGCTCCTGTCAGCATGGAAATTCTGTCCGATTTAAGAACTCCCATTGAAGTTCTTAAAATAATAAAAGGGATTTCCACCCACTGTTATTTACTGGAATCTGTTTCTGACCACGAAAAATGGGGGCGCTACACCTTTTTAGGATATGATCCCAGCCTGGAAATCACATGCCAGAACGGACACATGAAACTGGGAGAATCTTCTTTTGAAACCACTGATCCGGGAAAATACATCCGACAGATATTAAGTGAGTACAAAAGTCCCCGATTCCCACACCTTCCTCCTTTTACCGGAGGACTGGTAGGATATTTTTCCTATGATTACTTAAAATACTCAGAGCCTTCTTTAGATTTAAACGCAGTTGATACAGAAAGGTTTAAGGATGTAGATTTAATGCTGTTTGATAAGGTAATTGCTTTTGACAATTTCAGACAGAAAATTATTTTAATTGTTAATATTCATCTTGAACGTTTAGAAGATGAATACAAACGGGCGTCTGCCGAATTGAATAAAATGGCAGAACTGATAAAGGCAAGCAAACCTGTTTCCGGCTTTTCCGGCAGATGTACTTCTGACTTCCATCCTTTGTTTCAAAAAGAAGAGTACTGCGCTATGGTGGAAAAGGCCAAACATCACATTAAGGAAGGCGATATTTTTCAGATCGTTCTCTCCAACCGCTTTGAGGCTGATTTTGAAGGAAGCCTCTTAAATGCCTACCGGCTTCTTCGAACCCTGAATCCTTCGCCCTACATGTTTTACTTTTCCAGCAGTGATTTGGAAGTGGCAGGCGCTTCACCGGAAACTCTGGTTAAACTCAAAAATGATACTCTTTATACATTTCCTTTGGCAGGCACCCGCCAAAGAGGCAGGACGCCGGAAGAAGATAAAGCACTGGAAAAAGAGCTCTTAGCCGATCCAAAAGAATTAGCCGAGCATAACATGCTGGTGGATCTTGGAAGAAATGACATTGGAAAAATCAGCAAATTTGGAACTGTAAAAGTAGAGAAATACCTTAGCATCGAAAAGTATTCCCATGTGATGCATATTGGTTCTACTGTACGGGGACAAATCAGAGAAACAGAAGATGCCCTGTCAGCAATTGATGCTATTCTTCCTGCAGGCACGCTCTCCGGCGCACCAAAAGTCAGGGCCTGCCAGCTCATTAATGATCTGGAAAACAACAAGCGGGGAATTTACGGAGGGGCAATCGGCTATCTGGACTTTACCGGCAACCTGGACACCTGTATTGCCATCCGGATTGCCTACAGGAAAAACGGGAAAGTATTTGTAAGAAGCGGCGCCGGAATTGTAGCCGACTCCGTTCCCGAAAAAGAATATCAGGAGTGCATAAACAAGGCGGCAGCAGTAATCAATGCATTAAAATCCATAGAGGAGGTGGAATAATGATTTTACTAATTGACAATTATGACAGTTTTTCCTACAACCTGTTCCAATTAATTGGTTCCTTAAATCCGGATATTAAAGTCATTAGAAATGATGCTGCTTCTGTAAAGGAAATTGAGGAAATGAAACCGGAAGCAATTATCATTTCCCCCGGCCCGGGCAGACCGGAGGATGCAGGAATCTGTGTTGATGCTGTAAAAGAATTAGGAAACAAAATCCCCATTCTGGGCGTCTGTCTGGGGCATCAGGCCATTTGTATGGCTTATGGCGGAACGATCTCCTATGCCAGAGAACTAATGCATGGAAAGCAGTCCGATATGACACTTGACAGAAGCAGTCCCATTTTTCAGGGATTGCCTGATCGAATACCTGTTGCAAGATATCACTCTCTTGCACTTGTTGAAGAAACCCTTCCTGAATGCCTTACGATAACCGCAAGAACTGACAATGGAGAAATTATGGCTATCCAGCATAAAGCATATCCTGTGTATGGCCTGCAGTTTCATCCTGAATCTATTCTTACTCCGAATGGGAAATCTATTGCAGCTAATTTTTTAAAGCAGGTTAAAGTCTGCAAATGAAAAAATAAAAGGAAATGTAACTGAAAACTCTAATGTGAATGCCCGGCAAAGCGGGCGGAAAGGAGCAATAATGATTAAAGAAGCAATCGTAAAAATTGTTGATAAACAGGATTTGACTTATGAAGAGGCTTATGCTGTCATGAATGAAATTATGAGCGGAGAAACTTCTCCTACACAAAATGCAGCTTTTCTGGCGGCTTTATCCACCAAAAGCACCAAATCAGAAACCATACATGAAATAGCCGGATGTGCCGCCGCCATGAGAAGCCATGCGCTTAAAGTAACTCATAATATGGATGTTCTGGAGATTGTTGGTACAGGTGGTGACGGTTCCCACAGTTTTAACATTTCCACTACCTCCGCATTAGTTGCTGCAGCAGGAGGTATTAAAGTAGCAAAGCATGGCAACCGTGCCGCTTCCTCTAAATGCGGAGCGGCAGACTGTCTGGAAGCCCTCGGTGTTAATATTGATCTTACCCCTGAAAAGTGTAAAGAGCTTCTTGAAAAAGCCGGAATCTGCTTTTTATTTGCGCAAAAGTATCATACCTCTATGAAATACGTAGGTTCTATCCGTAAGGAGCTTGGTATACGAACCGTATTCAATATTTTAGGTCCTCTGACCAACCCTGCTTCCCCTTCCATGCAGCTTCTGGGGGTTTATGATCCCTCTTTGGTAGAGCCCCTTGCAAGAGTGCTTTCAAACCTGGGAGTAAAAAGAGGCCTTGTGGTCTATGGACTTGACAAAATGGATGAGATTTCTGCAAGCGCGCCCACTGCTGTCTGTGAAATAAATAATGGTGAGTACGCAAGCTATACCATAAAACCGGAAGACTTTGGCCTGACCTCCTGCCATAAAGAAGAACTTACAGGCGGCACTCCGGAGGAAAATGCAGCTATCACACTTTCTATTTTAAAAGGAGAAAAAAGCCCCAAAAGAAACGCAGTTCTTCTAAATGCCGGCGCTGCCCTTTATATCGGAGGAAAAGCTGACAGTATGAAAGACGGTATTTTGTTGGCTGCAGAATTAATTGACAGTGGTAAAGCACTTACAACACTAGAAGCCTTCAAAGAAATAAGCAATTCCTGAAAAACCTTTTTCCTATGCTGAGACTTTATAAAAAATGAAAGGATTTCATATCAGAATGGCAACTATTTTAGACACAATTGCAGAATATACAAAAGAACGGGTTAAAAAGGAAAAAGAAGTTTGCTCTCTGACAAAAATAAAAAGTGAAGCTTTATCTATGAACTGCAATACAGGTTTTCCTTTTGAAAAAGCCCTCTCCTCACAGGGCATCAGCTTCATCTGCGAGTGCAAAAAAGCTTCTCCTTCCAAAGGGCTTATTGCTGAGGATTTTCCATATCTGAAAATTGCAGAAGAATATGAAGCTGCCGGCGCCTCCTGTATTTCCGTTTTGACAGAACCCAAATGGTTTCTGGGAAAAAATGAATATTTAAAAGAAATTGCAGAGCATGTTTCCATCCCCTGTATCCGCAAGGACTTTGTTGTGGATGAGTACATGATCTATGAAGCAAAGCTGTTGGGTGCCAGTGCAGTTTTGTTAATCTGTTCACTGCTTCCCACTGAGCTTTTGACGGATTACATTGAAATTTGCAATCGGCTTGGTTTATCCGCCTTGGTGGAAGCACATGATGAACAGGAAATTGCTTCTGCCATAAAAGCGGGCGCACGTATCATAGGAGTCAATAACCGAAATTTAAAAAATTTTTCTGTAAATGTATGTAACAGCCAAAAACTCCGCACCCTGGTTCCTGAAAGTATTCTTTTTGTGGCGGAAAGCGGAATTAAAAACCGTAAGGATATAGAAGTTTTAGAGAAAGCCCATGTAGATGCCGTTTTGATTGGAGAAGTACTTATGAAAGCCCAGGATAAAAAAAGAATGATAAATACTCTAAAAGGCTTAGAGCCTGAAAGTTTTGCAGGTATAGAATCCTTAAAGTTGTAAGAGCGTTAATTTATGTGCAATCTTAAGGTAATAAAAAAGCAGGATTTCCTGCAGAAAATACCCTGCACAAAGTGTGGATAAAGTAACATTCAAAGGAGTAAAGTCATGACGAAAATAAAAATTTGCGGTTTGCAGTCACCGGAAGATATTTCCTGTGTAAATCAATTAAAACCAGATTATATTGGTTTTGTGTTTTTACAGGGAAGAAAAAGATATGTTTCCCCAAAGGATGCTTTAGCCCTGCGGGCGCTTTTAGATCCTTCTATCCAAAGCGCAGGTGTTTTTGTAAATGAATCAATTGAAAATATTGTTCCCCTTTTACAAAGTCAAACCATACAAATTGTGCAGCTTCACGGACAGGAAGACGCTTCTTACGTCCAAAGGCTTAAATCTTTGTATCACTGCCCTGTTATCAAGGCATTTATCATAAATACCAAAGAAGATATTCAAAAAGCACTGAATTTTCCTGCTGACTATCTTCTTTTGGATAGCGGCTTAGGAACTGGAAAAACCTTTGACTGGTCACTAATCCAAAATATAAAACGCCCCTTTTTTCTGGCAGGCGGATTAAATGCGGAAAACGTAGCACAGGCCATATCCATGACACACCCTTATGGAGTAGATACCAGCTCTGGAGTGGAAACCAGCCACCGAAAAGATGCTGCAAAAATAGAAGCCTTTATCCGCTCTGTCCGCAATATTCAGTGAATCAAATATCTCACGCAGGCTGTTCTCTGGCGGATTGCCCGCGAAAATAAAAAATAAAGAGAAAAAGAGAGGAAAATTTATGTCAAATGAAAAAGGACGCTTCGGAGTTCATGGCGGTCAATACATTCCTGAAACTCTCATGAATGCAGTGATTGAACTGGAAGAAGCTTATAACCATTACAAAAATGATCCTGAATTTAATCAGGAGCTTACCACTTTATTTAATGAATATGCGAACCGCCCCAGCCGCCTTTACTATGCGGAAAAAATGACCAGAGATTTGGGCGGCGCAAAAATTTATCTAAAAAGAGAAGATTTAAATCACACCGGCTCTCACAAAATTAACAATGTATTGGGGCAGGCCCTTTTAGCCAAAAAAATGGGAAAAACCAGATTGATTGCGGAAACCGGCGCCGGACAACATGGGGTTGCAACTGCAACTGCCGCCGCACTGCTTGGCATGGAATGCGTTGTTTTTATGGGAGAAGAAGACACAAAAAGGCAGGCCCTTAACGTATACCGAATGCGGCTTTTAGGCTCTGAGGTTATTCCTGTCAGAACAGGAACCGCCACCTTAAAGGATGCTGTTTCCGAAGCAATGCGGGAATGGACCAGCCGGATTGATGACACCCACTATTGCCTTGGCTCTGTTATGGGGCCTCATCCCTTTCCTACTATTGTGAGAGATTTTCAGGCTGTTATCTCCAGGGAAATCAAGCAGCAGCTTATGGAAAAAGAAGGACGTCTGCCTGATGTGGTGATGGCGTGTGTAGGTGGTGGCAGCAATGCTATGGGTACTTTCTATCATTTTATTGGTGATAAAAATGTAAAGCTGATTGGATGTGAAGCTGCCGGACGGGGAACTGACACCTTTGAGACAGCAGCAACTATTGCTACCGGCCGCCCTGGAATTTTTCATGGAATGAAGTCCTACTTTTGTCAGGATGAATATGGACAGATTGCTCCGGTTTATTCCATTTCCGCCGGTCTTGATTACCCCGGCATCGGACCGGAACATGCTTATCTTCATGATACAGGTCGGGCTCAATATGTTCCTGTCACAGATGAAGAAGCGGCAAATGCCTTTGAATACCTTTCACGCACAGAAGGCATTATACCTGCTATCGAAAGCGCACACGCAGTGGCACATGCCATGAAGATTGCCCCCACATACGAAAAAGATAAAATTATTGTCATTACCATTTCCGGGCGGGGCGATAAAGACTGTGCTTCCATTGCACGTTACAGAGGGGAGGATATTAATGAGTAATATTAAAAAGGCTTTTGCAAATGGCAAAGCATTTATTCCGTTTATTACCTGTGGTGATCCCGATCTTGACACCACAAAAGAAATTATACGCGCTATGGCGGCAAATGGTGCTGACCTGATAGAGCTTGGTATTCCCTTCTCCGATCCAACCGCAGAAGGGCCGGTTATTCAGGGCGCAAATCTGCGCGCATTAAAGGGGGGCGTAACCACAGACAAAATTTTTAACATGGTAAAAGAACTCCGTCAGGATTTAAGCCATCCGTTAACTTTGCCAATGGTGTTTATGACTTATGCCAACGTGATATTTTCCTATGGCGCAGAGAAATTTATCAGTACCTGTTCGGAAATTGGGATAGATGGATTGATTTTGCCTGATCTTCCCTTTGAGGAAAAGGGAGAATTTGATGAAGTCTGCCAAAAATATAACATTGATCTTATTTCCTTAATTGCGCCTACTTCTGAAAACAGAATTGCCATGATTGCCAAAGACGCGAAAGGATTTATTTACATTGTATCCAGCCTTGGCGTCACCGGCGTAAGAAATGAAATTCGTACGGATATTGCTTCTTTGGTAAAACTGGTTCGGGAAAATTCTTCTGTCCCCTGCGCAGTAGGTTTCGGCATCTCCACCCCTGAGCAGGCCGCTAAAATGGCCGGAATCTCTGATGGCGCAATCGTCGGCTCCGCAATTGTCAAACTGGTGGCGCAGTATGGAAAAGATGCCGCCGGACCGGTTGGGGAATATGTGAAGAAGATGAAGGATGCGGTAAGAAATCATATTTAGTCTGGCTGCTTTCGATTGATCATATGAACGTCTCCTTCGATTTAAGATTATCTTACGATATTCTTCTCATAACGAAGGAGGCATTCTGTGAATTTCTTTATTAGTTTCTTTGTTAGTCTTTAGGATTTCTTTGTTAGTTTCTTTATTGGTTTTTTGATCCCATTTGCAATTTTGTATATTTTTGTATATGTTCATTCATTTCATTTTCCCTGCCTGTTCAAATATTTATCAAACTTATCTTTTCTACCTGTAATTAAATACTAACTTTGCTCAATTTTAAATAATTTACTGTTTTGAGAAAGTTCAACTGCAATATGCGCTTTATTTAATACTTTTTCCGGCAGCTTATCCTTTAAAATGGAAATTATCAGTTGGATATTTTTATCCTTAACAAATTCTGCCATCTTAATTAACTGATTATCATGCATAAGCTCTTTTTTGTCATTAAGTAAAAAACGTAAACATGGTAACTGTTCCTCGTCCGAAAACAATAAATATGCTAAATCAAAGCATAAGATTTCTCCTTGTTTTTTTCCAGAGCTCATATTTGCGTTGAACGCATTAAATTTATAATATTGTTGTCCTTTTTTATTTATTATTTGCTGATATGTAAGTCCATACGCTTCGCCGTATAATTCCTGCGAAATAGCAGAAAAAATTTTATTAAATTTTTTCAATTGCTCTTTTAAAAGAGCCTCAAAATCTCCGGAAAAGAGATAACTATCAATACTTTCAATCTGTTCATTGAGTATACTTATATTTCCCTCCACCTCTTCCAATTGTGAGATTACACTTTCATATTCGCCTTTAATCCTATACTTTTCATTTAATTCAAAAATAACTTTCTCTAATTCCTCAAATGAATCTCCTTTTGCAATTCTTTCTGTTAATTCTTTCTCTTGCTTTAATAATACTGTTAATTCATTTTGTAATATTGCTAATTTTGCCAACAATCCCGGTAAGTCTTTTGCAATATACTTAGCCTTTTCTACAATCATATTATTGTGGTATTCGACCAAATCTTCAAATGTTTTTTGTATTCCATTAATACGATCACTTACTTCCTTATATAACATTTTCAGCTGTTCCATATCAATTTGAGAAATACTTTTTTCTAAGCTTCGTTTTGAATCTTCAATTAAACCTTTACGAATTTCTAATTTACTGATCAATGAACTTGTTTTATTAATGTTGTATCTGACAATATTGAGCTGCTCTAAATCTTCTTCCAATGTTTCATTTAAGTTAAAAGAAATCTTTCTTTCATTAAGCAAATTAATTTCATCATTAACCATATCTAATGCAATTTCATAAGTCGTTTTCGTCTGCTTTTTTTCCAACCGTTCTTTAAAAATTATTTCTTGATTAATTTTTGATATCAATGCCTGCTTCTTTGCTCCTTCATCAAAAGAACATCCCAGCAAGTATAAGTATAGCGTCTCATATTCTATATCAGTAGTAAATTTATCCAATGTCTTTAATGTATTATTGATGCTATCGTCTTTATATCGTATATTATGTGAAATGATCTGTCGAAATGTTGGTTTCTCAACCTCCTTATTCGGCATAATCTTTTTTTCTAATTCTTTTTCAAAATCCTTCTCCAAAATCGAGTTCCCATTAATTTTTCTAATAGCTTTTTTACCTTGCAAAAAATTTCTTTGAATCTTTAATATCTTCGCATTTGGATCATTCAGATTTTCTGTTAAAATCAGTTTTACTTCTATCTCCTCATCAACCAAAAAATTTTTAACAATATCATACTCCTCATTCTTGTTTTCCGTATCTGTATAAATTATTTTTCCCTTTGCTCCTAAGCAAAAATCAATAAGTTTCAAAACAGTTGTTTTTCCCACATTGTTTCCTGTTGATTTTGTATTTTCAAAAGGAGTATCATCAATAATCAAATTTAGTCCTGAACAAAAATCTATTTCCCGAATTATTTCTGTTGGTTTTTCTATTATAAGCTTTTTTATGAACATAACTCAACTTCTCCCTTTTCATTAACCTGCGCTACATTAATTAAATACAGCCAATCAAGACATAAAATAAATGTGGAAAAAGACATCTCTCGTTTTTCTTTTATTCTTTGATACAAACTAAAAATTGACTGTCTTCCTGTTTCTTTTAACTCCTTAAGGAGCATTGCTCCATTATAATAAATACATAATTCTGGCTGCATATTATCTGGTAACAGCATAGTCATATCCCTCCGGATTCTTAAATATTTTACAACGGGTAAAGGCATCAACTACCAGAATTGATACACACATTTCCAATTCATCATATGGAATTTCTATATAATTCCTGCTGTTCATTATCCTATCAACCAAACCATCTATAATAGATAAAAACAATTCGTTAGTGTCTTTTATTTTTATAGAAAGATTTACATATTCTTGGCGAATAGTAGACAAAACAGATAAACTTTTATTTACACCCTGTTTATCAAATTCTTCATATTTTTCATTTATTCTGCTATAGTAAACTTTATAGTCATCAATAACAGGCTGCACCATTGACAATTCATTAAAATCTATTTTCCTTTGTATTTCAAAAGAATTTATTTCCGGATATTCACTGGGTGGGGTTAAATCATCTTGAAATAATATATTGATAATGCCAGCTAAATTAGAATCAACTTTAACCATATCAACAGAACATCCCAATTCATCTTTTATAAATTCATACAACAGATATTGCTCCTTAATTTCCATATTTATTAATATATTCAATATGGATTTAATATCATATATATCATCCTTCGGGGAAAATTCAATATGATATGGATTAGAAAATGAAGCTGTTCTTAATTTATCTGCCATCCCAGAAATTGCAACAAATTTAAATTGAAAATCTTTATAATTTTCTAATATTTTCTTTTTCAAAGAACTTTCTATTTTCTGCTTTGAGCAGGTCGCTGACACTTGAACAACTACTTTGTTTTTAAAATCAATTAAATCAATTCCTTCCATATTTTGACTAATGGCATTAATATTTTCCAAATTATATCCCAATAAATGATTCATAAGCTCAGCAAAAAATGATTCTGAATAGATATTTAAATCC
>VSNT01000063.1 GCA_009774465.1 Lachnospiraceae bacterium
CGATAAGACAGGCTCATGGGATCTTAGCTCAGCTGGGAGAGCATCTGCCTTACAAGCAGAGGGTCATAGGTTCGAGCCCTATAGGTCCCACTTTCTGTGAATGCAGAATAATTTCATATCGATATGGCGAGATAGCTCAGTTGGCTAGAGCATACGGTTCATACCCGTAGTGTCGAGGGTTCAAATCCCCCTCTCGCTATTAAAAAACACCGTGGAAATGCGGTGTTTTTTATTTCGTGTTGCAATTTGTGTTGCATAATTCTTTAAAATGAGAGTTTACTTTACTTGACATTTCCTTTTTTCGATCATTCATAGCGTGCCTGTATACAGATTTTAAAACTTTGTCTGACCGCCAGCCTCCATCTTCCATAATATAAGCATCCGATATACCGAGAGCATGACGGATGGATGCCGAATAATGTCGCAGATCGTGAAAACGGAAGTGATTAATATTATTCCTGCTAAGCACCCTTTGAAACATTATTGTGATGGAATGAGGGTTAAGATTTGTAATATGCCCAACTTCTCTAATTCTGTTAGTTACAAACTCTGGAGATTCTATGTATCTATCGGATGTTTCTGTCTTAGGTGCTTTCAAATGCCATTCTTTATCAGTCCCCAAAACAAGCGAATGGTGCACATGAATTGTATTTCCTTTAATATCATTCATTGACAGTCCGCATATTTCACCACGCCGCATCATACAAAACGCACCAAGCAGTACCGGTATTTCAAGCTCTGTATTTGTTACTGCATTCACCAGAACTTGTATTTCGCTGTCTGAGGGGATGCAAAGGTCTGGCTGCACTCTTTGTGGCATAGTGGTATTTAAAGTCAAATTAGAGCCGATTATGGACGAAATGAGCCCATGATAATTACGCACAGTTTTTGGAGATTTTGTCTTGCTAAGGTTGCTTATGATATTTTGAACATCATCTTGTGTTATGTCAGAAATTTTTATATTACAGAATATGGAATATTTCTCTTTAAGCATCTTTTGTATGTTTCGGTACCCTCTGATAGTGGAAGGAGAAAGAACAGCTTCTTTTACAGCAATGTAATTTTCCAGTTCATCACAAAAGAGATTTTCATTTTGTGTATTCTTCCGATTCTTTTCTTTGTCCATAACATACTGTGTAGCTTTTAATTCAGCTTCTTTTTTGGTATCGGCAGTAAAAGACTTGTACTTTCGCTTCCCATTTTCCATGCCAATATAAATAAGGCATCTGTATTTGCCTGATGGCAGTTTTTTGGCTGTAGCCATAATATCATCCTCCTTTTGGGCATAAAAATGCCCGGAAACTTGATTTTGTTCCGGGAAAATGATACAATTTATGAGTCGTCATGATTGTATCGGGTTTCCCGGTATAATACTGTACCTACCGCCTTGGTGTTGGCGCACTGGGGCGGTTTTTATTGTAATATTCAATTATCAATCCCAGTCTATGGCTTCATGGGAAACCGTTCCATTTTCAATCCTGTCTTTTCTACCTGCTTCAATTGCTTCTATTTCGTCTGGTTCAGGTTTGACTTCCGGAATAAATTTTATGATGACCTTGTAGAGAACATCAATATCATTTTCTGGAACTAATTCAATTAAATTTTTCAACATTTCTTTGCTCATGCTATGCCTCCTATAATCTTTTATATGCCTGACCTCTTGGAATAATATTGTCAATATAGATTGTATTATCTTCCATTGAAAAAAGTACTCTTAAATCTCCAACACGGAGCCTGTAGCCATCTTTTACACCCTGTAACTTTTTAATATCCCCAAAAGGTATTTTTTCAATCGCTTCTTTCAGTCTTTGCTTTGTCAACTTGTCAGCGGAATTTATGTATTTGATAGATTTTTTACTGTATTCTATTTGCATTGTTATATCACATCCTTTTTCCTTAGATTTTATTAAAACGACGGGCGGTTTTAAATTTTATATTCGCCATCTGTAACCACATGACTGGCATACTGCATAAGTGACAACTTGATCTTTCTTTCTGGTAAGCAAAGGTATAAGTATTAACCATCCAATACAGGATATGGCTAAAATGATATACAGCAGTACCATTAAGCACCCAGTTTTTTTCTGTTCATTTACCGTTTGATATTGAATATTATTATTATGGCATTTAGGGCACATTCTTACATTCATTTATTTGTTCCTCCAATCATTTCATTCAATTTATCTCTATCCCATAATTTTACACCTAATGCTTGTGCTTCTTCTATAGCTTGTTGGGTAAAATAACGGTTTGTTATAACAACAGCAATATCTTTATGATAAAGGATTTTTCCGGTATGTGCTTGCTGTACTGCGGCGTTTCCAACATTATCAGAGTAGCATTTACATTGTATGGCATATGTAATATCATCTTTTTCAGCTAACACATCAACTCCATGATCTCCGCTTTTTGCGTTATTTCAACATTTACAAATCCATTTTTCGTTAGTAAGTCAGCACAAAAATATTCAAAATCGTGTCCGTTCATATAATCGAATTTATTATATGAATTAATTCGTTCGGTATAAAAATCTTGTTTATTATTATTTGCTTTCATATTATGGTTTGTATTGATTGTTACAACTTTATTATATAAAATTGTGAAGGAAGTGTAAAGCCTGCGTGAAAAAATAAGGATATAAGCAATATAAGATATCTTTAGATAATCTGGTAAAATGTCATATTTTGGTGTATGATGAAGAAAATGCATTAGGGGGATGCTGTATGATACAAATGCTTACTTATAGTGGTAAAGAGGAGAAGTTAAAGGGAAATGAGATTGTTTTAAATTCCATTCATGCTCCTCAATCGTTAGATGAATTCGATATTAATATAATCAGTTTGGCGGATGAAAATTTATGGGTAAACTATCAAGATAGTAAATCAAGAATAGACAGTAGTGAAGATTTAGGCAGTTTATCAACGATGATCATAAATAGTCGTAAAACAAAAGTCGTTATTTTGGTACCTCAAAATGAAACATATGAATTTGCTTTTTATGAATATCAGGGGTATGCAAAGTCATGTGAACTAAAATACATACTGAATCAATTGGTTGATTATATTCTGCCCAAATTGTATTCAGGATTTAATAGAATTTCTCTTTGCTATGAAAATACCAAAACAAAAATAGGAAATGGAAATATATCTGCGGCATTTTATTTTGAAAGTGCAGAGGATGTCTTATTGTCGTCCGAAAAAAGCAATAAGCCTACAGCCATAAACTGCGGGGATGTTATTTTATCCACATTGGAGCTGAAAGAATATGAACAGGTAATATTTTTTTTAAAAGAAATTAATTTGCTTCGTCAGAAGCAGGCGGCGCCTGACTGGATGAAGGAAATAATCATGTTTGATGATGAGCAGCAATTTGTGACGATAGAAAAAAACAGGCAGGCAATTAAAACTGCTGAAAATAATATAGCAAATGCTATGGAAAAGATAGATAAAAATAATGAATATAAGTCTATCTTATATACGACGGGTGAGGAATTGGTGAAGGTGGTATTTGAAATATTGGAAAATATGCTTGGCTGCGACCTGTCCCAGTTTGAGGATAAAAAGAAAGAGGATTTTTCCTTTGAGCAGGATGGGATTGTTTACATTGGAGAAATCAAGGGAATAAGCAGTAATGTAAAATCACAAAACATTTCGCAATTAGAGTTACACCATCAGGGATTTATGGATGAACACCCGGAAATAGAGGATAAGAATTTAAGGCAGATTTTAATTATTAACCACCAGAGAAATATGGCATTGCAAAAAAGAGATCCAGTGGATAAAAAACAGATTGAACTGGCTTCTAAATATGGCAGCCTGATTGTTGAAACAGGGATTCTTCTTAAGATGTTTGAAAGATATAAGAAAGAGGAATTAACGAGAGAAGAATGCTTTGCGTTACTTGAACAGAATGGGGTTTTAGAGTTATAATGTGATGGCTGCTGTTTTATGGAAACTTTAGTAAAAGTGCTATAAAAGAAAGGATTATTGCGATTATGAATACGAAACGAATATCTTTTGCTACTCGTATGATTGCCTGCTTTATTGTATTTGCTGCTGTATCTTTGTTCGCCACAACTGCAATTGCCTCAACCCAAAGCAGCTATAATGGTATGCCTGCTGCCAAAGATGCACAGGTTAATATGAAAGTGGTTACAGCAGATAGAAAAAGTTTCATGTCAATTATTTATGAAAGTGCGGATATTCTCTACTATGAAGATGGATGCCCTTATATCCATGACATACTTACAAATAATACGGATAGAACTATTACAGAAACGCAGTATTGTATGTTGGCCTACGACGAAAATGGCTCGCCGTTAAAGCTGCACTGGGATTTTCTTGACAGCAGTGCAGAAAGCAGCTTTGAAAATGTAGTCCGGACGAAGGAAAATATTTTATCCGGTCAAACGGAAAACTATCGCGGCGGCTGGTCGTTATATGATGGGGAAGTCATGAAGGATTTTCCTGAAGTTGGAAATGGCGGAGTAAATCAAGCCCAATACGCATTATTTTGTTTAAAAGAAGTTACCTTTGAGGATGGTACGATTTGGAGTAACCCAAATTACGAAAACTGGATTAAGGCTTATGCAGGAAAAGAAATTGAGATAAATGAGCTGCAAAATTATTATCCATATGAGCATGAGATTATTTTAAATTAAAAACAATAGCCTGTCGTGTTTCAACCTTATAAACTATCACATAAAACTATAAAAATGCATAATATTCATATCACATGGCAGATTTTTTCCATGATTCCCAAGAAAGCCGCATACTCTGTGGCAGCCATGATCTGGTGCAAATATAAGGGCTGATTGATGGGCAGACCAGTATTTATGAATGGAGGCCTGCAGCAGTTTAAAGGTGGAAATGTTTTCCTGTAAAGCCTTTAAAGCTTTTTTCCCTTCCGGTGTATGGCGGTGCATCTGATAGTCATAATCTCCATTATAAAGGACGATCAGGTCATAGTGATCCTGTTCTATCAATTCCAGAGCCTTTTTATTGCAGGTTTCTTTGGAAGGATAAATATAATAATCAATTTTTCGGTTTAAGAAAATTTTTGAAATGCTGTCGCCTTCTGTGGAGACGATGGCAGCTTTTTTTCCGGCCTG
This sequence comes from Lachnospiraceae bacterium, assembly GCA_009774465.1. Lineage (GTDB taxonomy): Bacteria > Bacillota > Clostridia > Lachnospirales > Lachnospiraceae > Suilimivivens. The sequence continues at coordinate 5,111 of VSNT01000063.1, forward strand.
TGGCAGTAGATCAAAAATGGTAGGAACCGTAAGGATTGGCTTTTCATACTTTTGAATGCCATGTTCAGCAGGTAAAAGGCCGCTGTACATGGAGCCAAAACAAACAGGAGTAACTGGCGGCATTACAGAGAGCATGGGAAGCTTTAAGTCAATTTTCTCTACCATTTCCTTGAAATAATGTGCATATTTTTCATAAATCCACATGGCAACAGCGTCGGGATTATAGATAAAAATTCGGTCACAGGAACTTTGGCGGTCTAAAACCTGTTGAATAGGAGGCGCCATTTGACCTGTCGGAGTGACGCCAAGTAAGGCTAGAACAGTTGCGGCTGTTTGGGTGATGCAGATTTGATTCAAAATTTTTTCTTCTTTTTTCATTATTCTAATTCTTTCTGGTAGTAGTTTTTATCCTTTACGGAGAAGCATTTCCATTGCAGAAAATTTGGGGTTAATCAAACTAAAGTTTACGGTTCACTGCATTTGTTCCATTCTTCCATAATCATGTCAAAGATATTATTCAGTCTCTGAATAACCCTGCTATTGACCGGAATCTTTTTATCAAGAAATTGCATACCTCTTTCCCCCATGAAATCTACACAAAAAATCAGGCAATAGAATATAAATGCTTTATACGCTATCATGTCCGGATGAATCTCATCCAACAGATAATCGATATAACTGCTATCCAGGTTCATATTGAGCAATGCGACTTTCGTCATTGCGACAAAGGTAAGCATATCACCAAAACCCATCCAGTCAATATCTATTATCCCGGATAATTTTCCTTCGTAAACTAATAAGTTTTTAGTACTAATATCATCCAGATATGGTATTGGCCGCACCTTATCTAAATATTCCTGTATTTCTTTCCGTATTTGTTTTACAATATTTATTTTATTACTGTCAAAATAATGCTTTCTTTTTATCCGCTCTTCTGCACGACTCAGCATTTCATCAATAACCCGGTTCCATGTCCAATCCTCATCTGTCCGGATATCTATTTTCGATACCTTTCGCTGTATCTCAATTACTTCTTTGGCAATTTGCTTTTTCTCACTGTCGCTTAACTTATAATAGACATTTCCAAAATCGTCTCCGATGATATAAGAAAGAATTAAATAGGAATAGTTTTTATACCCTCCGCTTGACAGTACAACAGGTATTGGAATTTCATATGTAGACAACTTATTAAGCCAGTAAACAGTATCTTTATAGGCATCTTTATTTTTACTGCATCTGAGAATAAATTTTTCAGTTGCAGTGGAGACGATAAAAACATAGTTCGCAATACCAACACTGCAGCGCTCTATTTGAACAACATTCATTTTCATATTGTTTTCAAATATTATAGTTGCTTCTTTATTATTCATAGGACATTTGTCCTCCACCCTCCATAGACTGACAGAAAATCTGATATAGTTTTATATCACATGCAGCAAAGAACCAACAGAGGACAGCAGCGATCCGGCAATCACAAGAAACTGAAAGGGAAGTGTGCCAAGACCACCGCAGATGGTGCTTTGACCGGTGCGTTTGCGGGAGCGGTTATAGGCAATGATAATTCCCACGCCTGTTAAAATCTGAACTACCCCTGCAAGGCGGGTAAATCCCACAAAGCTTTGCACGCCCAGCAAGGCAATAAACAGGCAGGGAAGGGTTGAGACAAGCCAGCTGATCTGTTTTTTCCATTTGGTTTGCTCGTGGACAATGTCACGTAAGTTTAAGGTATTTGCCCAAAAGGAAGTAGAAAGCGCCAGCAGGGAAAATACATAGCCCACAACGCTAACCCAGCCCCCAAGATGAAGGGATAAATCAACTAAAGCGCCATTTTCCGAGATATTTTTCCCTGCGCCAAGCAAAGTCATAAAGGTAATCAGCAGGATAAGAGCTACATTGATACCTGTGCCAAGAGCGATAGAACCCTGTATTTTTTTCCGGTCGCCATTTAATCCCTTTACTGCCTGCGGAACAGACATAACAGCGGAAAGAGAAAAAGCAGCCATACTGTATAACGCCAGCACGTTGCTGCCGGCAATAAAGGTACATGGAAGAGGACTGATATCGGATAAAAGAGTGGCAACAAAGAGAACTCCGATTACACCCACCATAGAAAACACTGCGATTTTTTCGCAGATTCCAACGAATTTCATGCCAATATAAACCACACTTGCAGCAAGCAGGTAATAAAGAACCATGCCTAATGCAGAGGGAAGAGAAAACCATGCGGAAAAAACAGCAGCGGCACCGGCAATAAAGCCGCTGACATTAACCAGTACGGAAAAGCCCAGAAAACCAAAAGCAATCCATGTGGCAAGGGTTTTCAGCTTTCCTGTAAACAATTCTTTTTCAAAGCATTTGATAAATTGTGCGCCATTGTTATTATAGGATAGCTCAGCAATCATAAAATGCATGATCAGATTAATCAGGTAAGCTAAAAGGACAATCCATACAAAGTCCTGCCAGCGGTTGCGGGAAGCTAAATAAGGCACCGCCAGAATGCCGGAACCGACGCCATGACCTACAATGATACTGGTGGCTTCCATAAAAGTCAGCCTGGATTCGCTTGTGATTTCACTCATAAAAACCTCATTCCGGAGCGGTTCGTCTTTTGCTCCATAGTTTTTCTATCTTTTAATAATATATCATAAAGGTCAGGGTGAAACAACAGCGACAATAATTCCTATTCTTCTCCTCCCGGGCCATCCTTTCTTGGAACTTCATCAGGAATAATATTGATGGGAAGATCTTCCTGTGGGATATTGCCATCATCATAGGAATTTGCTGGCTGCTGGCCATTGGGATAAGTGTCGATTCTTTTTTCTTTTTCCATTTTTCTTTAACCTATTCTCCGCACTGCTCCATTTTAAAAGCATGTTGCGATGAGTTTCCTTTCTATATTGTTCTTTTCACAGTGTTTCCATAAGATGGAAAATTATACAGACATTTCCGGAATCTGAAAATTGATTTCTGCGACAGTTAGTGCTTACAACAGCCAGGCTTTACAAGTTGACATCTCGCATTAGGTATGCTATTTTTAAATTAGGCAAATGCCTAAAATAAAAGAAAGGTATCAATACAATGAAAAAACTGCCAGATGGAGAACTGGAATTAATGATGATTATATGGGAGGCAGAAGGGGCTGTTTCCCGCATTGAAATTGAGGAAAAGATGGATGCTGACAAATCTTTAACAGCAGGAACAATTCTTTCTTATTTGTCAAGGCTTGAGGAAAAGGGATTCGTTGAGCGGGAAAAGAGAGGAAAGATGAATTATTACCGCCCGCTGGTGGAAAAAAGGCTTTATTTGAAGGAAACAGGGAAAAGTATTTTAAAGAAAATGTTTGGCGGTTCCTTAAGCAATTTTGCAACAGCGCTTTATGATGGAGAAGAATTGAGCAATCAGGATATAGAGGAACTGCGCCGGTTTCTGGAGAGTAAAAAGGGGGATGATGCTTTATGAATTATTTGCCTGGAGTTTTGAAAAATCTTTTTTCGGGGAAAAGAGGCAGATGGGGATATGGCGTGATGCTTTTGCTTGTAGTGGCCATGATTGCCGGAACCGGATTGATTTCTGCCACCAAAGGGGAGGCGGAAACAAACCTGGGTTCGGATGGAACAGGCGCAGAACTCAAAGGAACAGGTGGTGAGGAGCAGGCAGATACAGGCCTGGAGGGAGCGGAACTACAGAATTTTCTGGTGGAGGATTACGAGGATCTGCATATCGGGGAGCCATTTCAGATAGAAAATTATTACATTACCAATCTTTCTCTGGTAGGAATTTATTTTTTTATTGATGAGGAGGGAAACCTATGGGGCTGTGGAGATAACAACTGTGGCCAGCTTGGCATTGGCAGAAAGACAACTTACCTGGATACGGAAGATGGCAGTGTAAGTATTGATGAACCCCAGAAGATTGCAGAAAATGTGGTGCATGTGGATGCCAGTAATTTTTCCGGTTCCTTTACCATTTTTCTCACCAAAGATGGAAAGCTGTATGGGATGGGAGCAAACATGAACGGGCTGATGGGAATGGAGGTGCCGAAGGACTTTAATTATTTGTGGAACCCTGAACAAACTACTGCGGACCGGCCTGTGCTTCTTATGGAGGATGTGCGCTATGCCAGATGTGGAATGGGCTCTATTGTGGCATTGAAGGAGGATGGAAGCGTCTGGTACTGGGGCGGAATTTATACTACCACTTCCATTACAGGAAATCAAACGCAAGGATGTGTATATACCAAACCTCATGTGATGATGGTAGATGCGGTTTACGTGACCAGCGGTTTCTTTACAATGGCGGCTATTAAGGAGGACGGAAGTTTATGGACATGGGGGAATAACAGCTTTGGCTCCTGCGGTGTGGACTCGGGAGACAGAGATTTTATTGAGGAGCCGGTGAAGGCGGCGGAAGAGGTAAAGATGGTGTGGTTTGACCAGATACGCAACAATTCTTACAGTACTTGTTTGATGAGAGATATAAAGGGACAATGCCAGTACACCAGTTCCACCTTTATAGAAAAAAAGGATGGAACCCTTTGGGCCTGTGGGCCGGATGTGATGGGGGAAGGGCGGCAGGGAAAGACTTATCAGCTTTATGGTGATCTATGGGAGCCGCAGGTTGCTAATTTTACCAATGTGTTTAATCCTGTCAGGGTAAGTGAAATGAATCATAATCCCAATTTACTGCTTGCGGAATGTGAGTTTGGATGGAATGAGGAAGAGCTGCTTTCCTATTTGGACTCAATTGGAATGGAGTATGTGGAAATGGAAACCGCAGATGAAGATGGCAGCAACAGGCAGCATTATTATTGGGATAGCAATTACTGTTATTTGTTTATGATGAATGAGCAGGAACAATTAGCCCAGATTCAGTCCTTTTATGGGGGCAGCAGGGATGGAAAGCTTTCCATTGGCATGAGCAGAAAAGAGGCGGAGGAAATTTTAGGGGAAAGCTATGAGAAAAAGGATTTTCCAGATAATGATGATTATGAGGAATTCTATTACCGGACGGAAGACAGGTATTATGTGCTTTGTTTTTATAAAGGGAAGCTGGAGCGAATTGATGAGAGTTTGTATTCACCGGAAGAATATATGACAGCTAGAATAGTTTAAATGATAGATGCAGGTAAAGATTGGAGAAGAAAATGAGCGGTAGATGGAAGAAAATAATCTGGGCGCTTTTGATGGTGCAAATGTGTCTGGTTCATGTTTTTATTTTGCGGAGAATCAGGTATACCGCAGATTATTTGTGGTATCGGGTTTGTGGAAAAGTCGGCCTGCCTTATGTTTTTTATGATAAAGGATTTACTCTTGTGGTGCTTGGCATGACTTTGGTCAGTATGCTTATGGTGCTGATTTACTTTGTGAATTACCGGAAATTCAGAGTAAAGTGTATTAACGGTATTGTACAGGTGGAGGAAGCTGTTATCAGGCAGAAACTGGAAGAGGCGTGTATGCGGGCCGGAGTTAAACAGGCGGACAGAAAAGTTATTTATAAAAACAGTGAAATTGCTGCCCCTTTTGTGCTTGGATTTTATCAGCCGGTGATTCTTCTGCCGGAATGGATATGCGGTTTAACTACAGGAGAAGTGGAAAGTACTGGGGCTGACGGGATTGCAGAGGGCGCGGAAGAAAAATCGGCCGCCTTGCCAGAAGAAATGCTTGATGCACTTTTGCTTCACGAGTGTGTGCACATCCGGCATAAAGATACCTGGTACAAGTTATTTCTGTTTTTATGTAATGCTATTTGCTGGTATAATCCTTTGGCCTATCTGATTCGGGGAATCAGCGGCAGGGATATAGAGATTGACTGTGATGAAGCTGTGGTATCAGGGCGTGGAAAAGAAGAACGGGCAGCTTACGGACAGTTTTTAATCGACAGTCTGGAAAAAATGCAGACAAGGGAATATGTTTATTCTGTCTTTTTCAGTGCAGGTAAAAGTGTGATGAAGGCGCGGATTGCCGCGATTATGGAGGAGAAAAGGCCCTATAATGCGATTGCCGGGCTGGCAGTAATTCTTTTGGCTCTGCAAACGGTTCTTATAATAGGAAGTTCCGGCAGGAAGGTAGTGGAGCAGGTAAAGGAGCAGCAGGCACTGGAAAATATTTATGATGGATACGAAAAGCCGGAATCTTTTACGCAAAAGGCACTTGAAGCTATGCTGGCGCTTAAGCCGGCGGCGGAGGATTCTTATTATCAGGATTTAATGACGCTGCCCTATGATGGCATGGACAGTTTCGACGAACTGCCTTATGAGGCCGAAGGCCCCTGGCAGGTCAGGCTGAAAGAGCCCAGACATTATGCAGACAGTATTGATAAATTGATATATCGTTACTTAAATTATGACAGAGATCAGGTTGCTGCAAGCGGGGTTTCTCTGGAAGATTCGGGCGGCTATACAGGGATGGAGATTGTTTACTGGAGGATATTATCAGGAGATCAGAGGGAATTTGTCTTTGCGGCAATTGTCAGGGAATTTCTTCCTGATGACGATAAGGGAGAAGAAAGGGTGCCTTTCTTTGGACAGGTACAGATGGCGGACGGATACTATTACGCTTATTATCCTGTGGCAGTTCACGTGAAGATGGTAAAGGATTATGTTTTTGAACTCCGGGGAATTACCCAAATGGCTGAGAGTGTAGAGGCATTTAAGGCGGCTTATCCGGAAAAGGACTACAGCGACATTCCAACTTTTGCAGGAAAACCGGAGGAGGAGCGAAACCCGGCTTATGAAACCCGGACAAGCGGCGGCGTGCTTGAAATAAGGAAAACGGAGCAGGAAGAATGGGAGACGGTGCCGGTAACTTTAGAGGAACTTTTTACCAGAGGAGATGGAATGGATGGAACCCTTACCCGCCTGCAGGATGGCAGTTATCAGTGTGATGAAATAAAGCAGATTTTTGCTTACGGAGGAAGTGGAAGCTGGGGAGGAAGTTCCCCGCTGCCTGTAAGTGTGGTCTATTATGATGAGGCGGCAGGCGCCTATCGCAGCAGTGTGGTGACCAATACCAGAAACTTTGGTTCTGTAAGGAGAATTTTTGTATCTTTTCCGGAAAATGCAGAAAAAGGATATCTGGTGATTACCAGTGACCGGACTATGTGGCAGGAATATACTACCTGTTTTGTTACAGAAGACGGAGGGAAAAACTGGCGGGAATGTCTGATTGGAGAGGGAGGTGAGTTAATGTCTCATTCCCTGACTACCGATATGCGGTTTATTGATAACGAGGTTGGTTTTATTACCATAAGGGATTCGGAGGAACCTTTTGTGATACGAACAGGGGATGGGGGAGCATCATGGAGTGAGGTTAAATTTGATGAACTGCAGGAATATTATTCTATGGCCTATGCGCCCTTTTTTGAAAAGGGAAAATGGACGATGGATATCAGCATAGAAGGAAAAAGTATAGATGGAGGGGTAAAGGCAAGGTATGTCACAGAAGATTTGGGAGAAACCTGGCAGTTCCAGGGATTTGTGCTGCGGCAGTGAAAGGAAATCGGCAGAAAAGCTTTGGAAAAAGAAAATGCACGGGGAAATGTTCTGTCGTTTTTTCTGCCGGCCTCTTTCTCTGGCTTTGGGCGGTATGATCTGGTTTCATCTTTATTCATTGTGCCAGTTTGGGCGTGTCCGGAAGAATCTGCCCATATTGCTTTTATGCGGTGTGGTTTTTCTTGCTTTATGTATCCGCTGGGCGGTCACATGCCATAGACTTGGAAAAGGAAGTCTGCCCTTTTTGTTTCAGGAGATTTTTATAAAAGATGACCGGATTACATTAAGGCTCAATGACTACAGCGTTGATTTTTCCCTTAAGGACATTGTATATTACCGGATGGATAAAAAGTATTGTTCTATTGCAGTGAAGAAAGGCAGTTTTTATCTGCTTTCCTGTCAGGGGGAAAACAGGGAATTTGTTAAACTGAAACTGTCGGCAGTAAAGTTGTATCGGCGCTGTCTGTTTCGGGTGCAGGTGATAACCGGCTGGATTGTAATCAGCCTGATTGGCGCAGGGCTGGTAGTAAGAAGTGCAATTCCCTACAATGGCAAACTGTCATGGTATCTTTACCAGATTAAAAATACCAGAAATGTTGTTTTGGTTCACGATAACATTTATGAAGATAAGCTGACGGGAATTTTGGAGGACGTGGAGCAGAAAGTACAACTGCCGGAAACGCTCTGCCTTGCAACCAGCTTTTCCCTGCACTTTAGGCCGGATGGAAAAATAATCCGTTTTGATACCATGATAAAAGGATTTGATGAAGAGGGCAATTACGTGGACAGCTATCTGATTTCCTATGACGCAGATAAGTCGGACAAAATCAGGATAGACTTACATGGCGTTACGGATGGTATCTATGAAGAAGAAAAAGATTTTACCATGCTGATAGAAGGAATGGAGGCAGTGCCAATCAGGCAGACCGTGGGCAGATGGCAGGAAGAAGAATATGGAATTTTATATTATGGATGGCGGGAGTTTGATTCCTTTGAGGAAAATATCATTTATCTAAGCGGTGGCAGGGAGATCATAGATGCGAAGGATACCATTTTGGCCTATCCGGGGGATTGGAAGTACAGCGGTTACAGTATTTCTGTTTATTGCCCAAATGATAGAAATATAGCGCCTTATCGATATTTATATTTGCCGGATGAGATGTTTGAGGAGTTGAAATGGTGGATTTGAAAAAAGGTGTTGCTAAAAAACTTGCGACTCATTTAAAATAGTAATACAGATTAGTCGCAAAATATTTATAATAATTTATGAATTGGAAGGCAACATGAACATTTTAACCATAGACAACATAACAAAATCATTTGGAGACAGGCCTTTATTTGATCGTACTTCCTTTTACCTGCAGGAAGGGGAAAAGGTGGGTATCATTGGAATTAACGGAACAGGCAAATCCACCCTTCTTAAAATGATGGCAGGTTTGGAGGAACCGGACGAGGGAAGCATTACCAGGGCGAATCATGTGGTGTGCAGTTATCTGCCCCAGCATCCTCTGTTTCAGGAAAAGGATACTGTTATTGAAGCGGTCAGGAGAAGATGTGGAGCTGACGAATCACAGATAAAGTCCATGCTGACCAGACTGGGAGTAACGGATTTTGAGGCGGTATGCGGTGCCTTATCCGGCGGGCAGCGAAAGCGTCTGGCATTGGTGGCAGCCCTTTTAGAGCCTTCCGATCTGCTGATTTTGGATGAGCCTACCAATCATTTGGACCATGATATGGCCCAGTGGCTGGAAGAACAGTTGAAAAGTTATGCCGGAGCAGTCGTTATGGTTACCCATGACCGCTATTTTTTAGACAGCGTGTCAAACCGTATTGTGGAGATTGACAAGGGAAAAATCTATTCCTACCAGGCAGGTTATGCAGGTTTTTTGGAGCTGAAAGCAGCCAGAGAGGAAGCAGCGCTTGCAAGTGAGAGGAAACGAAAGTCTATCTTAAGGAAAGAACTTGAATGGGTGAAAAGAGGAGCCAGAGCCCGCACCACCAAGCAGAAAGCCAGATTAGAGCGATATGAAGAGTTGAAAAATGCTTCTGCACCGGCGGCGGATGGAAAAGTGGAAATCAGTTCTGTTTCCAGCAGGCTCGGAAAAACCACTGTGGAAATTGACCATATCAGCAAAGCCTATGGAGATAAAGTGCTGATCAGGGATTTTTCCTATATCTTTTTAAAGAATGACAGAGTCGGTTTTATCGGCTCAAATGGCTGTGGAAAGACTACTTTAATGAAAATCCTCACAGGAGAAATTCTTCCTGATAAAGGAGAAATTGTTTTAGGGCAGACTGTGAAAATTGGATATTATGCTCAGGAGATCGGTGAGATGGAAATGCCTGCCGGCAAGAGGGTGATTGATTATATCAGGGATGTGGCGGAAAATGTGCAGACGCAGGAAGGAAGCGTGAGCGCTTCCCAGATGCTGGAGCGGTTTTTGTTTGAGGGAAAAGATCAATGTGGCCTTTTAAGCAAGCTTTCCGGCGGAGAAAAAAGGCGGCTGAATTTGCTGAAAGTACTTATGGGGGCGCCCAATGTGCTGATTTTGGACGAGCCAACCAATGATCTTGATATTACCACACTGACCATACTGGAAGATTATCTGGACAGTTTTTCGGGAATTGTAATTACTGTTTCCCATGACCGTTATTTTCTGGACCGGATAGCAAAAAGGATCTTTGTCTTTACGAAAGGAGGAGAACTAAAGCAGTATGAGGGCGGCTATACTGATTATAAAATCCGCCTGATGTCAGAAGATGGAGAAGAAAAGGGCAGGGCGGCAGACGACAGCAAAGATATGGGCAGCAGCAAAGATGCAGATAGTAGCAAAGCGGCAGGCGGCAATAAAGATGGGGAAAACCTCCGTAATAAGAAAAACAGTTGGAAGGAGCCTTGCAAGAAGCTGAAATTTACTTACAAAGAACAAAAAGATTACGAAGTGATCGAAGGGGAAATTGCAGCACTGGAAGAGAAGATCAGCGGTCTGGAACAGCAGATTATGGAAGCAGCTACTGATTTTGTAAAACTAAATGAACTGACAGGACAAAAGCAGCAGGCAGAGCAGGAACTGGAGGAAAAGATGGACCGGTGGATGTACCTGGAGGATTTAAAAGGGCGGATTGAGGCACAATAACTACTTTTAGATAATTGTAAGGAAAATAATAATTATGTATAATATAACGAAAGCGTTTAGTGTTGTTAGGAGGTGTCAGGATGCCACAGACAATGTGCAGTTTAATTGATAAATATGTAATTGAGATACAAAAGATTTATGGAAATTATCTTAGGAAGATCATTTTATATGGTTCTTATGCCCGGGGTGATTTTAAGCCGGATTCGGATGTGGATATTATGATACTTTTGGATATGTCTGATTTGGAATTGAAAAAATATAGCCAGCAGCTTTCTTATGTAACGTATGACTTTAATTTGGACAATGAGATTGACATAAAGCCTATCGCTAAAAGTGAGGATCATTTTAGAAGGTGGATAGTGAATTACCCTTTTTATGCCAGTATTCAAAAGGAAGGAGTTGTTTTGTATGGCACAGTTTGAAGAAGCGGGAAAGGTATGAGTATATACATGAGAGCAATACAGGAATTTTTATACCAGATAAGAATTGACAGTATTTTCGAGCTGCTGGCATATATCGGTTTTTTCTATTTCCTTTTTAAAAGATTTATACTGCGCAAGGCGCCGGTTCCCTCAAGTGCTTTTAAGAGTGTTCCCAAAGATCTTTTAGAAGAATGTGTGGAGTTATTAAAAAAGAAAGAAAAAACAGATTATGAAGCATATACGATTCCGGAAGATATTTTAAAAGAATTGAAAAATGATCTTGGAAATGAGGAGAATTTAAAGCGGCTTTTGTGCAGCATCTGCGCCCATCTTGGCATAGACGGAGGCTTTATTAAGCTGGTGGTGGAAGATACTTTTATGTCGGATAAGGCAGGGGAAATAGCAACAGATCTGGCATTTACCACAATTCGGCTGGAATTAAAGCCCCACTACACTCCGGAGGCGGTGATTGCCGTTTTGGCTCATGAGGCAGTTCATTTGCATTTGTATTATGAAGGAATCCGAATGAGGGATACATGGGAAAATGAAATTTTGACAGATACTGCGGCAGTTTACTGTGGTTTTGGAGAATATATTTATGCAGGATACGCGGTGATGCGTGGAGAATTTGCTTTTTCCTATCAGAAAGTAGGGTATATCCGGCAGGAAGATGTGCAATATATATGGAAGATTATGCAGGAAAGGTTGAATAAAAATGAGAATTGGAATGGGATATGATGTACACAAACTGGTTGAGGACAGGAAGCTGATCGTGGGAGGTGTGGAAATTCCTTATGAAAAGGGGCTGCTTGGCCACTCGGATGCGGATGTGCTTCTTCATGCAATTATGGATGCCCTTTTAGGGGCGGCAGCGCTGGGGGATATAGGAAAGCATTTTCCAGACACTGATCCTGCTTATAAGGGAATTTCATCCATCAAGCTTTTGGAACAGGTAGGGAAGCTTTTGGAAGAAAATTTGTTTTTGATTGAAAATATTGATGCCACGATTATCGCACAGGCGCCGAAAATGCGTCCCTTTATTGATTCCATGAGAAAAAACATTGCGGATGCGCTGGGAATTACCCTGGAGCAGGTCAATGTAAAGGCTACCACGGAAGAAGGACTGGGCTTTACCGGAAGCGGGGAAGGAATTTCTTCTCAGGCAATCTGCCTTCTTACAAGTCCGGTGAACTTAGGGTGCGAAGATGTGACAAGGAGAGGATGCGCAGGGTGTGAAGGATGCCCGAAAAGAGAAAATAGTTGATACTATTTTTATGCTCGGATATGTTTATACATTTCCTATAGCAAGTGGTTGTATAGCATTGATCCCTAATGGGCAGAATAGATTAAAGGATGATAAAGGCAGCTCCAGTGAATGAATATTCACTGGAGTGTTCATATGCTTCTTTTAGCTTTTCATTCGATAGATAGTACGTGTGCATCAATTATCATTTTTCTTTTCCTCACTTAGAATCTTAATCATAAACAAGCAAGGATTTTCCTCATCCCAAAAGGTTGTAAACACTTCTAATGGATAAAAACCTTCTTTGTTATAAAATGCTCTTGTAGCATTATAAGGTTCATATTCTGCTGATTCATCCAATGTCTTCACCGTCAAAAACTTATAATCGTTTTTTACACAATATTGAACACAAGCCATAATTAATTGGTGTCCTATCCCCATTCTATGATATTCTCTTAGAACTCCCAAATTATAAATGTCAGCGGTATATATATTATGAATTTTCAACACTGCAAATCCGACCGATTTACCATCATCATATGCTACAATAAAAGGATATTTCCTATGTATGATCGATTTATTTAAAATATCCTCCGGTGGTGAGAACCACTCTGGTAATTCATTCATAATATCTAAAGTTACTCTTGTCTTTTCTTCTTGATTCTCAATAAATTTAATCTCTATCATTTTTCCTCCAACTTCTAACAAGGCACAAAAAAGCTACAGAAATTACTCTGTAGCCAAACATCAACTATATACAGAGCAAAAATCATTCATGACATCAAAATAAAAACCGTATTCACAGTCTCTTACTTTCTATTCATTTCTGATTGTTTGCTCTTTCCGTCTATTTTCCTATCAGTAACGATAGTACGATAATCGGGTTAATCACTTCCTTTTCCTATAATGTTGCCTTGTCATATGTAATGTTACCACACTACTGCCCCAAATGTAAACAGGAAATGAGAAAACTCTTTTTCTCTTTTTATGAAAAAATTTCAAGTACAGCCTATTTCCTGATTGTCTCCCAAAGACAAGGCATGAAAAGGTGCAGACAATTTCCATGAAATAGTGTATAAAGGTGCAAATAAGTCCTGGATTTACTTGATAATTGGTGCGGGAAATGTTATTATGCTGATAACAAAGGCTTGGAGGTTTATCTATGGAACGAATTGCATTGCAAAAACTGATAGACTGGAACAATAACAAACGCAGGAAACCTTTGATTGTCTGGGGGGCAAGACAGGTTGGTAAAACCTATCTTGTTCAAAAGCTTTTTGCTGAAACATATTATAAAAACAACTATATTTATGTAGATTGCAAAATAGAAGATGAGATTCGTGAGTTCTGTTCTAAAACCGCCAATGCAGAAAAAATCATTGAATATATTTCGTTACGCAAAGGAAAACAAATCAATGAAAAGACTTTGTTGATCTTCGACGAAGTGCAGGAATGCTTAAACATAGTTTCTTCCCTTAAATATTTTTGTCAGGATTTTAGAGAAATTCCTGTTATTGCAACCGGCTCAATGGTGCGTATTAAGCTTCAAAGAAAAACACATAAAAGAGGTTCGCGGGAAAACAATAAATTTCTTTTTCCGGTAGGCAAAATCAATCAAATAACGATTTATCCCATGACCTTTGATGAATTTTTGATGAACAGCAATAAAATGCTTTATGATGCTGTCAAAAAGGCGTATGAAAACAGGCAGCCTTTGGAAAAGCTAATTCATGAATTAGCAATGGAGCAAATATATAAGTATCTGCTTGTAGGGGGCATGCCCGAAGCAGTTGAAGCCTATATTGACGATAATAATATTCTTGAAGCAAGAGAAATTCTCAAGGCTTTGTATGATAATTATCTATCCGATATGGAACTTTATCAGGCAAGCCCGGAAGCAATACTGCGTTCTCGAGCCCTGTTCCAAAATATTTATAAAGAGCTTAATAAAGAAAGCAAAAACTTTTCACCGGGACTCATTGAAGAAAAAAGTAAAACAAGGGATTATGCAACTTCTATTCAATGGCTCACAATGGCACATATTGTAAATCAATCTTTTCAATTAAAAGAGCATATTACAATGCCGCTTATGCCGGATGGAGAAAGCAGTTTTCGTCTATTTCTTGGCGATATTGGTATGTTTTCGTATCAAAGCGGTATCAATGCCGCCTCGTTTATTTCAAGCGAAAGAGAAAACACCTTGTCGGGCATATTTTTTGAAAATTTTGTAGCTAATGAATTGATTGCAAAAGAGCATAAATTGTTCTATTGGCGTGGTAAGACATCTTCTGAACTTGAATTTATTGTCGAGTCAAATAATAAACTGTATCCGATAGATGTCAAAAAGGGCAAAGGTACACTTAACTCCCTTGAAAAATTCTCAAATCACAACAAGTTTGAATATGCCATTAAGGTTTCTAAAAATAATTATGGCTGTAATTTCGAGCAAAAGCTGCTCACTGTGCCATTTTACTTTATCCCATTTGTATCAAAAGATCTTGCAGATGGAATAATGAAAATATAACACTTTTCAGGAAAACAGGTTGACAAAACAGGCGCTTTTGCATATGCTGATAATGTAAAAAGATTTTCCGGTTGATAAACGTAAATATAGTAAGATAAATGCAAAGAACGGAAAGAGTACATTACTGCTGTATGCGAATACATGCAGGTGTTTTCAAAGAGAGGGGATGCCGTCGGCTGAAAGCATTCCTGTAAACAGGTAATGGAAGTGCATCCGGGAGCAGGTTTTGTGAATGAAAATGCCAATACAGAGCATTTAGTAACAGGACACGTATTCACACGTTACGTGCAATGAGTGAAGGCAGCAGCCTTTAGTAGAGTGGAACCGCGGATAACTTCGTCTCTAGGGAATGAAGTTATCCTTTTTTTGTCAGCCGGATTAAAGGAGCAATCAAGTGGGATTTATAAAAAGAATAAAAGAGGAAGTTGCCATCATCCGGCAGCGGGATCCGGCAATTCATTCAGCGATGGAGGTTTTTCTTTACCCCAGCTTCAAAGTCATGCTGCATTACCGCACCGCCCATAAGCTGTATCTGAACAAACATTATTTTCTTGCAAGATGGGTTTCCCAGCGGGGGGCAAGAAAGACAGGGATAGAGATTCACCCTGGTGCACAGATTGGCAAAGGATTTTTTATTGATCATGGAAACGGTGTTATTATAGGAGAAACAACGATTATAGGAGATAATGTGACTCTGTATCAGGGGGTAACCCTTGGCGGCACAGGAAAAGAGCAGGGAAAGCGTCATCCTACCATAGGAAACAATGTGATGATCAGTGCCGGAGCCAAAGTATTAGGTTCCTTTAAAATTGGGGATAATTCCAAGATAGGAGCCGGAAGTGTGGTACTTGAGGAAGTGCCGCCCAACTCTACGGTAGTAGGAGTGCCGGGACGGGTGGTAAAGCGCAACAATAAAACGCTGCCTCAGGAAGAATTAGACCAGGTAGGACTGCCTGATCCAGTTATGGAGGATTTAACCGGCCTGCACCATGCAAATGCAGAGCTGACCAACCGGATTATTGATCTGGAAAGAGAATTACGTGAGATAAAAAAGAATGCGCCCTAAAGCTTGGCGGTAAAGAAATGGAGGAACATGATGAAAATTTATAACACACTGTCCAGGAGGAAAGAAGAGTTTGAACCTTTAGAGGAAGGAAAAGTAAAAATGTATGTGTGCGGGCCTACCGTATACAATTTAATTCATATCGGAAATGCACGTCCCATGATTGTGTTTGATACCGTTAGAAGGTATATGGAGCACAGGGGATATGAGGTGAATTTCGTATCCAATTTTACAGATGTGGATGACAAGATCATCAAAAAAGCCATTGAGGAAGGTGTGGAAGCATCTGTTATCTCCGAGCGCTATATTGCAGAATGCAAGAAGGATATGCAGGCTCTTAATGTAAAGGAAGCCACTACCCATCCCAAGGCAACCCAGGAAATCTGCGGTATGCTGGATATGATCGGTACCCTGATTGAAAAGGGGCATGCTTATGTGGCAGAGGATGGAACTGTTTACTACAGAACCAGAAGTTTTAAAGGATATGGAAAGCTTTCCCATAAAAATATTGACGATCTTCAGGGAGGAAACCGTTCCCTTTTGGTAAGCGGTGAAGACCAGAAGGAAGATCCCCTTGACTTTGTGCTCTGGAAACCGAAAAAAGACGGAGAGCCCTATTGGGAGTCGCCCTGGTGCAACGGACGCCCCGGCTGGCATATTGAATGTTCTGTTATGAGCAAGCGGTATCTGGGAGATGAGATTGATATTCATGCAGGAGGAGAAGACCTGATTTTCCCTCATCATGAAAATGAGATTGCACAGTCTGAGGCCGCCAACGACAAACCCTTTGCAAAATACTGGATGCATAATGCTTTTCTGAATATAGACAACAGAAAAATGTCCAAGTCGGCAGGAAATTTCTTTACCGTAAGAGACATCATTGAAAAATATGATCCCCAGGTGCTGCGCTTTTTCATGCTTTCTGCCCATTACAGAAGCCCTTTGAATTTCAGTGCCGAGCTGATGGATGCAGCCGCAAACGGGTATGACAGAATCGTGACCAGTGTCAGCAATTTAAATTATTTGCTTGAAAATGCAACTTCTGATACAATGAGTGAGGAAGAAAAAAAGCTGGCGGAGGAAGCAAAAGGCTTTATTACTAAGTTTGATGAGGCAATGGATGACGATTTCAACACTGCCGATGCGATTGCCGCTATTTTTGAACTGGTAAAATTTGTAAATACCAATACGGATGCAGAAAGCAGCAGGGAATATTTAAAAGCACTTAAAGAAGAGCTGGTGCTATTATCCGATATCTGTGGTTTGCTCGTTGAGAAAAAGCAGGAAATGCTGGATGGAGATATTGAAGCTTTAATCGAAGAGCGTCAGGCGGCAAGAAAAGCGAAAAATTTCCAGCGCGCAGACGAAATCAGAAATGAGCTTTTAGGTAAGGGAATTATTCTCGAGGATACCCGTGAAGGAGTAAAATGGAAGAGAGCATAAGCTTTTTAAATTTAATCAATAAAAGTTTTGACTTAAAAGAGGTGGATATCAGGACATATTCACCTCTTACGCTTGCATATATTGGTGATGCGGTTTATGATTTGATATTCCGTACCGTGGTAGTGGAAAAGGGAAATACCTCACCCAATAAACTGCATATGCGCACGGTAAAGTATGTGAAAGCGCCTGCTCAGGCGCTTTTAATTGAAAAAATTATGGATCAGCTTAATAAGGACGAGCTGGCAGTGTATAAACGGGGAAAAAATGCAAAGCCTTATACTATGGCGAAAAATGCAACTACAGGAGAATACAAAAAAGCCACCGGATTGGAAGCTTTAATCGGATTTCTGTATTTAACAGATCAAATGGAGCGGATTTTGGAATTGATTCAAATTGGTTTACATAAAATGGAGTAGAGGACATGCCCCGCTATAAAGACAGGCTTGGCGAAAAAGATGCGCGCAGATGTAAGACGCGGGGAGGCGTGCAGGAAAGGTGTGATTATAGAAAATGGAAGGAAATGTAAATGAATTTAAAATAGAAGGAAGAAATGCAGTAATAGAAGCTTTTCGTGCCGGGAAACCTGTTGACAGGGTTTATATATTGGATGGCTGTCAGGACGGGCCTGTTTTGACCATTAAAAGGCAGGCGAGAAAACAGGATGTGCAGATTAAGTACGTAACCAGGGAGCGACTTGACCAGATGTCGGAAACCGGAAGACATCAGGGGGTTATTGCATGTGCGGCAGCCTATGAATATGCAGAGATTGAGGACATGTTTCAGCTTGCGGAAAAAAAGGGGGAAGCGCCTTTTTTGATTCTGCTGGATAATATCGAAGATCCCCATAATTTGGGGGCTATTATTCGGACTGCAAATCTTGCAGGCGCGCATGGAGTGATTATTCCCAAAAACCGGGTGGCTGGCCTTAGTGCAACTGTGGCAATAACGTCGGCAGGCGCCCTGAACTATAC
>VSNT01000064.1 GCA_009774465.1 Lachnospiraceae bacterium
GATATAGTTTTATTGTAATTGATAATGCCGACATTTTGATTACTGATGAAGTTAGAAGATTTATTAATTTTGAGTTTTCAAATCAATATATGCTTTTCTCAAGAAATTGTGATGGAATCAATGTATCTGATAAGAGTTTTAAGGTGTTGAAGCTTGATAATAGTAGGATAACACTGGAAGAGGAGTTGTGATATGAAATACTTATGGACAGAAGATACCGGTGCAGGGCTTCACTTCTGGAAATTGGTTAACCAGCTTTTCTTTGATGCTGCACTTGTAATCGAAAGTAAAGAAAGTAATCAGGGCATATTAGATGCATTGTCAGAACTAAAGATGAAAGAGGACGATGAGTATTATATTGCATTTGATTATGTGGTTGATAATCAGGATATTCGCAACAAGTATCGTCTGCTGAAATCAATTGCAGATAATGCGGAAGGGAAGATTATAATTCTCGATATGATTTGTTTTGAATATCTTATTCTTGCCTTTGATAAAATTGCAGCATGGACAGGCACTGGAAAGGCAGATAAAATCAGAATTCGTGAAGAAGTTTTATCTGCAATTGAAAATCATAGAATTAACTTGTCAAAGATTAAAGACGAGAATACATTACAGTTTTTAGCTGGTTTTAAGAGATATTCTACAGAACGAGTGATGAAATCATTGGTAGGTGAATTTACGCAAAACGAAAAGTGGTCCGTTAAAGGTTCGCTTATGGGTGAGTGCTGGTACAAGGATTGTTGTATATCAGAACATTTAGGCAGTCTTAGATGTGGTAAGCCAGAGATTGAAGATGGAAGTGGGAAGATGAGGATGCTGATTCAGTCGGAGGAAGTACAAAAAGTGATTGGTGAAGTTATCCTTTAACCTTTTTACCTCCAAATTATCTTTCAAAGCGTTATTTGTTTTAAATTTTTATCCATTCTTTTCAATAGATTGAATGAAGCTTATTGACTGTCAGCTTTTACATAATATGTGTTTCTGCTACCCCCATTTCCCACTATAATTCCTACACGTTTTTCAAATCTAGTGTAACAGGCTGAAATAACCATAAGCATGTATCGTATAAATAGTGTTGTCGTGCTTTTCCTTCTACATTTATCGGATGAAAAAATTTACAATTATGGTCTGCTAAAGCTGGGTAAATGATGGCAAAACAGTGGACACAGGCCAATAAAAGTAGTAAATTATTGATAGTGAAAAATTTAGATGCTAAATTACAGGCGGAAAGGGAAAAACATGGCTAATATCATTTCTGATGAAACCATTGAATATGTTGGAATCCTGGCAAAGCTTGAGCTTTCAGGAGAGGAAAAAGAGCAGGCTAAAAAAGATATGGGAAGTATGCTGGATTATATTGACAAGCTTGGAGAACTGGATACGGAGGGTGTGGAGCCCATGTCTCATGTATTTCCGGTAAAGAACGTATTTCGTGAGGATGTTGTTACCAACGAAGATATGCGGAATGAAATCCTGAAAAATGCCCCCGGAGAAAAGAATGGAATGTTTACAGTGCCACGAACATTTGAATAAGAAAATACAGGTCAGAGCCTGCGTGGCAACTGCAAATCTAAAATGCGCAAAAAGCAGCGCGGAAAAGAGGATGATAGATGAGTATACTTGATATGACAGCCTGCCAGCTTGCAGCGGCTATTAAAAATAAAGAAGTAACGGTATTAGAGGCCACAAAGGCTGTTCTTGCACAAATTCATGAGAAGGAAGAAAGATATCACTGCTATGTGACAGTGGATGAAGAAGGCGCCCTTGCCCAGGCGGAGGAAATACAGAAAAAAATTGATGCGGGCATTTTAACCGGTGCTCTTGCGGGTGTTCCTGTTGCCATTAAAGACAATATGTGCACCGAAGGGCTTTTAACAACCTGCTCTTCTAAAATATTAAATAACTTTGTTCCGACCTTTACTTCGGAGGCAGTACTGAACTTACAGAAGGCGGGAGCTGTTATTTTGGGAAAAACCAACATGGATGAGTTTGCTATGGGTTCCACCACAGAAACTTCGGCTTATGGGGTGACGAGAAATCCCTGGAATACAGAGCATGTACCGGGAGGCTCATCAGGAGGCAGCGCAGCGGCGGTAGCGGCAAAAGAATGCTTTTATGCACTTGGCTCAGATACTGGCGGTTCCATAAGACAGCCGGCTTCTTTTTGCGGCGTAGTGGGATTAAAGCCTACCTATGGCAGGGTATCCCGCTATGGATTGATTGCTTATGGCTCTTCCCTGGATCAGATTGGGCCTTTGTGTAAGGATGTGGCGGACTGTGCTGCAATTATGGAGGTAATTTCCACCCATGACAAGAAAGATTCCACTTCTGTCTTAAGACAGGACACAGATTTTACTTCTGCTTTGGTGGAAGATGTAAAGGGAATGAGAATTGGTATTCCAAGGGATTATTTTGGAGAAGGACTTGACAGCGAGGTACGGGATGCTGTTCTTAAGGCGGCGGAGGCTCTTAGGGAAAAAGGCGCTGTAGTGGAAGAATTTGATTTAAGTCTGGTGGAATATGCGATTCCCACTTATTATACCATTGCGGCAGCAGAGGCAAGCTCTAACCTTGAGCGTTTTGACGGAATCAAGTATGGCTTCCGTGCAGAAGACTATGAAGGTCTTCATGATATGTACAAAAAAACCCGTTCCCAGGGATTTGGTCCCGAGGTGAAACGAAGAATTATGCTGGGAAGTTTTGTGCTTAGCTCCGGCTATTATGATGCATACTATTTGAAGGCCCTGCGAGTGAAGGCTTTGATCAAAAAGGCTTTCGACGAAGCTTTTGCAAAATATGATGTGATTTTAGGGCCGGTGGCGCCTACCACAGCGCCTGAATTAGGAAAAAGCTTATCTGATCCCATTAAAATGTATCTGGGAGATATTTATACAATTTCCGTAAATCTGGCAGGACTGCCGGGGCTTAGCATGCCCTGCGGCGTGGATTCAAAAGGGCTGCCCATCGGATTGCAGCTAATCGGCGACTGTTTTAATGAGAAAAAATTAATACAGACAGCTTACACCTATGAAAAGATAAGAGGTGCATTTGGCAGAAAGGAGGACAGATAAATATGGCAAAACAATATGAAACTGTCATTGGACTGGAAGTCCATGTAGAACTTGCTACAAAAACCAAGATATTCTGCGGATGCTCCACAGCTTTTGGAGGAGAGCCTAATACCCATACCTGTCCGGTCTGTACCGGAATGCCAGGTTCTCTGCCGGTTTTAAATAAGCAGGTACTGGAGTATGCAGTGGCGGTGGGACTTGCCACCAACTGTACCATTACTCAGTACTGTAAATTTGACAGGAAAAATTATTTCTATCCTGACAATCCCCAAAATTATCAGATTTCTCAGCTGTATCTTCCTATTTGCAGAAATGGCAGGGTGGAGATTGAGACAGAAAGTGGAAAGAAATATGTTGGAATCCATGAAATTCATATGGAGGAGGACGCAGGCAAGCTGATTCATGATGAGTGGGACGACTGTTCCCTGGTGGACTATAATCGCTCCGGCGTGCCTCTTATTGAAATTGTATCGGAACCGGATATGCGCAGTGCCGAAGAGGTAATTGCCTATCTGGAAAAGCTGCGGATGATTATACAGTATCTGGGGGCTTCTGACTGTAAGCTGCAGGAAGGCTCTATGCGTGCAGATGTGAATCTGTCTATCAGAGAAGTGGGAGCAAACGAGTTTGGCACCCGTACGGAAATGAAAAACTTAAACTCTTTCAAGGCCATTGCAAGAGCCATTGAAGGAGAAAGGGAGCGTCAGATTGATCTTTTGGAGGCAGGAGAAAAGGTGATTCAGGAAACCAGAAGATGGGATGACAATCAGGGAGAATCCTATGCCATGAGAAGCAAAGAGGATGCTCAGGATTACCGTTATTTCCCCGATCCTGATCTGGTGCCGATTATGCTGGATGATGATTTTCTTGATCAGATTCGGGCAAAGCAGCCGGAGTTTCGGGAGGAAAAAATGCTTCGTTATAAGGAAGAATTTGACATTCCTGAATATGATATTCAGATTATTACCGGAAGCAAGCATATGGCAGATATTTTTGAGGAGACAGTTGCCCTTGGAAGCCAGCCCAAAAAGGTATCCAACTGGCTGATGGTGGAAACCTTAAGGCTGCTTAAGGAAAACAACATGGATCCGGAGGACATCCGTTTTTCACCGGAAAATCTTGCAAAGCTGATTTTCCTTACAGATGCTAAGGCAATCAACAGTTCGGTGGCCAAGGAAGTCTTTGAGGTGATGTTTGATCAAAACATAGATCCGGAAAAGTATGTGGAGGAAAAGGGACTTAAGACGGTAAATGATGAAGGCGCCCTTCGAAAAACGGTGGAGGAAGTGATTGCAAACAATCCCCAGTCGGTGGAGGATTACCGGAACGGAAAGGAAAAGGCAATTGGATTTTTAGTGGGACAGACTATGAAGGCAATGAAAGGAAAGGCTGATCCCGGTATGGTAAATAAGCTTTTAAAAGAGCTGTTATAGAGGTAATTGAGTGAAAAAAGGATGCTGTTTGACTTACACGGTCAGCAGCATCCTTTTTATAGAAACGTGCAAAATGTGAGCAAATGGATAAAAAATGAGATTTAATTAACTAAGAAAAAGAAGATATGTAAATATTAGGTTTTATATAAGCAAAAAATCCAATTTTATGAGATAATATACTTGAATAATTTGGGGAAAATGGTATGATATAAGGGTAAACAGGTTATCTTCTATAAGAAAAGGAGTATTTACCATGACAAAGTTTATTGAAAATGTAAACAAATATTTGTCTGAAATGAAAATCAAGCAGACGTTTGTAAGTCTTAAGTCCGGCATTGATATCAAAAAATTATCCCGTATCCTGACCGGTGTTCAGGATGTAAGTGGAACAGATATGGAAAAAATTGCAGATGCATTGGGGCAGGAAATAGAATTTTTCCTGTCAAAAAATTTTTTTGTACCTGAAATGGAATTACCTGGTGCATCACAGTTTGCATTTTATGCAGGTACACCCAACAAAGAACAGGAAGAATTTGCAATGCAGTTAGTTGAATTGATTGAAAATGCAGATGAGGTTTTAAGCGCAAAAGGACGTTTTATGATGGCAGGCAGGGAGTACGGACATGGAGATTGAACGACTGAAAAAAATTATTGCATATGGAAGTCAAAATTTAAGGCGCATAGAAAATAATGTTCAGGATTTCCATGCTCTTATTGGCATGGAAAGGCACAGTGAACTGCGAAGTCCCATGCAGATCATAAGAACGCTTCTGGAAAATATGGATTATATTGTAATTGAGATACCTTTTCGTGATAAGGAAATTGGTGCGCTGTGTTATAACGGGGACGCTTTGAATTATGTGTTTTTAAATACAGCCCTGCCAAGATGCAATGTAAATTTTGCTCTCTGCCATGAGATTTATCACATTTTTTATCAGGAGAAAAGGCTGAATCATGGAATAGATTTGTACATGAATGAGCACTATTATGATTACGAGGAAGAGCTTGCCGCCAATTCTTTTGCAGGAATGCTTCTTATGCCGGAAAAAAGCTTCTGTATGATGTGCCAAAAATTTAAAAGGGAGGCCAAAGAAGGTGATACCATGTTGTCAGTAATATCCAGGCTGATGAATTACTATGAGGTTCCCTATATGGCAGCTTTAATCAGATGTTATGAATTAAATTTGCTTGAGGCAGGGGCAGTATTGGAAGAACTGTTAAATGCAGACAGTGAAGATGTGAGAAGAGAATTTGTTCGTTTATGGCTTGATGAAAGTATTTTAGAGGCATCTAAAAAGGATAATTATCCAAGACTTGAACTGTTAGTGAAATCCCGTGGGGAAAAATATCAGGCGGAAGGCTACTTAAACGAAAGAACAGCAAGTAAAGCCCGGCAGAATATGAGAGCAATTTATAAAAGGATCAGGGGGGAGTGAGAATGGGAGAAGGGTATCTGGACAACCCCCATAATTTTAGTGAGATCGATCCTTACATAATCAGGAATCCAAAGGATGCGGCGAAGGAAATTTTAATGGCTGGTAAGTGTTTTTTCTATGATGCCTGTTCCTTTAGAAAACATTTGCATGTGAGGGAAACAAACTATTTGTTTTCTTTTTTTGCCAAACAGAAGGGAATTGTGATTATAACCAGAGGAATTTTGATGGAATTGGCATCTCACAGTGGATATTTGAATCTGGAATATATTGCGTACATGAAAAAAATGTATATGGCCGGTTTAAAGGTATTTGTGATTTATGAAGAGGATTTATTTGAGGTGTTGAATATATGTTTTTCCGCAAATGAGAAGATAAATGTCTTTTTAAGCTGGGCGGTAAAAAACGTAAAAAGACCGACAGGAACTATAGAGCGTACTTTAAAAGAAGACAGATCTTTATTAAATGAAGTAATAAAAAATCCGGCAAAGGACAGCAGGCTGTATGCGAGGTTTTTTCAAAAGGTCAGATACAATAAAGAGGCAGGAGATAATCTGGGTGAAGAGCTGCTTGCCCTCTGCGTCCATATATTAGGAAATATCCCTGAAAAAGAACCGTTTAAATATATTGTACTTACGGAGGATAAGGGGGCTATAGGCTTAATTGGAAAAGCCCGAAAGAATGCTTTTCTTTACGGGAAAACCAATGGGTTTTCAGCAATGACAACAAACAAACTGACACAAAGATTATATGAAGAAAAGATAATAAACAGCAAAGAGCAGGCGGAAGAAATCCTGTCTGCCGGGGCGGCTGATCAAATGGTGAAAATCTTTGCATCAGAAAAATATGATCTTGAACCAAAAGAAAGAACAATGACATGCAGTGAGCTTGCTGAGAAAATAGCGGCATCTGACGCAATTTATATAAATTTTTAGTGTGCATTGGAAGAAATGCTGCTTTTTGAGATAAATATAAGGAGGAGAATAATCAAAATGAAAAGGGGAAAATTTTTAGCATCCGTTATTTTTATATGCCTTGTGCTTGGCGGATGCAGTCTGGCAGGTGATTCTTCAGAGGGAGTGAAGGCTGAAATTACTCCATTAGAAGAGGCGGAAGGCAACGGAGCGATTGAAGGAGCTGGGCAGCAGTTACAGCAGGAAAATGGTGCTGGCGGTGAAGAAGGCGGCGCGGGAGTTTTGGGAGACGGCAAGGTACAGACTGTTAATGGGTATCCTAAGGGAGAGCAGATTAAGGAGCAGACTTTTGACGTAACCCTTCGTCCCCTTGGGCAGGTGACCTTTGCTTCCTATGAACCGGAGACTTCCGAAAATCCCCTTGCGGATGTGGTGTTTTTGATTGAACAGGGGGATCAGGTTTTATGCCAGCTTCCGGGAAGCGGTGAAGGAAACGTAGGATTAGAGATGTTTGATAAGGTGGAGGCAGTTTCCTTTACAGATTATAACATGGATAATTATGATGATATCATTATCATTCTCAGCTATTATTTTGGTGCGGGGCCCCAGGCGGCACAGACACACGCAGCGGTCCGTTATTATGAGGGAACTGCACAGGGAAATTTTATTTATCAGAAAGAAATGTCTGAGGCAGCAGGATCTGCGCTTGCAGAAATTACAATAGAATCTGCAAAAAGCTTTATCGGAGCCGGAAAAGCGGCAGAAGGAAAGCTGGAGCCCTGGCAGCAGGCGTATGTGGATTATTTGACCAATGAGTGTGCGGCAGAGGTAAATCAGGGGTACGAGTTGATTCAATTAAGCAATGATGAAATTCCACAGATTGTAGAAGTGGGATATGATGAAGCCACAGGATGCAGGATTGTCTGTTATGCAGATGGAAAAGTCCATGTGAACCAGACAAACAGGCTTTATTTTTCCTATATTCCCGGTGAGAATCTACTGTGTAATTCCGAGGGAAACATGGATTATTATTATGATCTGGTGTATCGATTATCCGGTGGAGAGCTGATACCGGTTGCTTCCGGCTATTATGGTGCAGTAGACAACAGCAATGTGCAGTTTGATGAGGAAGGAATCCCGATTTATCAATATGAATGGAACGGGGTTAAGATGAGTAAGGAAGAGTACCAGAAAGAACTTTCCAAAGTATATGATGAATCAAAGGCAGTGACTTATAGTTATGACAGCTTGCATTCCTTAGAGGAAATGAAACAGATAATTAAAAATTACTTATCAATCGATTTCCCGGAATCTTAAAATTGAGGAAAATTGATTGACCTGTCCGTATCATAGAAATAATTCTTGCTATTTAGTTGTGGCTGTGATACAATATCCCTCGGTGGCATACAACTGTCCGCAATGGAGAAACAATTAAAGACATTTGTACGTTGCAGAAGAACATGTTGTTTGTTAAGGTGTAAAAAGCTGTGCAGGTATAGGCGATGGGAACGAACTATTTTGTTGTGAAGGAACAGGCAGTGCCGGAGGTGCTTTTAAAAGTGGTGGAAGCCAAGAAGCTTCTTGATACCGGCAGGGTGCGAACGGTAAATGAGGCGGCTGACCGGGTTGGCATCAGCCGCAGCTCTTTTTATAAGTACAAAGACGATATTTTTCAGTTTCATGAAAATTCGAAAGGAACCACCATCACGCTTACCTTTCAGATGGAAGATGAGCCGGGGCTTTTGTCAGATGTGCTTAAAATTATTGCCGGCTTTGGAGCAAATATTCTGACCATACATCAGAGTATTCCCATTAACGGGGTGGCGTCCCTAAGCTTAAGTGTTCAGGCCCTTCCCACTACGGGAAATGTATCGGAGATGCTTGAGGCGATGGAACAGCAAAAGGGTGTGAAAAAAGTAAAGATACTTGCAATGGCGTAAAACAATAGGAGGAGATCAGATGATTCAGGTAGCAGTAATGGGATACGGCACGGTAGGAAGCGGTGTGGTAGAGGTAATCGAAAAAAATAAGGAAGAAATTAATAAGAAATCCGGCGAGGAGATCAACATAAAATATATATTGGATTTAAGAGATTTTCCAGAAGATCCTTATGCAGATAAGGTAGTGCATGATGTGGAACTGATCTTAAATGATCCTGAAATTAAGATTATTTGTGAGACGATGGGCGGTTTAAAGCCTGCTTATGATTTTACAAAAAGAGCGCTCCAGTCAGGAAAAAGTGTCTGCACTTCCAACAAGGAACTGGTGGCAGTGCATGGGCCGGAGCTGATTAGAATTGCCCATGAAAATAAGTGTAATTATCTGTTTGAGGCCAGTGTGGGCGGAGGAATTCCCATTATCCGGCCGCTGAACTATTCTTTGACAGCAGAGAAAATTGACGGAATTACAGGTATTTTAAATGGAACCACAAACTATATTCTTTCCAAGATGGAAAAGGAAGGCGCCGATTTTGAGGAGGTCTTGAAGGAGGCTCAGGAAAAAGGCTACGCGGAGAGAAATCCGGAGGCGGATGTGGAAGGTTATGATGCCTGCCGCAAGATTGCTATTCTTTCTTCACTGATGTGCGGAAGAAATGTAAAATATGAGGATATTTATACGGAAGGGATTACAAAAATTACTTCTGCCGACTTTGTTTATGCCCATGCAATGGGAAAGACCATCAAGCTGCTTGCCCAGAGTAAGGAAGTTGATGGGAAGTTTTATGCAATGGTTGCCCCCTTTATGATCAGTAAACAGCATCCCCTTTACATGGTAAATGATGTGTTTAACGCGGTATGCGTTCATGGCAATATGCTGGGGGACTCCATGTATTACGGAAGAGGCGCTGGCAAGCTTCCTACAGCAAGTGCGGTGGTATCTGACGTGGTGGATTGTGCAAGACATATCGGCAAGGTGATTATGTGCTTCTGGGATGATCAGGATGTGGAGCTTACCGGAATTGAGCAGGCAAGCCGCAGATTTTTCGTGCGGGTGGAAGGGGAAAAAGAAACCAAAGCGATTCATACCTTTGAAAGAGTCAGTGCAATTGAGGCGGATGTAACCGGTGAATTTGCATTTGTTACGGAGCAAATGCCGGAAAAAGAATTTAATGATAAGGCGGAAGAAGTGGGAATTATCAGCCGGATTAGAATTGAGGAATAAAGATTGGAAGGAGCATGGATATAAACATGTCAAATCGAAAATATATTGTAGTGTTAGGGGATGGGATGGCGGATGAACCTATTGCAGATCTTGGGGGAAAAACCCCTCTTGCATATGCGGATACCCCTTATCTTGACAGGTTGAGCAAACTCTCAGAAATCGGAATGGTGCATACCATACCCGAGGGGATGAAGCCGGGTTCGGATACTGCCAATCTTTCTGTATTAGGATATGATCCGAAGCGTTTTTATTCGGGGCGCTCTCCCCTGGAGGCACTTAGTATTGGCGTTCCTATGAAGGATACGGATGTGGCCCTTCGCTGCAATATTGTAACAATCTCGGAAGATGCAGTTCCCTTTGAAAAACAGAGGATTATTGACCACAGTTCAGGAGAAATCAGTACGGAGGACTGCGCTGTTCTTCTGGAGGCGGTAAGGAAAGAACTGGAGAATGAAACTTATCAGTTTTACGTTGGTACCAGTTACCGCCACTGCCTGATCTGGAATCAGGGGAAGGTGCTTGAGTTGTCTCAGCCCCATGATGTGCTGGGACAGGTGATAGGACAGTATCTTCCGAAAGATCCTGCACTTTTACACATGATGAAAAAAAGTTATGAGATTTTAGTAAACCACCCCATAAATCAGGAGAGGAAAAAGAAAGGATTAAATCCTGCCAACTGCTGTTGGTTCTGGGGAGCTGGAACCAAACCCGCACTTTCTTCTTTTGAAGAAAAGACAGGACTTAAGGGCATGATGGTTTCGGCTGTAGATTTATTAAAAGGAATTGCGGTGGGAGCAGGCATGGGTGTTGCAAAAGTGGAAGGAGCTAACGGCGGCTTACATACCAATTACGAAGGCAAGGTGCAGGCAGCAGCAGGCGCCCTTCAAAATGGATATGATTTTGTATATATTCATGTGGAGGCGCCGGACGAAATGGGGCATCAGGGAAGTGTGGAAAAGAAAGTGCAGGCCATCAGCTATTTGGACCAGAGAGTAATCGGGCCTCTAGTAGAGCGTCTTGATAAGGACGGGGTAAGCTACAGGCTTTTGGTGATGCCGGATCACCCCACGCCCATTCGGGTAAGAACCCACACTTCTGACAGCGTGCCATATTTATTGTATGACAGCGATTTACCAAAAGAAGAGAGCTGGAACTACAATGAAAAGGAAGCGACGGAAAGTGGTAATTTTGTACCCCTGGGGCATACAATAATAGATAGACTTTTAGACAAATAGCATTTACATGAGGAGATAGTGGTTATGAAAAAGGTAGTGAAGTTTGGCGGAAGTTCTTTGGCCAGTGCGGAGCAGTTTAAAAAGGTGGGGGATATTATCCGCACAGACGCTGAGAGGCGTTATGTGATCCCTTCTGCACCGGGAAAGAGATTTGCTGATGACACCAAGGTGACGGATATGCTTTATGCATGTTATCATCTGGCTGAAGAGGGGAAGGATTTTAGAAAAGCGCTTGCAGAAATTGCAGCGCGCTATCAGGAAATTATAGACGGACTTTCTCTTTCTCTTTCTTTAAAGGAAGAATTTAAAGTCATAGAAAAAAATTTTAAGGAAAAGGCAGGCGAAAATTATGCTGCTTCCAGAGGAGAATATTTAAACGGAATTATTATGGCAGCCTACCTGGGATATGAGTTCATTGACGCGGCGGAGGTAATCCGATTTAAGGAAAGTGGCGATTTTGACGCCGATTCTACCAATGAGATTCTTAAAAAGCGTCTTGACGAAATTGAGCGTGCTGTTGTTCCCGGATTTTATGGTTCCTATGAAGACGGACGGGTAAAAACTTTCTCAAGAGGCGGCTCAGATATTACAGGTTCCATTGTTGCCAGAGCTGTGAAAGCGGATGTGTATGAAAACTGGACGGATGTGTCAGGATTTCTTGTTGCAGATCCCAGAATTATAAAGAATCCGCAGGGAATTGAGACAATCACTTATCGGGAACTGCGGGAGCTGTCCTATATGGGGGCCAGTGTTCTTCACGAAGATGCAATCTTTCCGGTTAGAAGAGAAGGCATTCCAATTAATATCAGAAATACCAATCAGCCTGAGGACGAGGGAACGTGGATTGTGGAGAGCACCTGCCAGAAATCCAAATATGTAATTACAGGTATTGCCGGAAAAAGAGGCTTCTGTTCAGTTAATATTGAAAAGGCAATGATGAACTCCGAAATTGGATTTGGAAGAAAGGTACTGCAGGCTTTTGAAGATCATGGAATTTCTTTTGAGCATGTGCCTTCCGGTATTGATACCATGACCGTATTTGTACATCAGGACGAGTTTATTGATAAGGAACAAAAGGTGGTTTCTGCAATTCACAGACTGGCAGATCCTGACAGCGTGGATATAGAGGCAGATTTAGCGCTGGTGGCAGTAGTGGGACGGGGAATGAGAGCCACCAGAGGAACTGCAGGACGCATCTTTTCCGCACTGGCTCATGCAAATGTAAATGTAAAGATGATAGATCAGGGCTCCAGCGAGCTTAACATCATTATTGGTGTGGATAATAATGATTTTGAAACTGCAATCAAGGCAATCTATGATATTTTCGTTGAGTCGCAGTTATAGTTATAATTAATAGAGATTTTCTTCAAGCATCTGGGAAAAGTCAATGCTTTCATCCCAGAGAAATTCCAGATATTTTATTCCGGTGTCTATCCGTTCGGAGGTGGAGATAATTCCAAAGACCGGCGCGGACTGCTGATAGGCACCGGTTTTCTGTGCAAAAGGAGAATCCGACATATAAATTCCTACCGGAACAGGTTCCTCCATGTTCTCCGGATGGCGGTGGAGCTCTGCTTCCGCCAACAGTTCTTCTAATGCTTCCTCTTCCGAAACATTCATATTATTCATTTCCTCTGCATCATCTACATAATAGGAATCTTCATCAGCACGCAGTACTTCCGTGCGGTCAACATAGTACAAAAGGTCGTTGTATTTGTTTAAGTCCTCTTCACTTAAAACAGTTCTTAAATCCACAAACATTTCACTTAAGGCATGGTTGTAAAAAACATCAGAATCCATCATTGCGGTATCGAGATCGCCGGCCTGCACCAGAGCAGCCAGCTTCTGGGAGGCAGCCATATCATACTGGGTAAAGGTGCGCACGGATAAATTTACGGTTGTATCGATAAGACAGTCGTAGTTTTCCGTGTCCAGATCTGCATATTCGGCAAAGGAAGAGGACAGACTTTCACCGGAAACCTGTGAGGAATGACACATATAGGCGCAAAAAACAGATTCCTTTGCTGTAGTGATATCGTGAACAAAAGTCACTATAAGAACAAGAACCAGAATGCATACAAGAGTGTGGATTTTATAATAGTCCCAGAAATATTGAAGTTTTCCTTTTAAAGTCATATCTTTTGTTTTTAACTGCTGCTGCCGGATTTCATCACGGACGCCCCGATATTCTGCGGGATTTTTCTCTTTTCCTGACATGTAAAATTCCTCCAAAGTCGAATTGTAGCGGAAATAGTGTAAGACACATACATCTATCATAACGACTTTGCAAAACAGTGTCAATGTGCTGGAACTTGGGTTCTGTTAAAAATAAGTAAAAAAAGAATAAACATTTTAAATACTTCCAATTTCCTTGAAACTTTTCAAAAAATATAATATTATTATATAAGTATCTTTTTACCCTTTTGGGAAGTCGTTGGAAAGGACGAGGTTATTATGAATGAAACATATGTAGAATGGCTTGTAAAAAGAAAGACTCCGGCGTATATGACGTTCCTTAAAATTTTATTTACCGTACTGGCAGTTTTCTTTGTACTGGTTGGGCTTTTGCTGCTTCCGGCGCTTTTAATCGGCATTGTCTGCGGAGTGGCGGCCTATTTTATTACGATGAATGCGGATCTGGAGTATGAGTACCTTTATGTGGACAAGGAGCTTACGGTGGATAAGGTGATGGCAAAAAGCAGGCGTAAGCGGGTTGCAGTATTCAGTCTGGACAAGATGGAGATTGTAGCACCAGTAAAATCCTGGCATCTGGATAATTACAAGAACAGAAGCGGTAAGGCAATTGACTATAGTTCAGGTGAGGAAAAGCAGCCAGATAAAAGATTTGTATTTTATTATGACGGGCAGAAAAAGGTCATTTTTGAGCCAAATGAAGAGATGATAAAGGCAATGCAGACCGTAGCGCCCAGAAAGGTGTTTAAAGATTAATTCAGGCAGTAAAAGAAAATACAATACATATTACAGGAGGAGAGAAAATGGGGCATATAATTGGTGAAGGAATTACCTTTGATGACGTACTTTTAGTACCTTCTTATTCGAAGATTGTTCCCAACGAGGTAGACTTGACAACGTGGCTGACAAAGAAGATTAAGCTTAACATTCCCATGATGAGTGCAGGAATGGACACTGTGACAGAGAACAGAATGGCAATCGCAATGGCAAGGCAGGGTGGAATTGGTATTATCCATAAGAACATGTCCATTGAAGAGCAGGCGGAAGAGGTGGACAAGGTAAAAAGGTCTGAAAACGGCGTAATTACAGATCCTTTTTCTTTAACACCGGAACATACCTTAAAAGATGCGGATGCACTGATGGCAAAATTCAGAATTTCCGGCGTGCCGATTACCGAAGGACGTAAGCTTGTAGGAATTATTACCAACAGAGATTTGAAGTTTGAAACCGATTTTTCTAAAAAAATCAAAGAGTCCATGACTTCGGAAGGGCTCATTACTGCTAAGACAGGCATTACTCTTGAGGAGGCAAAGCAGATTCTTGCAAAGGCAAGAAAAGAAAAGCTTCCTATCGTAGATGATGATTATAATCTGGTAGGTCTTATCACAATCAAAGATATTGAAAAGACAATTAAATATCCTTTATCGGCCAAGGATGAGCAGGGGCGTCTTTTATGCGGCGCAGGCGTGGGTATTACTGCCAATGTTCTTGACAGAGTAGGTGCACTGGTTGATGCAAAGGTGGATGTTGTGGTGCTTGACAGTGCCCACGGTCATTCTGAAAATGTACTCCGCTGCATCAGAATGATTAAGGAAAAATATCCTGAACTCCAGGTAATTGCAGGAAATGTGGCTACAGGAGCAGCTACAAAGGCATTGATTGAAGCTGGAGCGGATGCGGTTAAAGTAGGAATCGGTCCCGGCTCCATCTGTACCACCCGTGTGGTTGCGGGTATCGGCGTACCGCAGATTACTGCTATTATGGACTGCTATGCTGTAGCAAGAGAATATAACATTCCAATCATTGCAGACGGAGGCATTAAATATTCAGGCGACATAACAAAAGCAATTGCTGCCGGCGGAAATGTATGCATGATGGGAAGTATGTTTGCCGGCTGTGATGAAAGCCCCGGAACTTTTGAACTGTATCAGGGACGTAAATATAAGGTTTACAGAGGCATGGGCTCTATTGCTGCTATGGAAAATGGAAGTAAAGACCGCTATTTTCAGGAAAATGCCAAAAAGCTGGTACCGGAAGGTGTAGAGGGGCGTGTAGCTTATAAGGGAACAGTGGAAGATACTGTATTCCAGCTGCTGGGAGGTCTGCGTTCCGGTATGGGATACTGTGGGACAGGCAGTATTGAGGAGTTAAAGGAAAATGGAAGGTTTATCAAAATTTCCGCCGCTTCATTAAAGGAAAGCCATCCTCATGATATTCATATTACAAAGGAAGCTCCAAACTATAGTGTAGACGAATAAGATAACTGTTCGTGAAGGAACTAACAGAGGATTGGAAGGGAGTAACGATTCTGTGGGTAATTTAGAAAATGCTGTCAGGCAGCAGGAAGAAACAGTGCCGCTGCTTCAAAGCCTGATGGAAGGGAAAGAACTGGAAAGGTGGCAGCAGCACTTTTGTAATATTGCAAATGTGTTTATGTGCTGTGTGGACAGCATGGGAAACCCACTGACAAAGTTTGAGGGGAACAGGGAGGAGATTGACAGAATAAAAGCCCTGATCAATAAAGAGCAATTTTGGGACATGCTGCTCCGCGTATCAGAAAGCACACTGGAAGATCAGGCAATAGAGACAACAGATTACCCGAATCTGCGTTTTGCAGTGATTTCAACGAAAGCCGATCACAAACCGGTGGTCAACTGGCTTATCTGCGGTGTGATTGAGGATTTTCAGGATGCGGAAGAGTATGAAAAAGCACCCCTTGAAGGATTTTACAGTCAGATCAGTGAAAAGCAGTTTGCCAAAGTGGTGGACACTTTGCGGGATGCTTCAAATGAATTGATCAGGTATAAACAAGATACCATCAGCGCACAGGCACAGAGCAGGCGAAGCCGCTGCTCGGAAAAGGAAATGGAAGAAAATCTGCATCGCAGTCAGGCACTGATGGAGGTGATGCAGCTTCTTGAAAGTGAAGAGAACCTTGAAAAAGTTATTCAAAAGCTGTTTGAAACAGTGGGGGCATTTTTAAAGTTAAGTTTTGCCGCCCTGTACTGCCAGCAGGCGGACGGACAGGGGCTTGAACTAACGACCGGATGGAAAGAAAAAAAGGCAGACTGGGAAACTTTAAGAAATCTGGATGAGGAAAGCCGTGAATTTCTCAAAATAGAAAAAACTCTTGTTTTATCTTATGATGCCATAAGGAGCAAACAGGAAAGATTGCAGATGGATAAGCTGGGATTAAAGGCGATTGTGGTTATCCCTGTGGAGGCAGAAAAAAGCGTTAAACGGTACGCCTTCTTTGGAAAAACATATAATGATGGCGCATGGCAGATGGAGGAAATCAGATTTATTAACGATTCCGTTAAAATTCTCCAGAGCATATTAAACAGACATGTCAGAAAAAATTCGCTGGCAGATGTTATTTCATCATTGGAAACAATTTTAGATAATGTGGGAAGCGCAATTTATGTAAGTGATCCGGAAAATGGAGAAAAGTTTTTTGCCAATAAAAGTATGCGGCATATTTTTGAAAGAGAATTCAGAGAAGGTTCTATTGAAACTTTTTTGGCACAGGGACTGACTTTGGAGAGCGGAATCAGTGAAATCTGTCATTCTGCAAGAGAACGCTGGTATGACCTTTATCATACGCAGGTGAAATGGGTGGATGGAAGGCCGGCGCGCTTGTGCGCTCTGTATGACGTCACCGAAAAGAAGGTATACCAGAAAAAAAGTGAACAGCAGACCTATGTTGATCTTCTTACCGGCTTATTTAACCGTATGTGCTGCGAGAAAGATCTGGAAAAATATGTAAAGGAAGCTCAGGAGGCGAAAAGCAAAGGGGCGCTGCTTTATCTTGATCTGGACGATTTTAAACATATCAATGAAGGACTGGGGCATCAGTATGGAGATGTGCTGCTTAAGGCAATTTCCCACAGCATTCAGAGTGTGGAGGGCATCGAAAATACCTGTTATCGTGTAGGCGGCGATGAATTTGTCATTATCATACCGCCCGAACGATATAGAAGGAGGAAGCGCATTATTGCTTCCATTAAAGATATTTTTAAAAAGCCCTGGTTTCTTAAGGACTCGGATTATTACTGCACCATGAGTATGGGGGTAGTGGAATTTCCCACAGCCGATGGTGCGGTGCATGAACTGATTCAAAGAGCTGACAGCGCTATGTATGAGGCTAAAAAAAGAGGAAAAAATACTGTAGCGAACTATTCTGATGATATTGGCACCAACTCAGGCAAACGTCTGGATATGGAAAAGAATATGCGGGATGCCACTGCCAGGGGATATCAGGAGTTTGAGGTATATTTTCAGCCTATTATTGATATTCAAAAAAAGGGACGTCCGTGTACAGGGGCAGAAGCACTGATCCGCTGGAACAGTGTAGAACTGGGATTTATACCGCCTTCAGAGTTTATCCCTTTGGCGGAGTATTTGGGACTGATTAATCCAATTGGTAATTATGTTTTGAATGAAGCCTGCAAAATATGCAGGGGCTGGAATGATAACGGATATCCTGATTATAAAGTTAATGTGAATCTTTCCGTGGTGCAGCTTCTTCAAAGCGATATTGTGGAAATTGTGGAGCGGACAGTGAAGGAAACCGGAATTAATCCCCATAATCTTACCCTTGAGGTTACGGAAAGCCTGGCCATCAACGATATGGAACGTATGAAGGCAATACTTACAAGTATTAAAAATCTGGGAGTAAGAATTGCGCTGGATGACTTTGGAACAGGGTATTCTTCTTTAAATCATATCAGAGAAATTCCCTTTGATGTGATTAAGGTGGATCAGAGTTTTATCAAAGATCTGGACAGAGATGCATATGCAAAGTCATTTATCAAAATGGTAGGCGATCTGGCTAAGGCAATTCATGTGAACTTGTGCGTGGAAGGTGTGGAAACACAAAAACAGTACAAAATTTTATCGGAAATGAGTGTCAGCATGGTACAGGGATATTATTTTGACCGTCCCATGAAAAGGGAAGCTTTTGAAAAAAAGTATACACCCCATATTTCTTCTTTATAAATTCATGGGATTGTGCTATGATTACTAATGTTATGATAGAAACAGACTGTAGGAGGTAAAGCCCATTATTTGTAAATGTTATGGGGCTCGTGAAAGAAATGAGTGAAATTGAAACAAACGAAAACAGGCCGGAGGAAGAAAAGGCAGTCGTATCCAGACATTTTATCGAACAGATTATAGATAAGGATTTGGAAGAAGGCGTTTATGATACTGTTCATACCAGATTTCCGCCGGAACCCAATGGCTATCTGCATATTGGACATGCAAAAAGCATACTTCTTAACTATGGCCTTGCCAAAGAATATGGCGGCAAGTTCAACATGCGTTTTGATGATACCAATCCCACCAAGGAAAAGACAGAGTTTGTGGAATCTATTTTAGAGGACATCAAATGGCTGGGAGCAGATTGGGAAGACAGGCTGTTTTTTGCATCCAATTATTTTGAGCAGATGTATGAGGCGGCAGTTAAGCTGATTAAGAAGGGTAAAGCTTATGTTTCCGACCTTACTGCAGAAGAAATGAAGGAGTACAGGGGAACCCTTACCGAGCCCGGTAAGAATGATCCCAACAGAGAGCGAAGCATTGAGGAAAGTCTTGATTTATTTGAAAAGATGAAAAACGGTGAGTTTAAAGACGGAGAAAAGACGCTTCGTGCCAGGATAGATATGGCGTCTCCCAATATCAACATGAGAGATCCAATTATTTATCGTGTAGCCCATATGTCTCATCACAATACAGGGGATCGCTGGTGCATTTATCCCATGTATGACTTTGCGCATCCCATTGAGGATGCCATTGAGGGAATTACTCACTCTATCTGTACTTTGGAATTTGAGGATCACAGACCTTTGTATGACTGGGTGGTAAGGGAGCTGGAATATCCAAATCCGCCCAAACAGATTGAGTTTGCCAAAATGTATCTGACCAATGTGGTAACCGGTAAAAGATATATTAAGAAACTGGTGGAAGAGGGAGTCGTGGATGGCTGGGATGATCCCAGACTGGTATCCATAGCAGCCTTGAGGCGGAGAGGATTTACACCGGAATCCATTAAACGGTTTGTAGACTTGTGCGGTGTGTCAAAAAGCAACGCCTCTGCAGATTATGCAATGCTGGAATATTGTATACGTGAAGACCTTAAGCTGAAACGCCCCCGTATGATGGCCGCCCTTGATCCCATTAAGCTTATAATTGATAACTATCCGGAAGACCAGACTGAAATGCTGGAAGTTGCAAATAATCTTGAAAACGAAGAAATGGGCACAAGGCAGGTTCCCTTTGGCAGAGAACTTTATATTGACCGGGAAGACTTTATGGAGGAACCACCGAAAAAGTATTTCCGCCTTTTCCCTGGAAATGAAGTGCGCCTTATGAATGCATACTTTGTAACCTGTACCGGCTGTGAAAAGGATGAAGATGGCAGGGTGAGTGTGGTGCACTGTACCTATGATCCGGAAACAAAGTGCGGCACAGGCTTTACCGGACGCAAGGTTAAGGGGACGATTCACTGGGTACCGGCTAAGGAGGCAGTTTCGGCGGAAGTAAGGCTTTACGAAAATATCATTGATGAAGAAAAGGGCGTTTATAATGAGGATGGAAGCCTTAATTTAAATCCCAATTCTCTTACCGTATTAAAGAATTGTTATTTAGAGCCGGCATTAAAAGATGCTAAAGCATATGACAGTTTCCAATTTGTAAGGCAGGGATATTTTTGTGTGGATGCGAAGGACTCCAAAGAGGGAGCGCTTGTTTTTAACAGGATTGTATCACTTAAGAGTTCTTATGTATTGCCCAAGGCTTAGATTAGATGAATGCTTTGCGTCCGCCTGACACATTACTTGCGGAAATAAACAACAAACAGGAGTATAAAAACAGACAGGTTTCACTAAAATATGACAGGGATCAGATTTGCATTTAGCACTGCAGCTGCAGATCTGAAAAATAAAAAGGCAGTGCGGAAATGAGGAAAAAATGACCGGACTATTATCTGGATTGGAAAAACTGGGGCTTAAAAACCTGGAGAGCATGGACATATTCGAAGAGGAAAAAAAGAAAGAAGCAATAGAGCAGGCAAATAAACAAAAGGTGCCTGAAGTGCATGAAACAGATTTTCTTTTTGACAAAACTTATGAATGTCCGGTTTGCGACAATAAAATTAAAGTAAGGACAATGAAAGCAGGTAAGGCAAAGCTGTTGCACACGGATCTTGATCTTCGCCCGGTGTATGAGCACATTGAACCATTAAAGTATGATGCAATCATTTGCCCTGAATGCGGTTATGCTGCTCTCAGCCGCTATTTTGGCGGATTGACAGCAGGACAGATAAAAGCAATCAAAGATACGATTTCCAAATCCTATCACAAAACAGAACAGAATAAGGAAACCTATACCTTTGAGGAAGCTGTTGAGAGATATAAGCTGTGTCTTGCCAATGCCATTGTAAAACATGCAAAAGCAAGCGAAAAGGCATACATCTGTTTAAAAGGAGGCTGGCTGCAGCGGGCAATGGCGGAGACGCTTGATAAGGAGGCGTCAGATTATTCCACCAAACGTGCCCAGTTTAAGGAGCAGGAGAGAGAGTTTCTTAAAAATGCGCTGGATGGATTTATGGCGGCAAGGCAGTCCGAAAATTACCCTATGTGCGGTATGGATGAATCAACAGTGGAATACCTGATTGCTGTTCTTGCAATGGAATTTGAACAGTATGATATTTCTTCAAGGCTGATTTCCGGCATTTTAGTATCTCCTTCCGCTACCAGTCGTATGAAGGATAAGGCAAGGAATGTGAAGGAAGTACTGATTGCAAAGATTAAGGAGAAAAATGCAGGTTAAATGAATGATCTGACAATACGTCTTACGGATACGGAAGGAAAGTGTCTGTATCAACAGATTTATGAGCATATCAGAAACGAAATAAGACAGGGGAAGCTTCTTGCAGGAGAGAAGCTTCCCTCAACTCGTTCTTTGGCAGAATATCTCCAGGTGGCGAGAAGTACGGTTGACTTTGCCTATGGGCAGCTTACTGCAGAAGGGTATCTGGAAGCAAAACCATGCAGAGGGTATTTTGTAAGCCAAGTGGAAGATTTGTTTCATCTGCCGGAGGATAAGCAGGGGGCGTCAGCGTCATATGAGGATGCAGGTTTTTTGGGAGCAAGTTTTACGGAAAATGTTTCCGGTACCCATTTAACAAGTCAACGGAAAGAAACCGTACAATACGATTTTTCCCCTCATGCAATCAGTCTTAAGGATTTTCCATATGCTACATGGAAAAAAATTACGAAAAGCATTCTCGTAGATGCCAATAGTGAAATGTTTGCTCTTGGAGATGCACAGGGAGATTTAGGGCTTCGGGAGACTATTGGCAGGTATCTCCATTCCTCCAGAGGAGTGAACTGTCAGCCGGAGCAGATTATTATCGGAGCAGGTACGGACTACTTATTTATGCTGCTTGAAAAAATATTAGGGCGGCATGTGCCTATTGCGATGGAGGTGCCTACTTATAAACGTGCCTATCAGGTATTCCAGTCTTTTGCCTATAAGATTGAAGCGGTTCCAATGGATGCTTATGGAATGGATATCGAAAAACTTCGTAAGTCGGATGCAAGGGTTGCTTATATTATGCCTTCCCATCAATATCCTACAGGTGTGGTAATGCCTATTGGAAGGCGGATGGAATTGTTAAAGTGGGCCAGGGAAAAAGAGGACAGGTATCTGATTGAGGATGACTATGACAGTGAATTCAGATATAAGGGAAAGCCGATTCCGTCTTTGCAGGCATCTGACAGAGATGGACGGGTGATTTACATGGGGACTTTTTCCAAGTCAATTGCGCCTGCAATTCGTGTTGGCTTTATGGTTCTGCCTTTAAATCTTTTAAAAGTATATAAGGAAAACTGTGGGTTTTATGCGTCTACTGTATCACGAATTGACCAGCGCATTTTAAATGAGTTTATTAAAGACGGGTATTTTGAGCGTTACTTGAACAAAATGCGTAAGACATACAGGGAAAGGCATGATTTTCTGCTTGGCAAACTTGGCTTTTTTGAAAAGGAATTTATGATTTCCGGAGAAAATGCCGGTCTCCATATTTTATTGTCCAGTAAAAGCCATATACCGGAAAGAGAGCTTCTTGAGACTGCTTTAAAAAATGGGATAAGGCTGTATGGGATTTCAGATGCCTGTATGGGAAAAGAAAGAAATGCAGATACATTTTTCAGCAGTACAGTCCTCCTTGGCTACGGTGCTTTGGATAAGCAGGAGCTGGAGGCGGGAATTGAAGCATTAAAAAAGGCCTGGAGTCTCTATTTATAGAGAACACAGGCCTTTTATACTGGCTAATTATATGGTGTCATCAAAAAATTCTTCTACTTTTTCAGTTGTTGTTTCTTTTGACTGAACCGGAGCTTCAGCTTCCGACGTACTTAAGGTTTCGGCTGTTTCGGCCGACTCTGCTGATGCGGGAGCAGCAGTATTTTCTTCAGAGCTGCCTGCTTCTTCAGCCGCTTTTTCTTTATTTAATGCAGTCAGGTCTGTAAAACTGCTTTCGGAAGAAACCTGGCTTTCGGTAACAGATTTTACCGTATCCTTTACCTGCTGAACAGAATCAGCAATCACTTCTTTTGCCTTATGAAATGCTTCAGAAGCAATGGCTTCCGCCTTATCCAAATTTAATGACACATAAGAACGCGGTTTGGACTGTTCCGTATCCTCGTCAAGATCTTCGGAAAAATCATCAAAATCTTCATCAGTATCCTCAGCCTTGTTTGAGGAAGAATTATTATCTTTGGTCTGGAAATAGTGGTATGCGCCGTAAGCAGCAGCACCGGCTGCGGCAGAGAAAAGTAAAAATTTGCCAAATTTTTTGGACATAAATATACTCCTTTCGGTTGCTCATCATATAGTATATCTT
>VSNT01000065.1 GCA_009774465.1 Lachnospiraceae bacterium
ACAGGAAGCTTACCATAAATTTCCTTGTAGCAAAATCATCTTCTGCCAATAGAATCTTCATATCCCTTCTCCTTTACATTTTATTTAATACTCCGTATGTTCTTTTTGCAATATCGGAAAGTTTTTCCTGAAACTCCACTGCACCAATATCATAGGCAACCTTGGGCATACCATATACCACACAGGTGGATTCATCCTGTCCAATTGTCCTTGCTCCGGCTTTCCTCATGGCCAAAAGTCCTTTTGCACCATCGCCTCCCATACCCGTTAAAATAATTCCAACTGCATTTGGGCCGGCAACCTTTGCAACAGAATCAAACAAAACCTCAACTGACGGACAATGTCCATTTACCTTAGGCGCCGCCTTGCACTCCACCTGGTAAACGCCGTTTACCTTTACCAGTTTCATGTGCCTGTCACCGCCTGGCGCAATCAGCATATGTCCGGGCAGCACCCGGTCGCCTGTTTCCGCTTCCTTAACCTGAATGCGGCACTGGTCGTTTAATCTTTTTGCATACATAGCAGTAAATCCGGGCGGCATATGCTGCACTACCACCACCCCGGGAATGTCTGTTCCAAATTCCTTGGCAACCTCAAAAATTGCTTCTGTTCCTCCTGTGGAGGCGCCAATTGCCACAATCAGATTGTTGGATTTCACATTTAAATGCTGCTGTTCCTGCTCCATGATCACTTTCTTGATATTACTGATCTTTGCAGTAGAAGCAATTTTAATCTTTACCAAAAGCTCATTTCTGATAAAATCCTCCAGCTGAGCACGGCTTGACACCGCCGGTTTTGCCACGAAATCCACAGCCCCTGCATTCATTGCGTCAAATACTTTTTCACTTAAAGAGCTGATAACCACCACCGGAAGTGGATATTGAGGCATCAGCTTACGCAGAAATTCAATTCCACTCATTCGGGGAAGTTCCACATCCAAAGTCATAACATCCGGTTTCAGGCTTAAAATCGCATCCCTCGCTTCAAAAGGATCTCTTGCAGTTCCCACTACCTGTATTGCCGGATCTTTGTTCAGGTTTTGAACCAGGAGTTCTCTGAACACAATAGAATCTTCTACAACTAAAACTTTGATCGGTCTCATACCTTACTTACCTTCCCTCCCCT
Source organism: Lachnospiraceae bacterium (assembly GCA_009774465.1). Classification (GTDB taxonomy): domain Bacteria; phylum Bacillota; class Clostridia; order Lachnospirales; family Lachnospiraceae; genus Suilimivivens. The sequence continues at coordinate 1,126 of VSNT01000065.1, forward strand.
TTTCTAAATATAGACGGTTGAATAATTTTAAAAGGCGTACTGCTTCTGTCAAGTGTTTCGGTAGTTCCTATAAATAAATATCCTCCCGGCTCCAAAGCATCATAAACCTTTTGTACCAATTCCTGTTTGGTCTTCTCATCAAAATATATCATAACATTACGTAAAAATATCGTATGCATCCTCTTCTTAAAAGGAAAAGGATCCATTAAATTAAACTGTCTGAAAATTACTTCCTTTTTCAGTTCATCCTTTACCTGATACTGCATTCCTCCGTTAATTGATTTAAAGAAATGCCTTTTCCACTGCTCCGGCAGCTTATTAAGCTGCTCCGGAGAATAAATACCGGCTATCGCCTGCTGCAGCACCTTCGTTGAAATATCGGTTGCCAGCACTTTAGTATCCCACTGATCTCGTTCCAATCCAAAAAAATCCGCCAGAACCATTGCTATCATATAAGGTTCTTCTCCGGTTGATGCAGCGCCGCACCATATACGCAAATCCTTATTTCTGCTTTCTTTTGCTTTCAGCCAGGGTAAAACCTGCCCCTTAAAGAAATCAAAATGTTCGAATTCCCTCATAAAATATGTATGATTGGTGGTCAGAAAATTAACCAGCATTCTTTCTTCATTGCCGCTCTTATCACTTTCCACCGCATCCATAAATTCATGGAAATTCTTCCACCCCTTCTTCTTCAAATAATTTTCCAGACGGCCATTTATTATGACCTTCTTCTGGCTTAAATCAATACCATAATGCTGCTTCATATAAGCTGAGATTCTCATAAATTCTTCATCTGTAATCAACTTTCCTTCCTCCTGTCACATAAATGAATTTTTCCCGCTTAACAAAATTGCCTTGATATTTTATTACATATTTTATAAATATCCGGATTAAACTTTATACCAGTTTCTCCTCTCATAATTTCCAGTGCTTCTTCTCTGGAATAGGCCTTTTTCCCTGTGAGAGTACAGTACCTGTCCATAATGGAAACAATTTGTGCTGAAAGAGGAATCTTTTCCCCCTGCAGTCCTTCTGGATATCCGCTTCCATTCCAGTTTTCATGGTGGCATCTTGCCATGTCTATGGCTGTGCTGATAAAATCATTATAATCATTATTCACACGCAGATCGCTTAAAAGTTTTGCACCAATGTCGGTATGCTTTTTAATTTCCGCTTCTTCTTCTTTAGTCAGGTTCCCTTTTTTCTGCAGAACCTCCTTGGGAATCCCAATATTTCCAATATCGCATAAAGGTGCTGCCAATTCAATGGTATCGATGTGAGTATCCGAAATCTGGTCTTCAAACAAAGGCGATAACTGCATCCCCTGTGCAAGTATTCTGCAGTTTTTCCCAAGCCGGTTCATGTGCTCTTTTTCATAATCCGCATTCTGTGCGGCCACATTTGCCATTGCAAATAAAATATTTTTCTTTTCCGATTCCATCTGTTTTAGCTGCTCGCTCACAGAAATCTGGAGACGCCTGTTGGTATCCATAAGCTGTCTTTTCACTTCATGCAGACGGAGCTGCACACCCACTCTGGCCTGCACCACCTCCGGAATAAAGGGTTTGGTGATATAATCCTCGCCTCCAAGTGAAAAGCCTTCCACAATATCCTCCGGATCATCAAATGCCGAAATGAATACTACCGGAATATTCTTTGTCTCCTCGTTCTTTTTTAAAATTCTGCATAATTCATATCCATCCATCTCCGGCATGGAAATATCTGTCAAAACAAGTCCGGGAGAATGCTGCGCAACCAATTCCAATGCCTGTTTTCCACTTTCTGCCAAAATTGGAATACTCCCCATATCTTTAATAATCTCTTCCAGAATAATTCGATTCATCTCCACATCATCAACGATCAGAATCTTAGCCTTATACGCTGCTTTAATCTTACGCTTCATATGTTATCCCCCTATTGCAGAAAATGATTTAACGCTTCATATTCCGTTGTTACCTTTTCGTAATTTTCCTTTTGGATTGCCATTTTCAAACGCAGAACCACACGTTTTACTTCCGAAGGAGCTTCCTGTGTCAACTGTCTGATGGTTTCCATAAACATTTCCGCCTTCTCCCAGTTTTCCATTTCCACACACAAAATAAGCTTTGACAGATTTTTCTTTAGATTTTCCTGATTCTCTTTTGTTCCATAGGTTCTGGCATCTTCTTCATTCCCCTGTGACTGCATTGCTGTCTGTTCAAAGGTATTTCTGTTTTTCACATCATCCGGCTTAAGTAAAACTTTGTCTCCCTCACAGGCTTCCACCCAAATGGAAAATGAAAAATTGCTTCCTCTGTTTTTCTCACTTTCCACTTCAATTCCTCCGCCCATCAGTTCCACCAACTGCTTACAGATATTTAAGCCCAGACCGGTACCGCCATATTTCCTGGAAATAGATGCATCCACCTGGGAAAAACTCTGAAACAGCTTATTCCGGTCCCCCTTATCAATCCCTATTCCGGTATCTGATACGATAAAGAACAGTTCCATTTTATGATTGACCTGTGCTGTTCTGAACACTTCCACTGTGATTTTCCCCAGAGAAGTAAATTTCAGTGCATTTGACAGAAGATTATTAAGTATCTGCACAATACGGAGTTCATCACCTATAATATATTCCGGCACCTGAGGCGATACCGTCATAAAAAACTCCAGACCTTTTTCAGTGATCTTGCTGATATGATTTCCTTTTACATAATCCAGCATATTTCTGAAATGAAATCTGCGGGGTTCTAAGGTAAACTTTCCTGCTTCCAGCTTGGAAAAATCAAGAATATTATTTATGATTTTATTCATATCATCACAGCAGCGCTCTATCAGCCGAAGCTGCTTTTCTGTCTCTTCTCCTGTTCTGCGGCTCAGCATTTCCCTGACATTGCCCAGTATCCCATTGACCGGCGTCCGAAGCTCATGAGTTACATTGGCCACAAACTCCGACTTAACCTTCAGCGCCTCGTCTGCGTCCTGTCTGATCCGCTCCACTTCCCTGTTCAGGAACTCTTTTTCCAGTATATCATTGGCCATACATATGTACATTCCGGAGCGGACACTGTTTTCTATGATTCTGGCTTCAACCGGAAAGCAGGTTAAGTTCTTACGATATGCAACAAGATGCTGCTCATTTCCAGCAAGATCCTGTCCATTAAAATTATCTTTTCCTGTCCGGAAATCATTTGGAAAAATATCGCTGATATGCTTACCGCATAAGTCATTTTCATACTCCAGCTTTTGTCTTGCAGACACATTTGCATAAGAGATAATTCCCTTCTGATCGAACATCAGAATCATCTCTAAAGCATCTTCCCCCGGAAATACTTCCACGGGAAATTGTTCCTTCTCTTCCATTACAGTCCCCCATGTCCTTTCTCAAACAACGAATGCCTCGCTCCGCGAGACATCCTTGTGATAAAAATAGGCAGCAAAAATATATTTTTGCTGCCTGCTATCTGTTTCATGACGAAAAGTCAAACATCTTAATTACTTCTACAATGTTAAAGAAATCTTCCTTGGCAAGCGCGAAACACTCTAATACATCTGGTGAAAACTGCCCGCATTCTCCATTCATTATCATGTCGTATGCTATGTTGTTAGCGTATATGCTCTTATATACTCTGGGGCTTACTAACGCATCATAAACATCAGCAACAGCAACAATATGTGCACTGATCGGGATTTCTTCTCCAACCAGGTGATCAGGATATCCGTTACCATCCCACCTCTCATGGTGATAACGGCAGATTTCATAACAATAACGATAAAACTCATTATCTTGTTTATCCCGGAATTTTTCCAGAATATCACACCCGATCGTGGTATGTGTCTTCATAATTTCAAATTCTTCCGGTGTCAGACGCGCCGGTTTTAAAAGAATCGCATCCGGAATACCTATTTTACCAATATCATGAAGAGCTGACGCTCTGGCAATTTCATCTACCTGCGCAGGTGTAATTCCATACTTGGGGAAATACTTCATAAGATATTTCAGCAGAATCCTTGTGAAATATTTAATACGTCTGATATGCTCCCCTGTCTCAAGACTTCTGAATTCAACTACAGAGCTTAAAGCATCAATCATAAATTCATTACCTTCACGCAGCTTTTTCTCCTGCGCTCTGATTGCTTCTTCCTGCTCTTTTAAGCGCTCCTGCATATAGTATTTATTCTGATACAGTTCAATAATATTTTTAGCCCGGCGCCTTACAATATGGGGATAAAAAGGCTTATGCATAACGTCCGCCACACCATAGGCATAGGCCTGGTCATCACTGTCAAGGATCGTCTCACCGGTAATCAGGATTACCGGAATCTTTTCAAGCAGGTCATGGGTTTTCATGTATTCCAGCACCCAGAAGCCATCCATAACCGGCATAACAACATCCAGCAGGATCAATGCTATATTGGAATTATTTTCAATCTGAACAGTTGCCACCTGTCCGTTTTCCGCCTCGAGAATTTCATATTCTTCTTCAAACAAACCTCTTAATATCACGCGGTTTATTTCTTCATCATCAACAATTAATATCTGCTGTTTAAGCATATTGCCACCTCTCACAAATTGCATTTCTTTCATAGTCTACGTTATCATTTTTCAATAAAATTGTCAATTTTTATTGATACTTTTCTATACAGGCAACAACCTTTTCCTCAACGGGAAAACTGCCCTCCAAAACACTCTTCGCCTTCTCCGTATCATTTTGCCGAAGAAGCGCAACGATATCTGTGTAGGCTTCATAAAGCGGAGTGATTGACAAATTTCCCAGCACTCCCTTAAGTGTATGGGCAATCTCAATGGCGCCATCAATATTTCCCGCCTCAATCGCCTCCATTACCTGAGTTCCTTTCATCATATTCGGAAGCTTTTTCAACATTTTTTCATAAAGCGCCGCATTGTTCATAAATCTCTGCATTGCCTCATCTACGTTCGCTCCCAGCTCCTTAAGTTCATCCACCATACTCATCTTTATTTCTCCTCTTAATTTTTATTTTTTGATATACTTATCCAACTGACGTTCCACTTCTCTGATATCAATAGGCTTTGCAACATGTGCGTTCATTCCGCTTTCCATACATCTTCTTATATCTTCTTCAAAGGCGTCTGCAGTCATTGCAATGATTGGAATATCTGCATCTTCACGCTCAAGCGCCCGAATTTCTCTGGCTGCTTCGTGCCCTGTCATTACCGGCATACGAATATCCATAAGAATTGCATCGTAGAATCCTATCGGTGACTGTTTGAATTTATCCACACAAATCTGTCCGTTTTCCGCCCATTCCAGCTCCAGTCCTCTTTCTGTCAACAGTGCTTCTGCAATTTCCCAGTTCAGATCATTGTCCTCTGCCAGCAGGATTTTCCTGCCGGTAAGATCTATCTCCCTTTCAGATGGCTGATTTTCCAAATCCTCCTCTGTTTCAACAAACTGCCTCAGACCATAGAACAGTGTGGACTTAAACAGCGGCTTTGAAATAAATCCTGTAATTCCGGCATCTCTCGCTTCATGCTCAATTTCATTCCAGTCATAAGCCGAAATCAGCAGAATTGGAATATCCCCTCCCATTTGTGCGCGGATTTTGCGGGCTGTTTCAATGCCATCCATGCCGGGAAGCCTCCAGTCTAACAGTATAATCTGGAAATCATTCTGTTCCTTATGTCTTTTGCTTACCAGTTCTACTGCCGATTCCCCATCCAGCGTCCACTCTGAATTAATTCCAATATCTTTCAGGGCGTTGATGACGCTTTCGCATAACTGCTCATCATCATCCACTACCAGCATATGCCATTCCGGCAATATCATTTCTTCCTCTTTTACCAGCACCTTCTCCAGGTCTAATATTACATGGAATTCCGTTCCTTCCCCCTGCTTACTGTTTACTTCAACGATGCCTCCCATTACGTCAACAATATATTTGGTAATGGCCATTCCAAGGCCGGTTCCTTCTGTTTTTTGAACCCGCTTACTGTCTTCACGTGTAAATGCATCAAATATTGTTTTCTTAAATTCCTCCGACATGCCAATGCCATTATCTTTTACTTTGATATGTACCCTGATATAAGTATCTCCAATGGGAGACGGTTCCTCGTACAGACTGATTTCAATGTAGCCGCCCTCCGGAGTAAACTTGATCGCATTGGACAGGAAGTTAAGGAGCACCTGATTTAACCGGACGCTGTCACAATATACATCCTCGGTCTCAACATTCCTGATATGAATACTGAAATGCTGCTTTTTTTCTTTAATCTGGGGCTGCACAATATTGACAATACTGTCCATCACTTCTCTTAAGGAAATCTGTTCTATATGTAACGTCAACTTCCCGCTCTCTATCTTGGACATATCCAGAACATCATTTATCAGCCCAAGCAGATGCTTACTGGATAAGGTGATCTTTTTCAGACAGTTTTGAACCTGTTTTTTATCATCAATGTTGGCTGCCGCAATTGCAGTCATTCCCACAATCGCATTCATTGGCGTACGAATGTCATGGCTCATATTAGATAAAAATTCACTTTTGGCCCTTGTTGCATGTACTGCTTCTTCACGTGCCTTTTCAAGTTCCTCCATTTGCCGCTTGCTTAATTTCAGGTATAAAAGGAAAACAATTACTACTGAAAGCAGAACAATTCCACTGCCTGCAAAAATTGCCGCCACCTGAATCGTACTGAACTGGCTTACCACTTCATCCATCGTACCATATGTCATCACCGTCACCAGATACCACTCTGAATTAGGAAGCTTCGTACAATATAAATGACTTCTTGAGTCCTTCATATGAAGCACTGTGGAGTAGCTTTTCCCCTCCCGCATTGATTTTTGAAGCTCATCAATATAATTTTCCGCACTTTTACCTGCCGAACTGTCAACAGTTGCCCTAATCTGATCAAAATAACTGTCTTTTTCCGTGCTTCCACTCCTTATGACAAAACTGCCGTCACGCCTGATTACATGAGAATACACCAGAGAATCATTTTCATCCAGCGAAAGCACTCTTATAATATACTCACAGGGAATGCCTGCCACAAGGGCAATGCTTTTCGTGCCGTCCTTCATGGGTATTGCTGCTTTAACGCCAAAAAGGACAATATCATTGGAAGAAGCGTCCAGGCCTACAGCCACCTTTTTTTCCCCTTTTTTCATTGATTCCCAAAAAGGCTCCGGATCAGCCAGCGTAACCTGTTCGCCAGTGAGCATTTCAAAATTTCCATTTCCTGAATATAATCCAAGATACTGGAAGTTACGGCCTTCCGCACTATACTGCAGCTGCTCCACCATAGCATCATAATCAGAATCACTGCCTTCCGAAATATCCTCAACAATACTTTCCAACTGTATCAACTGTGTATCAATAGTAGTTTTAAAATGCATTCCAATACGTTCATTCATGCCTGACATATAAATCGTGCCAATCTCACTGATCATCTCTGTATTTTTCCTGCTCAAAAAGCTTGCAAGGAAAGAAAAGACCAGCAGACAGGTAAATAATATTGCAATCAAACTGATCGTTAATAATCTTATGGTTTTATTTTTCACTTTTTCCTCCACCTGTTTAAAACTAATCTTTTGATACGAAATCTCTTTTATTATAACAAACCTGTTTTCAAAGAACAAGCCCCCTTATCCACATACCTTTCACAAAAATGTCACTTATCAGCATATGATATCCATATATTTCATTCTTTCAAGAGTATAGGGAGTAAGAATATTCTGACCTTCGCCGCCTCCCATAAGCCTTTGCAGCTCCTCCACTGCCTTTGCGGAAATTTCAGCAAAATACTGCCTTACTGTATTCATTTGTTTTCCCACGTATCCCATTAATATAATACCGTCAAATCCGCAGACCGGCCTGAAAATGTCCATTTCAGTCAGTGCCTTCATTGCTCCAATTGCCATTAAATCCGATGCGCACACGACAACATCCTTATTTCTTCCATACTTCATGGTAATATTGCGCGCCTGAAGTTCTGAAAAGTCTCCATTTCTGACCAGCACAGTCAACCCCATTTCCCGTGCCAGATCATTGATTCCCAAAAGACGCTGTTCTGTAACATATCCATTCTTTTTACCGGTGATATAGAGTACCCGCCGGCAGTTATTGTCAACAATCGTTCTTCGCGCCACATCATACTGGGCCTTACGATGGTCAATTCCAATACAGGAAGTATTCCTGTTGACAATAGGCGCATCCACCAGCACGCATCTAAACTGCTCCTCCTCAATCAGTCTCTGTAAAACCTTGCTTTCTTTGGACAAACCGTAAATAATGATTCCGGCAATGCTCTGAGAACGCAGATATCTGGCAACTTCTTCCGCTGTCTTATTTTGAAACATGGAAAAAAATAATGTAATTACATCAAGGTTTAGTTCCATAGCCTTATTAATGGCGCCCTGAATATATTGCATGTTTATTTCATCAATTGCCTGAGTTTTCATATTTAAATTAACAAGCAGGGCTACTCTTCCCGATTGTTTGGAGGAAAGTGCCGCTGCAACAGAATTCGGAACAAAGTTTAACTCCTCCACAGCTTTATTTACTTTAATTCTCGTTTTTTCACTGACATTAGGGTAATGATTCAACACCTTTGAAACAGTGGAAATTGCCACTCCTGCATGTTTTGCTACATCTTTTATTGATACCATATCGTGCCTCCGATAGCTTGGAAAACGATTTCCTACATCATCATAACGAATGCATAGTCAAAATGCAAGTATATTTTTACAAAATTCAGAACAAAAAAAAGGAAACGCTTCCACACGGAGCATTTCCCTTAATTAAATTCATTTTCTATCCCTGCAGCACTTTATCTATAATCTGCATTACTTCTTCTGTTTCATAAGGCTTTGAAATGAACTCAGCCGCACCATATCTGATTGCCTGAATCATTTTTTCTTTTTGCCCTGCTGCCGTAATCATAATGACTTTTGCATCCGAATTGGCCTTTTTGATCAATTGAAGGGCCTCAATGCCATCTAATTTCGGCATTGTAATATCCATCGTCACCAGATCAGGCTTAAGTCCCTTATACTTTAAATATCCATCCTCTCCATCTGTGCCTTCACCTACAATGGTATGTCCGGCTTCTTCTAATATTTCTCTTAAAATTCTGCGAGATGTTCTTGAATCGTCCACAATCAACACATTTGCCATACTTATGCCTCCTGCTTCATTTCTATTTTGTTGCCCAGTGCAATAACACAATCCACTTTCTGCCCCTGGATGTGAATAGGCAGTACAAGCATTTCCTCTCCTTCAACTCCACTTATTTGAGTACTGAATTCCGGAGGACAAAGCTCCATTATGATTCCTCTCTGGCTGACTGTACTGGCATAAAGACCATTAATACAGTTTAAAAGTTCCCCCACTGCATCCAGTGCATCTTCGTTTACCTCCATAAAGGCTTCCTGTCCGAAAATGGATGCTGTAGGCCAAAGTGCCTCACCCTTTCCCAAAAGGCCGCAGGTAACGCTTGGCTCTCCCTCCACGTACTGGATTGCACCATTATCTGCCTCACATTCTGATGCAAGATATGCCTTTTCCGGATAAAGTTCCACGTCTACACACCGCATAAGAGTACGCAGTGCAGTCCCCGCAATCTCGGTATATTCTATGCCGGCAATAGGCATATAAAGAGGAAGTATTCTGTCGATATCATCGCTTTTCAAATCTTCAATGTCTGAAACTGTAAATTGATTATCATGCCGAAAATCCACCATGTACTGCTCTAACTGTTCTATCGTCATAAGCTGCTGGTTTTCTAATGCCTGTGCAAACGCAAGATATGCATTTCCCTGCTTTTTAAGAAGTGATTCCACCTGCCCTTTTGTCAAATATTTCCGTTCTACTGCAATGTCCCCAAAACGCTTATCCATCGTAGCCTGAAGTCTGTTTACCTTGTCAGCTTCTTCCTGCGTCATCAACCCCTCCGCTACTGCAATAAGTCCAAGCTTCACACGAACTTTTCTCTGCTCCGCCAAAAGGTCCTTAAATTGCTCCACAGAAATAACGCCCTTACTTACCAGGTAATTTCCCACAATACTAGAAACCATACCGTATCCTCCTCAATAAGAAACGAATGCCAGACCGCAAATGCTGTATACAGATGATAGCAGTGTCTGGCTTTGTTACATATTATAAGAATAATATATTTATCTTTTTTAGTCAATGAAAAAATATCCCCGAAAGGCGTCTTTTCGACACCTGCCGGGGCTTCTTTCCATTATGGGGCAACATGAAGATGCCTTCCATTTTATATTTATTTCCGCGAGCAACGAGCCAAAGTCATGCCTGCATGACCTTGGCGACTGCCGCGAGGGTGAAATCCCTCGCAGCTTGCTGCGGGGTGTTTCACTTTCTTACAAGATGGCGGGGAACCCCATTTACAAAAATGGGAAGTAATTCACCCATAATAAGCGGTCTTGCATACTTTACATAACCGTCATTCAAATTGCATCCGTCTTCTGTAATCCACTCTGCGGGAACAGGTCTTTCCACATTTGCAATTGCATGAATATCATATGCGCTTGTTCCGCACTGATAAGGATCATCACCATTTCTGTCCAGTGTGATCATCATGCCTGTCTTTCCTTCTTCTGCCGCAATTACCGCATCATGGCCTGCCTGGAATGCTTCGTTAATATCTGTCAGTGAAGCAAGGTGGGTTGCCGCACGCTGAAGAGTTGAAAATTCAACCGCTCTGGTCTTAAGTCCTGTCTCTGCTGCGATCTGCTGTGCAAGGTAAGCTGCTGTACCTGACATCTGCTTATGTCCAAAAGCATCTACTGCAACATTTTCATTGGCAAGCTCGCATACATAACGGCCATCCGCAATATGAATACCTTCTGAAACAGCGATCACTACGGAAGACTTGGTTGCTGCAAGTTCTTTTACTTTTGCCATGAATGCATCCATGTCAAATACCTTTTCAGGCAGATAAATTGCATCGCATCCGCTGCAGTCATCTCCCTTTGCAAGAGCTGCCGCTGCAGTAAGCCATCCTGCATTACGTCCCATGATCTCCACGATACAGATGGTGGGCTTTTTCGCACCAAAAGATTCATTGTCGCGAATGATTTCCTTTAAGCTGGTTGCAATATATTTTGCTGCAGAACCATATCCGGGACAGTGGTCTGTCACAGGAAGGTCATTGTCAATGGTCTTGGGCACACCCATAAATCTCTGGGGCTTGCCATGTGCTGCAGCGTAATCAGAGAGCATTTTTACTGTGTCCATAGAGTCATTTCCACCAGCATAGAACAGGCACTCAATATCATGTTTTTCCATGATCTCAAATACCTTCTCATATACATCTTCATGTCCCTCAATCTTAGGCATTTTAAAACGACATGAGCCTAAAAATGCAGAAGGAGTTCTCTTTAATAATTCAATTCCTGTAGGATCATCCAGATAATCTTCAAGCTCGATCATCTTGTCCTCCAAAAATCCCTCAATACCATGAACCATACCGTATACTTTCTTAACACCAATCTGCTTTGCTGCTGCATATACGCCTGCTACAGATGAGTTGATTACGGCTGTAGGTCCGCCGGACTGTCCAACTACAATATTCCCTTTCATTTTAACCTCTCCTTTATCTTTATATTTTCTTTTTCATTTCATCATTTAGAAGTATAGCAGATTCCAATTTTTCTGACAAGTAGCATTCCCATATTTAGGGAAAGGCTGATTAAAGTGCTTCCTTAGACAAAAGAAGCTCCGCAGTAAACTGCATAAATCAGAAGAAGCGCTATTCCCTGCAGCCTGGAAGACTTTTTTCTTATCAAAATAGGCACGATAAGCACTGCCATCACCAGACAGGATAAGGGCATATCCACTTTTACTGTGGAAGGCTCTAAAGGAATGCCGGCAACTGCCGAAGGAATCCCAATCACCAGAAGCATATTTAATAAATTGGCGCCAATCACATTTCCAAGTCCTACATTTCCATACCCTTTTACCAGAGACATAACAGAAGTCATAAGCTCCGGCAGAGAAGTTCCAAGTGCAATAAATGTGACGGCAATCACCCGCTCCGGCACGCCAACCGCTTCTGCAATTATAATTCCGTTATTTACTAAAAGCTTTGCTCCTATAAACAAAAAGGCTGCACAGACCACCAGAATAATCAGTTGAACCGGAATGGAAATTTTCTCTTCCTCTTCCTCCTTTTCTTCATTACCGCCTTCTAAGGGCGCGCGCATTACGGTTATGCAGGCGTAAACTACAAATAAAACCAGAAGAATTACGCCAACCGGCCGGTTAAATGCCCCTGTTATAAAACCGCATATATTCAATCCAATCAGCACCAGAAAGAAAAACGCGCTGCGCCACCACATGGAGGCTCTCTCCACCTGTCCGGACGGACGTATGGTCTGGGTAAGCCCTGCAATCAATGCGGTATTGCAGATAATGGAGCCAAATGCATTTCCGGCTGCAATTGCCGCTGAACCGTCAAAAGCCGCTGTTGTGGAAACCAGAATTTCCGGCAGGGTGGTTCCAAGACTTACAATGGTTGCCCCCACAACAATCTGCGGAATTCCCAGCTTTTTTGCGATAGCTACCGCCGCATCCACCAGTCTGTCTCCGCCCAGACAAATCAATATTAATCCTGCTACAAATAAAATTACTGCTTTTACCATTTTTTCCTTTATTCCTTTCTTCTTAAAAAGTATTCCACATCCGCCGGCACGCCTATACCTGCCGCCCCATTTGTACGCTGCAAAAACTTCTCACATTAAAAAAAGACTTCCAACGCACAACTGATGTGTGTCAAAAGTCTCGTACTTCCTTAGTCTATGGAAGTGTTCAGCCACGACAGACGTCGGAGATTGTTGACTGAACCCTTTTTACTACTCCCTTTTAACTTGAAGAAAATTCTACCAGAAAATCATTTTTTTGTCAAACAATTTTCTGTAAAGCCTCCTTTGAAAGTATTTTCTTAATATGGGTAAGAAATAAAACAGCCGCTGTCGTTGCCGACAGAATATCCGAAACAGGCTCCGCATAATAAATACCCATAACTCCAAATCTAAGAGGCAGAATCAGCGCAAGAGGAATTAACAGAATCACTTTTCTGAACACGGCAATAAACAGAGAAATTCTGGCCTGCCCCAGTGCAAGAAAGGCAGGCTGTATTCCCTGCTGGATTCCAAACACCAACATGCCGCACATGAAAATCGGCATCATTTCCTCCACCAGATGAATCAGCCGCACATCATTGGTAAACAGCCCCGCAAAAAACGCCGGATACAAAATGACAAGAATAGTCGCTCCTGCGGCAAACAAAAAGCAGACACAGATCATCACCCGGTAAAGCTTTTTCACCCGCTCAAAATTACCTGCACCGAAATTGTAACTGATAATTGGCTGTACCCCCTGGGTAAATCCTCCTAAAGGCGCCGCATACATCTGCATGACGCTCTGCATGATGGTAAGGGAGCCCACATACAAATCTCCTCCATATCTTTGCAGACCGCTGTTTAATACAATACTGATCAGACTTTCTGTTGCGCGCATGATAAAAGGAGAAATCCCCAGCGCCATCACGCTTCCAATCACAGAAAAGTCCGGCTTCATCGCCTCCCGCTTAATGGTAAGTGAGGACTTTTTACTAATTAAAAACCCCACTGTCCAAAGCGCACTTAAAGCCTGAGAAATCACAGTCGCCCTTGCCGCTCCTTTTACGCCCATATGTAAAACAAAAATAAAAATGGGATCTAAAATAATATTTGCCGCCGCACCTATAAGGACTGCAATCATTGCGGTTCTCGACCGTCCCTGGGAAATAATAAATGCATTCAGCCCCAGGGCAAGCTCTACAAAAATCGTTCCCATCAGATAAATCGTCATGTAATCCACTGCATAGCCAATAGTTGCGTCACTGGCTCCAAAAACATATAACAGCGGCCTTTGGAACAGATAAAAGAAAATCATTAAAGCCACTGTAAAAAATAAAAGCATAGTCACCCCATTGCCTAAGATTTTTTCCGCTCTTTTTCTGTCACCCTTTCCAAGCCAGATTGCTGCTAAGGGAGCTCCTCCTGCTCCTACAAAGGCGGAAAAAGCCGAAACCAGAGTAACAATGGGAAAAGTAACTCCTACACCGGTCAAAGCCTCCATTCCCACCCCTTCAATATGCCCGATATAGATTCTGTCCACAATGCTGTATAAAATATTGATAATCTGGGCAACAATTGAGGGAACTGCCATGCCAAGCATCAGCTTTCCTATTTTTTCTGTTGCCATTCTCTGTTCTTTATCCTGCACCTGTTTCACCTCTTTTTACCCATATTGTCCACAAGCTCTCACCTGAAATGTATCCAAACCTTCACACGCTGTACATCATCCTGCTGATAAAAAAGCAGCAGTACCTGTTAAGATGCTGCTGCCCTTTTGGCAGATTAACTGAAAAATTATAATATCTGATGCGGTTAGTGGGACTTGAACCCACACGCCTCTCAGCACAAGAACCTAAATCTTGCATGTCTGCCAATTCCATCATAACCGCTTTTGCTGCCTACTCATAGTATCATCAAAAGCGCTTCCTGTCAATTGGCATTAACCACCCGGATTCATGCTTTTTTCTCTTTAGACTCCTCTGTCACACCAGCTTTTTCAATCTTTTCGCTCTTCTCCATGCTTCTTACCGGCTGTACCTCCGAAGTCATGGTACACTTGCCGTCAAAGCTTGCTCCTTCGTCAATTACAAGAGATCTTGCAGAAATATTACCATTCACCTTACCTGTAGAAAGAATCTCCAGTTTTCCAAGAGATGCAATATCTCCGTCTACTCTTCCGGAAATAATAATATTCTTGGCGGACACATTTCCTTTCACTACTCCTTCAGGCCCAAGAATCAATTCCTCATCAGAGATACAGTTTCCGTTTACCGTACCGTCTACCCGGACAGTTCCTGTTGTCTTAAGATTTCCGTCGAAGACAGTTCCCTCACCGAGTACTGTGCTGACTTTTGTTTTTGTTCCTGCTGTTGCCATTGAGTTTTTGTTTTTTCCTATCATTATATTAATCTCCTTTTATCCTTTTGCATCAATAATATTGATGGGGTCTATTGGTTCGCCTTCAAGAAATACCTGATAATCCAATTGTGTATTTTCCAGCGTAATCGTGATAAGCTCTGTTCCGGATATCACCTGATCCCCTTCCTGCACATTAAGCTGAGCTTCCTGATTACACATGTAACGGGTTTGATAGCCATTTTCATGCTCAATCTCAATAATATAAGGGTAAGTATCATCAGAGCTGATTGTTGTAACTGTACCGTCTTCCGTTGCAATAATACTGTCTTCCACCTGCATGCCAAAAGACATATAAGGCTGATCTGGTGAATAGGGCGATATTACGAGAGCAACTCCTGATGATGGAAAGCGATTAGGATAAGATCCCTCCTGCTCCGGCTCAGCTTCCTGCCCCTCTACGGTTTCTGCACTTGCTGTATCATCTGCTTCTTTGCTCTGCAGTGCTTCCAATTCCTCTGATACCTTAGCCAGTTCGCCAGTCAAACGTTCATTTTCTTCCTTTAGCTGCAGTACCTGCTGCTCCCCGGATGTAATCTGTTTATGTAAGGCCGCCTGATTTCCAAGAACATATACAGCCCAGCAGGACATTCCTGCCGCTATGGCACAAAGAAGAAACAAGAAAACTGCAATCAGGTGAAAGGACGACTTTGAAACCCGGTACTTCTTAATTCTTTTTCCTGTATTGGAAACCATAAGTACAGAAAAAATTTCTTTTCGTTTATGCCTTTTCTGTTCCATATTAATTATAACCTCCCATGACTAGTATGATAGAAAAAAAAATCGCTTCTGTCAAGGAAGGAAAGCCAAATGATGCACAAAAAGTTATCTTTCTGCTTCTACAATTTCAACAGACTTTTCAATGCTTCATTTCCTGCCGGATCTGCTAAAGCCCTGCATTTAACACGATTTACCGTCTTTCCCTGGGAATCTCTATAATATACGGCAAATTCCATATCCGGATTTTTTTCATTCAGCAGATAATCTTCACAAAAATCTTCAAAATAAAGAACTTTTGACAATTCCTTTATATATTCCTCATCTGTAAAAGTTTTTTCCCATTCCAGAGAATTCCAGTGGTACAAAAGCCCCTGGGTAAGCATATATTTATCCACAACAATTTTCGTAATTTTGTACGCACTGATGCTTCTGCTCCCAGCAATGCCATATTCTTCCAAAAGTTTCTGCACTTTTATAAATTCCGGATAGATATATCCGGACACATCTCCCTGGTTTTTTATGGAGACAAAATCAAATCGTCCTGTCGGAGTATGTGTTCTTATATCAGAAAATGTCAAATCGTCAAAGTCTTCCTGATATGCTTTAAGCAGTTGCTGCCTTTCTTCCTCATTCAAATCCAGGGTATAGCTCTCCATCCCGTTCGTCCATCTCACCTCATAATATTTTAATGAGTCAAGGCGCATTTCTTCATAGCATCCTTCTTTAAATTCTCTGCCTGAAAATATCTCTTCAAATCCATAAAGAGCAGGCCAGGAAATTTGATATTTGCAATACTTTTCCCTTCCATTTTTCAAATCAAAACGTACCAGAACCTCAAAATCCCCATCTTCTTCCATACAGTTTGCACTTACCCACTCATATGCCTTTTCCATTTCTTCCCCGGTAAGCTTCATGTTAAGCAGTACCTGGCTGCTGTCATCTCCGCTCTGCAGCGCGGTCAATACAACTGCCATAGCATCCACCTGTTTTTCAGAAGGAAATCCACTTTCCCTTTTCCCTGAAACAGCAAACACAGCCACCACAAAAATCACTGCCAGCACCTCCGCCAAAAGATGCCATCTGGCAGAAATAAATTTTCTGGCATCAAAAGAAATTAATATGTTCAGCAATCCATGCACAAGCGGTACGCCAAACAGGATTCCTGTTACTATAAACACCGTTTTAAAAAGGCCGAAGGAAAAGACCTGCAGCGCGCAAATCAGCCAAAGTACCGCAAGCAGCATACATCCATAGCGGACCAGCAGGCAGACCGGCTTAAATGTAAACATGTTTCTTTTCCGCTCTACAGGGCGAATCTGAAAAATAAAGAAATTGACTGCCAGAAGAATGATTGTTAAAAATGCAAGAAATAAAATATGGAACAAATATTCATCAATCCGCCATGCCGCCCCATCAACAAAATCTCTTATGCCGGCAGCATTTTCAAGAAGAGGCAAGGGAGAAAGGCATCCCTTTAACCGCTCCAGCGTTTCCGAATAATAAAAAGAAGGAATAAACAGCCGAAACATTTTTTCTGTTACAGCCATCCCTGCCGCCGGTCCAAAGAAAAACAGCACCAGCAAAAAGACCGTATAGCCCCAGTTTTGTGCCAAAAAAGAGGCCAGTATTGTTAAATTCATCACAAGCAAAAATCCAAGAAACAGGATGATACACCCTGCCCAGACAGAAAAAAGGCTGTCTTCATACCGGGAATATCCCATAGAAACAGATATTCTGAAAAATAAAAACCTGCATACAATCAAAGAACTGGCAAATATAACCATATTGCTTATATATTCCGCCGCAAATAACTGTTTTCTGGAAAAGGGCAGACTTAACATTAAGTCGGCTTTCTGCTGAGAATATAAACAGCGGAAGCTCCCAGCCCCCATCAATATGCCAAAAAAGAGCATTCCTGTAAAAAAAGAGGTGTTGCCTGCTCCCACATAAAGGCTTCTTACCTCTCCTGTGGGAATTGTCATTTTTGTAGAAAACAAAAGGCAGAACATTCCAAACACGTACCAGACTGCCACAATCATCCACAGCTTGCTCTTTAAGTTTTCCCTAAGAAGCCCCATAAATCTTTTTACTGCTCTCATAATACCTGGTTCCATTCCTCTTGTGTTAAAATTCTGCCCCTGTGTAAAAATCCTTTTTCCGTACAGATCTGTTCCAGTTCCTCCATATAATGGGACACAATGAGAATTGTCATTTTTCTGTTTTTGGCTGCACTGGTTAAAATCTCATTCACCTTTTTTCTGATTCCGGGATCTAAACCATCAAATACCTCATCACACAAAAGATATTTTGTTCCTGCACAGACTGCCGCCCCGATAAACATCTGCTTTTTCATTCCCTTAGAAAAGCTGTCCACCACTGCGCCTTCCTCCAGCCCAAACTGTTCCAGAAGATAACGGTATTCTTCCATTGCAAACTGTGGGTAAAAGGTTTTATAAAAATCTCCAATTGTAAGGGGCGTCGCATTTCTTTCATAATACTGTACATCCGGCAGATAAAAAAGTGTCTCTTTTGCCGCTGTTTTAGAAGGATGTCTTCCATCTATCCTGATTTCTCCCCCATCTGGTCTGTAGATTCCTGCAATCAGCCGAAGCAGTGTACTTTTGCCTGCTCCGTTTTCTCCCACAAGACCGTAAATACTTCCCTCGGGAATAATCAGTGATACCTTGTCAAGACATAAAAACTGATCAAATTTTTTGGTGACGTTTTCCAGTTCAATCATTGCCTTCTCCCATCCGCTTAATTACTTTATTACTAATCCGAATCAGGAAGAATATGGTAACTGCAAAAGATATAAGTTCTGCAATGGGAAATGCCCACCATACATAGCTTACTTCCCCTAAAAGGGACAACAGATATGCCGCCGGCAGCAACACCACAAGCTGCCTTGCTATAGATACAATCATACTGTATACTCCATTTCCAAGTGCCTGAAACAAAGAGCCGCAGACAATGCCAAAGCCGGCAAACAGAAAGCTGATACTGATAATTCTAAGCGCCGGCACACCAATGGCAAGCATACTTTGGGATGCATCAAACAATGCAAATAACTTCGCCGGAAAAATTTGAAAAATCAAAACTCCTGCTGCCATTAATCCTACCGCATAAAAAATACTGAACTTCAAAGTCTGAACCATCCGGCCACGCTTTCCTGCCCCAAAATTAAAGGCAATAATCGGCACCATTCCATTATTTAATCCAAAAACAGGCATAAAAACAAAACTTTGAAGTTTAAAATATACACCAAATACTGCCACCGCCGTAGAGCTGAAGGAAATTAATATTTTATTCATCCCATAGGTCATTACAGAACCAATTGCCTGCATAATGATGGAAGGAATTCCAACTTGATAAATCTGCCCAATAATCTTTATATCCGGAACAAATCTTTTTAAATTCAGGTTGATATCCGTATTCTTTTTCACATTAATTATAATTGCCAAAGTTCCTGCTATGATCTGTCCCATTACCGTGGCAACAGCAGCACCGGCAACTCCCATGCGTGGGATGCCAAAATAGCCGAAAATAAAAATCGGATCCAGAAAAATATTAATTACCGCTCCGGTTCCCTGTGTAATCATGGTATGAAAAGTCCTGCCTGTTGACTGCAGCAGCCTTTCAAAAATAAACTGGGTGTACATGCCAAAGGATGCGCAGCAGATAATCGTCAGGTACTGTTTTCCATAATCTATAATCTGTGTATCATTTGTCTGACTTAAATAAAACGGTGTCGTAACAAAAATACCTACTATTAAAAAGACCAGATAACTTACTGCAGAAAGAAATATACCATTAACAGCCGTCTTGTCCGCCTTTTCAAAGTCCTTTTCTCCCAATGATCTGGACAAAAGCGCGTTTACGCCCACTCCCGTTCCCACACCTATTGCAATCATCAAAGATTGAATGGGAAATGCCATAGATACCGCTGTCAGCGCATTTTCATCGATTCTTGAAACAAAAATACTGTCTACAATATTATAAAGTGCCTGTACCAGCATTGAAATCATCATTGGCAATGACATATTAATTAATAATTTATTGACCGGCATAGTGCCCATCTTGTTTTCTCTTTTTTCCTGCGTTGCTTCCATTTTCAATCTTCCTCCATTCTAAAACACTTTGCCCAGGGACAGAGCAAAACAGCAAGACAATTTTAAGGGGCCTTATAAGTAATACTGCCTGCGGATATCCTGAAAAAAGTATGCCTGTAAAGGGGCATTTTCAACATGGAAGTGTTCCATAGCTTCCGAAACTCCCTATTGCTGACCTTTCTGTTATAAGCCTTTTTACTGCAGTTTGCCAGCTCCGCCAAAGAATCCGCCAGAAACAGGTTTCCTTCATCATAGCCTACTACCGGGACATAGTGCAGCCACTTTTTCCCGGGATATGTTCTGATAAAAACAATAGGCGGATTCCCGCTGCTAATTTCCTTTTTCAGAGCATTTAAATTTCCGGTGCAGTAGACCACATTCAGCCCCTGCTGCCGCAAAAGCTTTTTCACGCCTTTAGGATACACACCATCCCTGCGCCTGCCAGAGATTTCCCTGTACAGTTCCGCTCCTTCGGCCTCTCTTCCATAATGCCGCAATACAAAAGCACAGGCATAGGCAGAACATTCCGTGGATGACTGAAGGTCAATCCGGTTGGGATGTGACATAAGGAAACAGGGCGGATAACATTTACCAACAAAATATGGACGTAAAACTCCCATCAACAGGCAGTTGACTGCTGTAATGAATATAAGTGACCGAAAAACAATTCTAATAAATGACCAGAAAAAAGCCGGATTACAAATCTCCTGCATAAAACCTGACCTCCCCTATCCGCTATAGCTCCATTCCCGTCTGCTTTTCCCTAAGGAAATGTTTTAATTTTTTGTTCTAAACACATACTTAATCATTATACTAAATATAAAATGGAATGCAACAAATTCTCTGTTTACTTTACAAAAGGCTCATTCATCCGGCTTGCAAAATCTTCAATGCCTGATGCCTTCACTGCCATTTTAAGCCAGTCTTTTAATACCATTAAATCTTTCTGCGCAAAAATTTCTTTTTTCAGGTCGTCAGGAACTGTTCCGTGCTCCTCCAGCAAATCTATAATGCTTTCTGCTTTTCCCGCTTTTTTTCCTTCTCGTTTAGCTTCCTCTCGCTCTTCATACATAAATTCATCAAATGCACAACTCATCTCCTCTTCCCTGTCCTTTCCTTTTTTCATCTGCTGCGTCAACTGTTTTAGTTCTCTGGAATTGATTAACTCGCAAAGCATGTCCCAGCTCTCCTCATCCATTTAAATTGTTGGCCTGATTTATCCTGTATCATGACAAGATCACTGCTTTTTTCCAATGCAGTTTCCCCATCTGCGCTGGATAACACAGGATTTATTATTCTGAGCCGCGCCGGCTTCAGCATCTGCCTTCCCCTGAACACTCCACCATTCCACAGATCTGCATACCTTCTGGCATCCTCCAGATAAGATTTTAGTCCGATATCTTCTTTTCCCACAAAACCTCCTTTGCAGGATGCCATATTTTTCCCGAAATATGAGTCCTCCTGCCTTATTCATTTTTATTTTGGAATAAAAGCATGATTTCCTCTGATACCCGACGGGCAATGACAATCGTTCCTCTTTAAGGTTTCAACGATTAAAACCAACAGGCAGCGCACTTTGTCAACTGCCCATTGAAAACGAAATTAAATTATGAAATATATGCTTTTGAGAAATTATAGCATAAAAAATTTCAATTGTCATATAAAAACTTTTTTCACATTTTGATAGAAGAAAAAATACACAATACAACATAT
>VSNT01000066.1 GCA_009774465.1 Lachnospiraceae bacterium
GCCGAAAAGCTGTCATACTGGTCGGTCAGCGCAATAAAACGTACACCAAGAGCCGGGAAGGTCTTCTGGATATACCTCCCGGATTCAATGTAATCACGCCCGAAACGGGAAAGGTCTTTCACGATGACACAATTTACCTTCCCTGCCTCAATGTCGCACATCATTCTCTTAAATTCCGGTCTGTCGAAATTGCTGCCTGAAAATCCGTCATCCACATAGATATCATACAGTTCGATATCTTCCTGTTCACGGATATAGGCTTTGATCAGCTCCCGCTGGTTTGCGATACTTTCGCTCTCATTTTTTACAGACGCCCTGCCCCCGCTGCCTCCTGCGCCGCTATCGGCAGCGTCATCCCTTGAAAGACGGAGGTACATGGCCGCATAGAATATCTTTTCCTTCATACACGCATCACTCCTGACTTTTATGTTTGGTCCGCATAAGAACCTTTCAAGCCAGGTGCTGCGCTGGTTTAGTCCTGACTATATGTTATCACGTTTTTGCGTTTTGTTCAAGTCTGTTATACATAAACTTCTGCAAGTCTGCGTATGTACTCTTCCATTTTTTCATCTATGGTGGCTCCCTCTTTCTGGTAACATACCTTCACCACATAGTCGCCGATCCTACCCACATATGGATTCCCTGCCTGCCTTACAAAAGATGCAAGTTTCTTTTCCACCGGCGCTTTTGTATCAATCTGTATATCTCTTAAGTCTGTCAGTGTATCTATGTCCACTGTCCGCACATCAACCGATGCCAGTTCCCTTAATTCCTCTGGTGTAAACCCTGCTGCCGCTGCAAGTCCCATGACGCAACCATCTCCCTTTTATGTTTACACAATCCTCTCCACACTTCTATCTTATTCCTGCATCTGATTGTCCTATGCCTGCACCAGTGCAGGGCATGGCTTACACCTTTGTATTCAAATTTTCTTAATATAAAATCTATTCTTCTGACTTTGCGACACTGTGCCGCATAGTTTGTGTATATGGTTTAAATATGTAAGAACCGTCTGACCGACTGCCCGATACCCTGCAGCACCCTCTCACGCTGCAGCACACCCCGGACGCCACTCCGGCTGCCGTAGTCTCCGGCAGTGGTATCATTCACCCGGTGTTTCAAGACAGCCTGCCAGTACTGCCCATGCCGGGAATATCCCTCGTCACCCTCTTTGATGTTTCTTCGGAGAGTGCGGAAATTACGTCATATTTTCTCATAGCAATCCTCAATTTCCTGTTTATTATTTTTGTGCAGCAAAAAAGGTTGCTATGGTTCTTTCATAATCCATTGCCACCAATAACGATAAACTTTATTCAATTTTTGTATGCTCCTTTCCATAATTTTTACATGAGAAAAGTACCCAAGATTTCTCCTAAGTACCCTCTACAAAAAATAATTATATTACTTACAAACTATTCCCTTATTCTTCCGTCTTACGCTCTATACAGGAAGAACATAATTCTAAATCATTTTTCTCATCTTTAATACATATTCTTCCACATTCACTGCAAAACCCAACTTCACTCTCATAGTAATACCTTCCACAAGAAAAGCACACATACTTACCACCTGTATTAACAAATGAATATTCCCCACAATCGGGACATTCATATAAAGGATATTCCCCACCATCTTTTATAATCTCATACTTACTCAATCCCTTTATAATACTAAGATATTTATCGGCTGCTTGACTTCCGACTTTTTCATATGCGCAGAAAAAGCAATGACACTTATTACTATTATAGCCACACTTTAAAAACCTTTCCTTGCACGAAGGGCACTCTACCAATTCTTCTGGTAATGATTCATCCTTCGCTTTCGCTATTGCCATTTTTAAAGCATCATCATAGTGTTCTCTTAGTTCTGCTGTACATTTAATCAGCTCCTGAATCAATTTCCCTTCCTGCTCTGTAAGACCAAATTCTTCATCATTCTCATCTTTCAAACTCACCGAAACTGGTAAAGTAAAATCATCATAATTATCTGCAATAAATTTATTTATCACACCTAATGAGTTGTTAATACAAGCTTCAATTGCTGGAAAGCTATCTATAATAGTAAAGTGTTCCATTTGATTTCTCAAGCGTCGTAAATTTTCAAATATAGATTTACTTTCCTTATCAATCTCAATATCACATAGTCTTTCTAATCTTTCAAAGATTGTTCCACTTTCTACACTTCTAAAAGATCCATTCTTTAAATGCTCTCTGTTTGCTTTATTCATATCTGAAAAAATATAAGTCCAATGTTCTCTATATAATCTACTTTTTAAAATCAACTCTATTCCAGAAGATAAATGCAATAAACTATATTTTATTTCTTGCTGCTTTGTCCGACAGTCATTCTGTTCTGCTTTTTTTAAATGTGAAACAGAATCAATTATAAAATCCAATCCATTCTCAAGCATTGTTAAGCCCATAATATACCTCCAATATCTTTAGCTAACTGCAAAACATAATAAAAATATTATACCACATCACTTAACAACTTTTACATGTTTTGACAACGAGGGGAAAATAACTTTCCTTCTTATATCTAACATTCTTAAATCCATACTTAGTTCTGCCATATTGCCCTCCTTCTACATATAGTTCCACCGCGCCTTAACACACCAACTCCCATGCCGCCTTCCGGCGGCACAAATCATCAATAGGAAGAACGCCGCATTTTAGGCGTTCTTCGGTGTGAGATTTAGAGTTCCTCCGCGAAGCAGCCTTTGCTGCGAGTGGTTAGAAACTCTTCTCACACTATCCTGCTTTAAATCCCAAACTCCGATAAGTCTATCGGGCAGCAATATTCCGGATAGCGCACCTTAACCGCTTCCAAGAAATACATTGCGTATTCACAGCAGAACAGGTCTTCCACTGTATACCGCTGACACTCCTTTACTTTTTCATCACCCTCAAGGGCATATGCGCTGGGCGTACCGTTACAAAAAAGATTAAACGCCATACGCACCACCCTCGCGCTGCCGCTGGTGATACATCCCTCTTCTAGGCACTTTGGCTTTACGCTCCCTTTTTTGAAATCAAAAATTCTCTCTACATTCCGTCTTGTATCGCCGCTGATCCCAAGACAGTAAACTAATGCTTTATGGTATACGTCCTGCTGCCTGCACTTTTGCAGACAGTTTCTGTAAAATATTTCGTGTTCCTGATCCTTAAAGGTAATTGTACGTTTATTTCCTCTATTCATATCCATTGTCACACCGCCTTCCCCTGATATTCTTCAGTTCCTTCCGCTATCATCCCCGCCCCTTTGGGATCAGACCATATCCTGCCTGTCCTTTCCACAATAAGCCTGCCGCCCTCACAGGTTACTGATATTCTGTCGCCTGTGGAAAATCCCAAGTCCCGCAACCATTTTCCCTGCAACATGATCAATGGATTGTTTATCTCTATGCTGGTTCCCCTTGCCCTGTAAACCGTCATTTCTCTCTGCTTCATATGTTCTCCTCCTATTTAATCCGGGATAACCTCAACGATCCCATTACATTCAAGAATTTCCTGAATCCTGTTTATGCCATCTTCCAGCCTGTCGGAATCATGGATTGCGTCCATAATTTCCCCTGCAATAAATTCCATGCTTTCCCTGGTAATCTGGTTACTCATATAGATTCTCCTTTTTCTATTTCTGAACAGAAAAGAGGACCAAGCAGCTAATAAATTAACAAACTTAGTCCTCAATATCATTCCACTTCTCTCCGAACACTTTTCCGGGCAGATCGCTTCCCCTGCACCTCCTTAAAGCGTACTTGTCCCGTTCCTGACAGCTTTATGGTAATTTAGTGTCAAGTAGTATGATTTTCAGTTTCAAGATTAAAAACAGGCCTGTCCCAATCCTTTTTTACTGCTTTTGCAGTGAAAAAATATTTGGACTAAACCAGCGGAACACCTTGATTTTACTGGCTCCCTGCTGACTTGACACTATAATATCATAATCCCCCACCTTCTCATTCGGATACACCCGTTCCCCTCGAAGAGGTCTTGCGCCTCTTCTTAAATAAGCTTTCACTTTCTCCCCATATAAAAACACATCATTCTCCCTTACAATTCCCCATTCCATCATAAGTGCTGCGCTTCCGGTAACAAAGGGCGTAGCAAAGGAAGTTCCAGAAACCTGCACGAAAGTATTGTTAGGAGCAATGGTATTTATATCTGTTCCCGGTGCCGCAATGTCCGGCTTAATATCTCCCTGTGATATTCTGCCTCCAGGAATGCTCATAAGGGGATATCCTCTTCCTGAAAAGTCCGCGTAAGATTCATAAACCGGATTGTAGGCACCTACCGTTATTACCTTGGATGCAGTAGAAGGAATTGTCAGTGTTTTTTCCGGTGTTGGAGTAAAAAATCGGGTACCTGCATTCAATACCACGTTGCTCGGCAGATAAAAATCATAATTTCCCGTCACTGTTTTTACAGGATATATATTAATAATCCAAATTCCCTGATTTACATATCTGTCTACAGGCAGAAAATCAAAATATACTTCCTGCTTAACTGAGTAGGGAGAAGGCTCTCCTACATAAATCAAAATCTGAGTGTCCTCCAAAACAACACTTCTTCCACCCGGCATCTGCATATTAACCTCTGTCTGCCTTCCTCCGGGAGAAATAAGTTCAACGCCAAGAATATCAACATATTCCTTCCATAATTGAATATTCACTGTTGTTTGATAGCTTCCAATGCTAAGCTCTATCTGCCTTTTATTTGAAGAATTCTGACTCATTCCAAAACTGCCGGAGACATGCCCCCCTGCTGCCCCCTCATTTCCGCTCCCCACACATACAGCGCATCTTCCTATCTCTGCTGCATTGTCAATAAACCTTTCCACAAGAGAGGTTCCGTCATGAGAGCCATATGTGTTTCCAAAACTTAAATTAACAGCCAACGGTTTCCCCAATTCCACTGCTTTTTTCACGACATATGTCATTGCCCGCATAAGCTCTGTGGTTTTAGGAAAGGAATCCGGCCTGGGTGTTCCCATTTTTACGACCAACAGTTCACTTTCCGGCGCCACTCCCTGATACTGCCTCTCTAATAATCTTCCTCCTGCTGCCGCTATTGCTGCTACCGCTGTTCCATGACCTGAAATGTCCGTACTTGGCACAATACCTTTGGGTGTCCGGCTTTTTAAAGCTGCATCAATACGGTATTTTGAAAATTCCACACCTGTATTAAAGCCTTCCGGAGGAAAGGCTTTGCCTGCAAATTCTTCATTTCCTTCCGGCAGCTGACTGTTAACCTGCTGTGCATCCAGCGTCTGATCCCATAAAAATAATATTCTGGAATTGCCCTGATCATCCCGAAACTCAGGACTCTCAAAATCAATTCCGGAATCTATCACTGCAATTAATACTCCTTTGCCTGTTAAATAAGGCGCCCTTGTGGTAACTGGAAAAATACAGGAAGCCTGCTTTCCCTGCAATGTAGAAAAATAAAGCCGCTTCGGCTTTTCCACATATTCCACCTCATCCAGTTGTGTAAAGGTATCGATCAGTCCTTCAGGTATAGTAACAATTGCATATCCAGCAATCAGCTCTTCCACCTCAATTACATTGCTTTGAAGCCTTTTAATATCACCATTATATTTTACAATTAATTCCCATCTGCCGGTATCCTCTAAAAATCCCACTCCCAACTGTCCAGACAGTGCCCTCTTCGCTTCGTCTGTCTCCAGTGCCAGATTAAGCAGAGTTTCTAATTTTTGATTTGCCATAAAAGCTTCCGGTTCCCTGAATCATTTCTATTATTTTATGTTTTCCATTTTGTCTGTGTGTTTCCTTTAAACACTTTCATTCCATCCTCTATAACATTCCGCTGCATGTTCCTGAAACTGACAGATTTTCTCAAACTTTTTCTTAAGCTTTTCCATTTCATTTGCAGAAAGCTTGATCCTGTGATACATGGCAGAATATCCTTTCATATAAAAAGGAAGGGCATTGGTAGCTTCCCGTACTTCATTAATCAACTGATCCATGCCAACAGCCGCATCTAAAAGCTGTGCAGTCTGTTTTAGGAGTTTCTGATCATCTACCTGTAAAACAATATGATTTTGAGGACGCGCATCCAGAAAATCCCTGTGAGAAACCGACCAGAGCAGCTTTCTTCCCTCTGTTTCTTTGAAAAAACTTCCAGCTATCAGAGGAATTCCCTGAATAGTAAAATCCTTTAAATCTGACAAGTGAAGCTTTTCTCCGTTAATACCATTTTTCTGTCCACTTCCTGCCTCCATAAGATGCATGATCACAGCCGCACATCCATCCCTTTGATTTACCGGCAGTCCCATCACTCCCGTAGAAAGTACTCCGGCAAACTCTGCCAGCTCTCCCCTCTGTCCCACATCATTGTTTTTTCTTCCATGAAAAACAGTAACATACTTTCCTTCCTCACAGGAAAGAGAGGCAAACATATATTTAATGTCATGATATCCTGCGAAATTAGTCTTTTCCACAGGAGTTTTCACATACCGGATATGCTCCTTCGGAATAATGGAATTCCCAAGCACATTGACATAATCATTTTCTCCGTGAATTCCATATATTTTCTGTGTTCTTTCTTCATAGCCCGTCTCTCCATACCGACTCTTCCATGTATCTACCGCCTGTGGTGAAAAACCCTGTCCATCTACAGAATAACATACATCAATGATTTCTCCATATTTTGATTCCATAGTGACAAACTGCGCCTTATTTCCGCCTTTAGAATGTCCGGTAATAATCACTCGTGTATCCTCGCTTAACTCCATAGTTTCCACTACTTCTTCGAAATAAGAAAGCGCTCTTTTCTGCTGCGTGGTAGCCGCACTGGTCATGCCAATTCCATTGTCAGGCCATTCCCCGTCTCCTGTCCCCCGATAGACTACATAAACACAATTTTGCTCCGTATTTTGAAATGTACAGCTCCATGTACCCGAATCATATCCCATATTTGGACTTTGACAGCCTATAATCAAATTTCCTACCTGCTCATTTTCCACTGCTTCCTTTAGCACGGTATATTCCCCATAGTGAATTCCTCCTCCCCCATAATCAGGGTGAAGCGCCAGATCATCTATGATTTCTTTTAAAGAAGTTCCTTCCACCGCCTCTTTATAGTCCAGATACATAAAGGTATCCAGAACCATACTGATCTCTGCTTCAGAATACTTATCCGTAATCTTCCATCACTCCTTCCATTTCAAACGGGCTGATGCATTTTTATCTCTGATGGAAAAAATCACTTCCGCCTCATACTGATACCCCATATAGGCAGCTCTCATAAAATTTTCTTCATTTATTTTCTGATCATGTTCCTTATTCAACGGCCAGCTCACCACACCTCCTGCCAGATACTCTTTTTCCTGAAGCAGAAGACAAAACTCTTCCATCCGTTCCTTTTTGTTGAATGAACCGTCTTTTACATATAGATAAATTCTTACCATCGCCCATGAGTTCTTCAAAAATTCCTCTATCTTCATATCTGCGGAAGTATCTTCCGGAAATACCATTTCAGGTATTTTATAAAATACCCTGCACTCTCCAAAAACCGATTCTGCCAGGTCCTTAATATGCCGCTCTATCTGTCCCCTTAAAAGGTATGCCAAATAATTGTCCTGATAAAAGCACCTGCCATCCTTCCATACTTTCCTGACCAAAATACCATCCGACTTAACTTTACCGCCTTTTACCTTAATCATGGAATATTCCTTGCCATGCTGTCCCCCATAAGGTTCCGGTTCGGTAAAGGTTTCCCCATATTTTTTCTCCATGTATTCCAACATTCAACTTTCACCCTCTCTTTCCAAATGAAGGCAAAGGCTGCCAGGCGCTATGCAAACAATTCCCATCCACATGGCAGCCTTTTTTAACTAAACCACAATATTGGCATTTAATCCTGCTCCCTGTTGAGTGCTTCCTTCCTCAGCCTTCTGATAGTGGGCTGCCATTTCCTGCAGGTCGTTTACATGCTCCTGTACCATCCGATGGAGCCTGTCCATGTCATTTTGCAGGGAATGAAACTTATTTCCGTAAGCAGAAGCTGCCTCTCCCTGCCAGATGCTTTTCATACTCTGCACCTGCTCCATCATCTCTCCGGTCAGATGCTTAATCTGGGTGCCTGCCTGCGAAAATTCTCCTGATGTCTGTATCAGCTTTTCCGGTGTTACCTTTAAAATGCCTTCCATAAATCGTTCCTCCTATGTTTAATATTTTCTTGCTGCAGCAATTTCTCTGTTTCTGTTTTCCGCCTGTTCATACCTGTTTGCAATTTCCAAAAGCGCCTGAATATATCTTTCGATTAACAAAATAAAGGCATCCATCTGCTGCCGGTCTCGTAAAAACGCCTGATGAAAGGCATCCTTTGCCTGTCCTTCCCACATACTGCAAAGAGACGCTTCCTGTTCTCCCAACTGTGATGCACGGGCCTTAAACTGACTGTTCAAATCAGAAAGCCGCCCTGCCTTACTTCTTAAATCTGATGATGTTACCTGAAAATATGCCATATTTACCTCTTTTCTGTGCTAACTGCTGCACTTTTTTCTGAATTCTGTTAATAGTTTCTTGTAAATGCAAGACGTGCATTAAAAATTTCCTGTTGATACATTTTTTCCGCCTGCTCTTCCATTTCTTCCGCCAGAAAATTTAAACGTTCTGTCTCTTCCAACAACATGGATACAATTTTCACCTCCTTTCCTGTCAAAACATCTGCACATTCACTGTTCCAGTCCGTCTGAATGCTGTTGATAATCTGCATCATCTCCTCCCCGGCCAGAGTGCTTAATTTTCTTTTCAATTCCTTAATGCGGGATGCCAGACTCATGATTTCCTTAAAATGTAATTCAATTGTTTGTGATTGCATTCTTGTTTTCCCCTTCCGCCTGATTATAGAGCTGAATAATCTGTGTAAGCTTTTGCAGATGTGACTTTAATTGTTTCAGGCTGACTTCCGCCTGTTCCTGCAGGCTGCTTTGCCTGCCTGTTACAGTTTCTGCCGGCTTTCCCACAAAAAACTGTTCCAGTCTTCCCATGAATTCATTCATCTCTGAAAATAAAGCTTCTATCTGACCAGATAAATCAATCCACTCTTCCTGCATTTTTCTTAATTCACCGGTGGTTATCTTTATTTTTTCCGCCATATACTTCACTTTTCTCCCATCTGTCTGCTAAAATCCTATCCGCAGTTTTTTGCCTCAGCAATCAATTTCATCTCCAGATCCGCCAGACTTTTTCCCAGCCTTCCCACATCTGCAACGCACTTATTTATTTCTGTAAGCTGTGCCTTTACATCATTAATTCTCTCTATATATTCCTTTCTCCACACTTCCCCGGCACCGCTTTCCCAGATTGCACTCAGGGCTTCCCCTTCCGTTGCCATTACATCAAGCAAGTCCCCGGCTTTTGTAAGTTTTTGCTCCATTTCATCCAGCCACTGATTGACAGCATCTGCCTTAAGCTGTATATTCCACATTTTCTTATGCCTTTCCTGTATTATTTTTCTCACTTTTAAAATAAGACCAGCCGGTCGCCAGCCCTCACTCCCTGCTGCCTTAAACTTAAATTTCTTTCAAGAAGCTTTTCCTGTCCTAAAACATAAAGGCACATTTCCCTGTTATTTTTACAAATCAGATTCTCCTGCTTCGCCGCCAGCAGAGAAATATCCTCAATAACCTTTTCAACTTCCATTTCCTCATTCAGTTCAAAATCAAGTACTCGATCCAGCATGGGAATCTGTACATCCACCAGTATCACACCCATTCTCCTTTTCCTTTTCTTTAATGACTGCTGCCAAGGTCAAATATCGGAAGCAAAAGCTTTCTTGTTCTACAGCCTGCACCTTCCTTAAAATAACCAATTCCAGGCGGCAGACTCTTATTTTGATATGTATAGCCTAAATCATCAAAGTCAAATATTCTTTGCAGCGCCACATTGCCGCCTAAGCATATACCTTGCTGATGCCTGGCTGCTTCTCTGAAAAAAGTAGTTCCTGCCGACTCCATACCCTGCACCGGATTATAAATTCCTGCCAAAAGTAAGCCCTTTTTTTCTCCCCGTGCAATTTGTTCCCAAAAGACAATTTTTTCTTCCCTCTTTTCTCCAAAGCCATAAATGAAATGGCATAAGCTATCCAAATCACTTACAAATATTCCTGTTTTCACTTTCGTTATTTCCTGCCTGTTTTCCTGTCTCCTTTCCTGAAATTTATTTTCCTGCAGCCCGTTTTTCTGCAGTTCATTTTCTTCATCTGCCAAAACCGTTTCCATCCAGTCAATCATTTTTTCCCTATTGCCTAAGTAGATCACTTCATCTCTTCCCTCCAGGTGCCCAAGCCGCCTCTTTTCATCTATAACAACCGCCCTGCCTCCAAGCTTTAAAAAACCTTCCGCCATACAGCTTAATAAGGTTGTCCGTCCGGTTTTCTCCTTTCCTACAATCAGAAACACGGTTTCCTCTTTTATTGAAATGTCACAGACATCTCCTGTTTCAAAGCAATAACCAACAGGAATTTTATTTTCTTTTTCTTTACAGGCCTTTAAAAGGATGGAAGCCACAGGCTTTGCAGGCAAAAATGGAAGCTTGTCCGGCAAAAAAACTCCCTTTATTTTCAATGCATCTGTTTTTTCTTTTCCCGCTTTTTCAATTAAATGAATCCGCTCATAATCTTCCTTTTCTCCAAACACAACCACTCCCTGAAATTCAAGCACATCTCCTTTAACTTTGCACAATCCTCTGCCCTTTGTATTTTCTTTTGGCAAAACAGAAAGGTAATATTGTCTTAAAATATCTCCATATTGAAAGCGGTCGCCCATTTCCAGCGCTGCTGTGACTTTGATCTTACCAAAAATCCTGTTTCCAACTTCACCCACTGCTGCCATTGTTAAAATCACAAAAATCCCAAGACCGATTCCCTCCGAGACAAGTTTTAAAATAAACTCCTCCTGCTTTTCATTCAATTCCTTTCCAAAGCTTCCATAATTATCAATTATCAGAAAAATATAAGGCAAAGGCTCTTTACTACTTTTGTTAAACTGCTGGCATCCAATACCGGATAACTGCTTTCTGCGGCGGTCAATAATCTGTTCCAAATGGTAAAAAAAGATCTCTTTATTTTCCTCATCCTTAAGAATCCCCAGGCATCCCGGCATATGGTAAAAACATGCAAAACTTTCCTGCCACATGGATACCGCCAGAACCTGCACCTGATCAGGTGAATATTCCAGGCAAAGCTGCCATAGAATGGTCTGTAAAAAAGTGGTTTTACCTGTTGCCGCCCCACCGCAGACCGCCAGATGCCCCTGAACCAGAGGTTGATAATCAAACAGTATTTGCTGCTGTCTTTCCGGATCGTCGCATAAACCAAGCCTTAAGCAGATTCCTTCTTTTTCCTTCGGTATCCTTAAACTCTCCAGGGAAATCATATCAGGAAGTTCCGGCAGCCAAAGCTGGGAAGCGCCTTTGTAGTGAAATTTCTTTGCAGTCTCCACCACATAATTGGTTAATACCTGTACTTGATTTTGTTCCTCCAATGGCGGAATTTCACTCTCAGGCTCTGTTCTTTTCCCTGTATTTGATAAAAGTACTGCCCCTTTTTCGTGCTTTACACCTTCTCTGTAAGCTCCACCACAATATCCGGTCTGAAACAGCTCATAATATTCCTGATTTCCTATTTGAATATAGCACTGACCTGCGCTGGTCAACATGGCTGCGTCTCCGTTTTTCAGCATATCCATGCTGTCCTGCTTATCCTGAACCTTAAGGCATAAGCGGAATCTTGCATTGCTCCAGATCTTGTCATCCACCGTTCCGGCTGGCTTTTGCGTGGCAAGAATTAAATGTACCCCCAGACTCCTTCCCACCTGCGCCAGTGAAATTATCTCCTGCATGAATTCCGGCTCTTCCTTCTTAAGCTCTGCAAATTCATCTACCACCAGAATTAAATGAGGCATAGGCTCATTCACCTTTCCCTCCCTGTAAAGTCTGGTATATCCATCAATGTGATTTACCTGAAATTCACTGAATAATTTCTGTCTTCGTCTGTTTTCGCTTGCAATAGCCGACATGGCTCTTTTGATTTGTTTTCCTGATAAATTAGATATCACTCCCGCGCAATGGGGAAGCTCTTTTATGATGGTTCCGGTACCGCCGCCTTTATAGTCGATTAAAAAGAAATTTACATCCTCAGGACTATAGTATACCGCCATAGATAATAAATAAGTTTGTAAAAGTTCACTTTTTCCGGAACCGGTTGTTCCTGCAATCAGACCATGAGGACCGTGAAATTTTTCATGAACATCCAGGCTGACTAAATTTCCTCCCGCCCCACGCCCAACAGGAACTTTCATTCTCTCTTCCGGTCTGGCTCTTTTCCACCTGCCCCCACTGTCAAGTTCTTTTACTGTGCTGCATCCATACAATTCTAAAAAGCCAACCTTTTCAGGCAGAATTCCCCCTTCCTCTATTTCTCTTACCCGTAATCCGGTAATCCTTCTCACATACCTTTGTGCTTGCGCAATACTGCAGGTATCCAAACGAAACCTTTGCCTTGGTAAATGGTCATAGTTTAAATTTCTCATCTCCCCAAACTGCTCTTTTTTTGTCAATAAAAAGCGGCAGCTTTTGGGAAGCATTTCCCTTGAAGTGTCTACAAAAACCACACTAACCGGGTAAATTTCATTTGCTTTTGTAATGCACTGGTATAACACTTCTCCCATAATCAGATCTTTATCCATCACCAGAATCACATACCAGGGAACACTTGCTTCTTTTCTCTCCTGCGTCATTTCCTTTACCAGCTCTTTGGTAAGCTCCGGCAGAATTTCTCCGGCTTCCTTTTCATTACCTGCCAAAAATCTGGTTTTTCGATCTCTGGACCAGCAGTGGGGAATCCATTTCAGACACTGGGCTATTCTGCTGTCTGTTTTTCGCCTTTCCTGATAAAAATAAGCGATCTTAACCTCCGTATAGCAGTGGCAGGCTATAAGCTGCAAAAGCAGTGGAAGAAGCAGCTCCATCTGTTCACCCTTTTCGTCACCCACAAGTCCAATCTGCCGGTTTTCAAACAGATCAATTCCTACGGGTACCTGTGGCAGCACTGCAAATTCTGCTGCCAGCTCTCTGGCTTTTTCCGAAAGCTTTCCCGGTAGAATTCCTTTTACTCCTCCTGCTGATTTTATCTGCATTTGAAAAGCAGTTTCTCCTGTTCCCAGCCTGAAAAACAGAAAATCTTTCTGCCGAAAGTAGCGGTTCCATAATACAACTGCCTTGTCCTTACCCATAGAAACCAGTTCCTGCACCCCGGGATACCGCAGCTCTAAAATCCGCCTGTTTTCCCTTTGACAGCCTGCCAGATATTTTTCCATTTCTGCCAGGTATTCCAGATACTGCCGCTCTTTTTCCCTGTTTTCCCGCTTTTTGCTGTACCTGGAATATCCATGATTTACCAGTCCCCAGAAAACACTGATTAGAGCTGCGGCGCCGCTCATTGCAATAGACATGGCATAAAAGCCGCCTCCTGTTTCCCCCATATACCGGCTGCTAAGCTGTGCCATAAGAAGCATGGGAAGCACCATAGTCAGCGCAGGCCCAAGGCTTAAAAGCAGTGGCTGATAAGGCGCCAAAGCAGGCCTGTCCGGCATAATTAATTCTATTTCCCCGTTACAAAGCGCTTCCTCATGTCCCTGGCTTCGTTCAATCAAATAATTATCTTTTATCACGCTTTCAAATTTTCTGTTTCCTGCCGGAGCTACACTGCATCCGGCAGCACGGACAACTCCGCAAAAGGCACTGCAAATAATCAGCTCCTTAAGAATAAGCAGATGCAGCCCATAAATGTCCACTCTATCTCCCGTACACAACTTCTTTTCTCCTTTGACAGCTTTTTCATTTACATAAACCCCTTCCTGCGTAGTGTATAAAAATAATTCTTTCTGCTCTTTACAGGTAATCTGCGCATGCACCCCTTTGATTAAGGAGGAAAACTCGTAAAACACCGGATTAACATACGCAGTTCCAATTTGAATACACTCTCCTGTCTTCATAAATATCTTGTCTGCCGGCTTAAGAACTTCTATTGTTTCAGAAAGGAAAAGCAGTAGTTTTTCTTTTTCTTTGGTAAAGTAAACCACAGGAGCCTGTCTGCTCAACATCTTGCCGCCAGCCGACCATTCATCTCCACAAACGGTAAGGGTAATTTCCTCATCTGATACAAAACCGGTATCAGCCCTGTCTAAAAAAAACGTATAATTTCCCTCTGGCTGTTCCGGCAGTTTTTTTCTGAAACAGGTACTGCTGCATAAAATCAATAAAAACCTGACTTTAGAAACAATATGTTCTTTATCTAAAGACATAAAACTACCTCCAATTTCATAAATTACTTATAAGAAAAATGGAAAATTTCGAAGCTTAAAAGAATTAAGAATACTTACAGATAACTTCTTTGATTCTATTTGAAAAGAAAAATTTATTTCACAAACCATAAAAAGTTTGTGAAATAAACATATCAGATCTATGATATTGTGTCAATAAGTTTATAAAAAATTTATATATTACCAGTTCAGCCATAAAAATGTAACAAATGTGCCTGGGTGCTTGCACATAGAGCACATTTGTTACATTTTTATGAGCGGAACGCCCTCAAATGAAATAAAAGATGCGCTGCGGATGCAGCGACGGATGCGAAGCAGACGCTTTTATGAATGTTGAGGGCCGAACTGTTGCCGGCGCACTAATATTTTACCCCAGCGCCACATCCAGTATCATCATAATCAAAAAGCCGGCCATAACTCCAACTGTACCCAGATTGGAGTGCTCTCCCTGATTGGCTTCCGGAATCAGTTCCTCCACCACCACATAAATCATTGCTCCCGCTGCAAAGGCCAAAAACCAGGGCATATAGGGAGTAATCCAGGCAGCAATCAGTGTAATTCCAATTCCAAATATCAGCTCTACCAGACCTGATAAAGCTCCCAGCATAAAAGCCTTTCCCCTGCTCATTCCCTCCTGCCTAAGAGGCAGGGAAATGGCAGCGCCTTCGGGGAAATTCTGTATTCCGATTCCCAGCGCCAGTGCAAATGCCGATGCATAAAGTGCAGAATCCTCAGGGTGCTGGGCTGCCATTGCAAATGCAAGCCCCACTGCCATTCCTTCCGGAATATTGTGCAGTGTTACTGCCAGTACAAGTAAAGTTGTTCTGTGAAACGAAGTTTTAACTCCCTCCGGCTGTTTCTCCCCTAAATGCAGATGAGGCATCAAAAAATCCAGCATATACAGAAAAATTCCACCAAGAATAAAACCGCCCGCTGCAGGAATCCAGCCGATTCCACCCATTTCTTCTGTTTCTTCTATGGCAGGGAGTAATAAAGACCAGACGGAAGCAGCCATCATTACACCTGCCGCAAATCCAAGAAATGCTCTTTGAATGTTTTTTCCCATATCCTTTTTAAAAATGAATACTACACTGGCCCCAAGCGCTGTCATTAAAAAAGTAAAACCTGTTCCCGCACTTGCCCATCCGATTGCCTGATTCATATGATCCTCTTTCCGCACCAGGAACTGATGCATCACTCTATAGTAATAGTATACACAGTTTTTTATTTTGTTCCAATTACAAAATTTAACTTTCTCTAAGCCACCGGTTTTTTCAACTCCTTAAACATATTTTTTTTATAAAATTCAACCCCTGGCTGGTCAAAAGGATTTACTTCATTGATTCGACAGGAAAGATAGCAGGAAAACATAAACAGGTAGAAAAGTTCACCTAATGTATGTTCATCAATAGCCGGTATGGAAAAATTCAGGCATGGAATTCCTCTCTCACTGTGCGCTTTCATTGTTGCACAACGCGCAATATTATTGATATCCCAAAAGTCTTTACCGGCAAGATAATCAAAATAATCTTTTTTTTCATCATAAGGCAGGATAACTGAGGCATCCTTTTCCCGCACCTGTAAAAAGGTTTCAAACAAAATCGGATTTCCCTGCTGAATAAACTGTCCTACAGAATGTAAATCCTCTGAAGCAGATACTGCTACAGGATAAAGGGCTTTACTGTCCTTCCCCTCACTTTCCGCAAAAGCCTGTATCCACCATTTTGCAAAATAATCAAGCCGCGGTTCAAAATACGCCATCATTTCAATATTATATCCTCTGTCATATAAAAGTTTACGTGCAACCGCATATTTTAACGCAATATTATCCTTTGCCGATTCCCTCAAAAGACGGTTTTTCATATTCCGCATACCGCTTACTACTGCGCATATATCAATACCAGCCACTGCCATAGGAAACAGTCCTACGTCAGTTCCTGCCGAATATCTGCCGCCAACCTTTTCCGGAAAAACAAGAAAGGTATATCCATTGTCAATACACAACTGCTCCAACGTACTTCCCGGCGTTCCTGTTGCAAAAATTCTCCTGGATGCCTCTTTTATTCCATATCGTTTCTCAAGGTACCTGCGCAGCATACGAAAAGCAATCCCCGGTTCTAAGGTTTCAAAATTCTTAGCTATGCAGTTTATGTAGATTGAACGATATCGTTCAAGTTCTTCCAGTGTGCGTTTCATTTCCATTGCCGAAATTGTATTTCCTGTCCAGATAATTTCAGGTCCATTTTGAGGTCGAAGTGCATGAATGGCAGCTCTGGATGCCTGATTGGAGCCTCCAATTCCAATAACTACAAATACATCCGCATCTTTCCTTACCTGGTCAGCCTGCAAACACAGGCTCTTTAAATGCTCTTCTCCGGCTGTCTCATCTACGGAAAGCCACCCCAAAAAATTCTTATACTCTTTTTCGCCTTTCTTTGCCGCCTCCAGTAAGGGCGCCATCTCACTTAACTTCGATTTAAATTCATCTTCGTTTAAAAAATTCTTTTTATCCAAAATTGTTAATTCAATCTTGTTTTCCATATCAATCACTTTCCTTATTTTTTCCTTAAAATATCTTTTTTTCTCTCCCTGTCCTATGTTATAATTAAATATATTAACTAATGAAAAGGAGTAATATTTTGCAGATCATCAACGGAACAAATCTCCCAAGAGCCAAACTTGAAAATCAGACTGCAATTCGCAGAATTATATATCATTATGGTCCAATATTAAGGAGCGAAATTGTAACTCGATTATCGTTGACTCTCCCGACAATTACCACCACAGTAAACAATCTTATCGCCCAGGGCTATGTCAGGGAGCTGGAAAATACCTTAACCTCCGAAAAAAAGCTGGGAAGAAAACCTTCTCTGATTGATATTGTGGCTGACCGAAATTATTTCCTTGGGATTGAAATGCGTTCCTCCTTAAGAAATCTATGTATTGTCGATTACCGCGGTAAAATACTTTGTTCCGTATCTAATCAGGACTCCTGTGATGATTTTAAAGCCAATATGAAACAGACAGCCCATATGGCAGCTAATCTGATAAAAGACAGCGGCCTGTCCAAATCCAGGCTTGCAGGTATTGGCTTTTGTTTACCCGGCGCCACCAATTCAAGGCAGAAATCTTTTCGCAAAGGCTCTCAGCCAGTTTGGGAAGATAACAGAATTCAAAATTATTTGTCAGAATTCCTGTCTTACAATGGTCCCATAACAATTGTTAATAATGGAATTGCCAGAGCTTATGGAGCGCTTTTATTTCATAAAGACCTGTTAAAAAAATCCTCTTCCTTTGCATACGTTTTTATTTCCAGCGGTATTTCCTGTCCTCTGATGGACACCAGCATCCATTATCATGGAAAAATCTGGGGAGAAGGAGAGGCCGGCCACATGGTGTTAAACCCCAATGGTCCGTTATGTTATTGTGGGAATCACGGCTGCTTTGATGTTTTGTCGGGAGAATATTCTGTCATCCAAAAATGTACAGAAGCCATCCAAAATGATCAGGCTCCTGTTCTCCGCCAACTTTGCGCCAATCCCGGTCAGCCTAAAATTCTGGAAATTTTACTTGCACAGGAAAAAGGAGATGAAACTGTCTGCCGCATATTACAGGATGCTGTTTTTTATATTGGAATCGCCATCTCCAATATAGAAAACTTTGTCCATCCACAGACAATTCTCATTGAATGTCGTTTTTTTGAAAATAAACAGAACTACGACAAATTACTGGAGGTAATACATAACAGCCTGTATACTTCCAACAATGTTGACATTCATCTTTTATCTCCTGATGAATTCAGCGGAGCCAAAGGCGCGGCGGCAGTTGCAATAGACAACAATCTTGACCTCTACATTGAATAATCACCAAATACATCCTTATGTTAAATTATGACTCCGCAACGCAGTTCGCAGTGCGGAGCCATTTTATCAATTTTATTTCTGTTTTTGCTGCCGCTGTGACAGATACTGGGATTCCGGTTCCTTCCAAGTAACCGTATCCGGTGTCTGCCAATAATACATTGCATTTCCCTCACTGTCTTCAACAACCGCATAGGCCTGTCCTTCTACTTCATAACGCTCCTTTAAAACTCTGCCTCCATATTCTACTGTCTTTTTAAGTGCTTCTTCAATGTCGTCCACTTCTACCATAAATCTGGGATCACTTCCGGTATCCTCCGCCGCCTTTGCCTTTAAAAATCCATATCCAAAAGATGGAACGCTTGGCTCCCAATTGGGATTTCCCGGTCCTGTGGCACAATACATCAGCGGAAGGTCCGGATCAGCATGTTCCGTATTGATAATATCCCAGTCAAATACTTCCTCGTAAAACTTTCTGGTTATTTCCGGATCATTATACCCCAGTACAAAACGTCTGAGACGTCCGTGCCTGCTGTAAGCTTTAAAATGCTTTGGATGATGATAGGAAATATTCATCGGGTCCCAATTGGGATCAGGCTTTGGAAAATCCACGTGAATTCTGCGATTATCAATACTTCCGTTAAAGGGTTCTGATAAAAACTGATCCTTCGGCGCATTACATGCAGGACAATACTCGGGGCATGCTTCCTCCTCCCTCACAAATGGAAAACCACAGACATAGCAAGTATATACTTTTTTCATTTTCAATCTCCTCCTATTCCCTGTCATATCCTGTTTCCGGCTCTTCCCATGTTCTGGAATTTCCGGGACGCCACAATTGAATCACATTTCCTGACGGATCTTCTATATGTGCGCTGGTTACCCATCCTTCTTTGTCATTAGGCTCATCCCCAACTACTTTTCCGCCATGCGCAATCACGTTTTCTATGGTTTCAGCTACAGGTCTTCCTCCATGAATCTCCATAAAAATCATGGGCTTTGGCAGTCCTTCCGGTGCATGATGTGCAATTACATTCATGTGTCCCGGCACTACTCCCTCATAAGTTTCATAACTTGGTCCAGTTGCAATCAACAGAGATGGATTTTCACTCCCCGGTTTTTTACCTCCCGCCGGTACCGGAAGTTCAATCATATCCCAGCCTAAAACATTCACATAAAAGTTCTGGAATCTTTTGAAGTCCTTATAATACAATGTCATGATTCTGGCACGTCCATGCAAATCCTTATTTGGATATTTTTTTGGTGCCCGGTAAGGATAATTTTCTGTTTTTCTCTCATTCATATTCAAACTTGCTCCTTTCTCATTGCTCAATCAAATTTAAACAGCCCCTGACATCCTCATACGTTTCGCCTCGGCAATTCTTTTTCGTTTGAGTCTGTTATATGCAATTTTCCCTTTATTGGTATTAAAAATTACAAACAGCAATAATAAAACATATACAATAATGTTCTGTGTAGTAGTTCCCACATGCAGCCGCGACATACCTATCATCATAATTCTCACGCTCAATGATCCCATTAAAATACCCAATGTCTGGTTATGACTGAATGTCCCGATCCACGCCCCCAACATCATTGGGAAAAAATTGTTAAACACTACGGAATTACTCCCCATTCCAAGTACCGGGGGCAGGCTCCCTTTAAATGCTGTTTCAAAAACCCCTGCCAGACTGGCCATAATCCCTGCCAGAAGATAACAGACAATACAATTTAAATAAATATTGATACCACTGTTATGAGCCAGCCCCTGATTTCCCTGAATTGCTT
Source organism: Lachnospiraceae bacterium (assembly GCA_009774465.1). Taxonomy (GTDB): domain Bacteria; phylum Bacillota; class Clostridia; order Lachnospirales; family Lachnospiraceae; genus Suilimivivens. The sequence continues at coordinate 19,992 of VSNT01000066.1, forward strand.
TCAGTTTATACCCATAAACGCTGTATTCATATATAATCGTTGCCAACAGCAGCAGTACCAAAATGACTCCTGTTACAAATGTAACATCAGAAAGAACCTCAAAGCCTCCTTTTCCATAAATTGTCACTCCCTGCTGATTGTTAACGCCAAAACTCAAGCACTCAAATACAAGTGTCATTCCAATTCCCAAAATCATAGGCAGAATACGAAAATTCACAAATATAATGCCTACAAGCATCCCGCACAGGCCGCCCAAAATCATAGACAAAACAAGCATTCCCATGCCTCCCAGTCCAAAGTTAACCGCCAGCGTACCACCGAAAATCACCCCCACATACATCTGACTCCCAACAGAAAGATCCATACGCCCTGCTCCCAAATTGGCGTTGATGGCCATCGCAAACGCATAAGAGGATATCAAATTACGCAAAAGCATCTTCACATCTGCCGAAGTATTAATTACACCCATTCCGGTCACCGCACGGTCGGCAATTTCAAAAAAAATCCAGACAATCAAAGGAATCGCAATTGTTTTTAATACGGTGCATACGCCTTTCTTCCAAGTTCTCATTGTAATCCTCCATTCACATACATACTTAAAACTGCTGCCTGGAAGGCAGTGTTACAGCCCGCTCACTGTTGAGCACTACCAGAATCAGAAAGATCACCCCACGCACCCCCTGAATCAGCATACTGGACACCCCGATCATGAGTAATCCCTGATTTAATGCGCAGATCGTCAATGCCCCGGTAAATCCGGAATAAGCGTTTGACTTTGCACCGCCAAAGATTGACATGCCTCCCAATACGGTTGCCAGCATTACATCCATTCCCATTCCGTTCCCCACACTGTTGGAAACACTTCCGGTACGAATAATCTGATAAACACCTGCCAGTCCGATTCCAAGACCGGCTAAAAGAAATCCAATACATCGTACTCTGGTAATGTTGATGCCTGTCTGCCTGGCACACTCACTGTTTCCTCCAATAAACCGAAGCTGTCTTCCCACCGGCGTCAAATAATACACCACCAGGCACAAACCAAAAAACAGGATAAAAGAAATATATCGGAATCCTCCATTATCCAGGCTTCTGCACAGATTATAATCCACCTTAAGGGTTTCTGCTCCGACAATCTGCTGAGTAATGGAAGCATACAGCGTCAAACCGATAATTGCCACCATCGCACTCTTAATATGCAGAGCCACACTTAATGTATAATTGCAAAGCATAAGCAGTATCCCTGACAGTATTGTAAGAATTATGGTACTTACAATATTTTGTGAAGTCTGATAATGCAACGCCCCCACTGCTGCTGCAAGCCCCATTACATTCCCTACGGAAAAATCAACGTCTCCGGTAGTAAAAACAAAAGTCATTCCAATCGCCAGCGTTCCAACAATCAGACTTTGATTAAAAATACCTTTAAATACATTTGCGGTAAAAAATCTGCCTTTTGTTAAAATCGAAAACAAAACAATGATAAACAGCAATATTACAAATGGAAAAATCAAAGAAAACGCCCGCTTATTCTTCAACATGCTTATTCTGTCACGAATCCCCAGCTTAACTTTACGCTCATCTTTCTCAGATACAGATGTTTTCCTATTCAACCTTTCATCCTCCCTAAATCATACATTCTATCAATTCTGTATTTTTAAAACCATCCCTGCGTAAAAACTCGCCGGTCACTTTTCCATCCCTCATGATTAAAAGCCGGTCGCTCATACCGCATAATTCCGGTAATTCTTCAGAAATCAAAACAATAGATTTTCCCTTTTTCTTCATATCATAAATCAATTGATACATTGCTGTTTTTACGCCAATGTCAACACCTCTGGTAGGGCAGTCCAGCACAAGAATATCCGCATCCACACCAATCCATTTACCAAATACCACCTTTTGCTTATTTCCTCCTGAAAGCGCTTTTACCGGCTGAAGGAGTCCCGTACACTTAATTGCCAGAGCATCTACCATCAACTGCGCATATTTCTTTTCCCTTTTTGCAGATATAAAGGGGCCAAATGATTTATTCTTTTCATATCCGGTAGATTGAATATTTGCCCCAATAGAAGCATTTACCTCCAGTGATTCCGTGTCTCTGTTTTTAGACACGTAACCCATATGATTCAAAAAAGCAGACTTTGGGTTTTTAATCACAATATTTTTTTCTATCAATTTAACTTCTCCGTCAATTACTTCTGTTAACCCAAATAAAGCCTTCCCAAGCGTATGCATACCACATCCGGACAATCCGCCTATACCCAGAATCTCACCCTTATGAAGTTCCATTGTAAAGCACATTAAGTCTTCCATTGTGGTAATACAGTCTGCTTTCAGCACCACTTCATCACCATAACCATCCATATCCGCCCGGTAATAACTTCCTGTCAGTTTCCTTCCAATCATCTTTTCCTTAATGTCATCCGCAGCAAAATCTTTCCGTTCTAAATTGTCAATGATGCAGCCATCTCTTAATATCGTTAATGCATCACAGTGCTCCATCAGTTCTTCCAGATCATGGCTGATAAAAACCACTGCCTTATTCTGCTTAGCCATATCATGCATCAGCCGGTATAGAATCTGCCGTCCGGTCTCTGATATGGCAGTAGATGTTTCATCCACAATCAAAATTTCAGGCTCATTTGCCATCGCTCTGGCAATCTCACTCAGTTTTCTCTGTTCAATG
>VSNT01000067.1 GCA_009774465.1 Lachnospiraceae bacterium
TAAGTATGCTTCACGGAAATCAATTCCGTGAAGCATGAAAGAAAAAAGTGGTAATTTTTCCTGGTGTATGCTGCGACTATGTCCGAATTTGTGCAGGTAAATAGTGTAAAAAATAAATTTTAAGAACATATGATTTTAAGGAGGATGTACCAGAATGAGCGTACAGGTTGAAAAACTGGAAAAAAACATGGCGAAGCTTACAATTGAAGTTTCAGCAGAAGAATTGGAAAAGGCACTGCAGGAGGCGTATTTAAAGAATAAAAACAAGATCAGTGTTCCCGGTTTTCGTAAGGGCAAAGTGCCCCGCCAGATGGTAGAAAAAATGTATGGACCGGAAATCTTTTATGAGGATGCGGCAAATGCGCTGATTCCTGATGCATATGATAAGGCAGTGGAGGAGTGCGGCGAGGATATCGTATCTTCCCCTGTAGTTGACGTGACTCAGATCGAGAAAGGAAAGCCTTTTATTTTTACAGCAGAAGTTGCCCTTAAGCCAGAAGTAAAGTTAGGCAAATATAAGGGGGTTAAGGTTGAAAAAGCAGATGCTGTGGTAACTGACGAGGAAGTGGATGCAGAAATTAACAGGGAAAGAGAAAACAATGCAAGAAGCATTGAAGTAACAGACAGACCGGTTAAAGATGGAGATGCAACTATCATTGATTTTGAAGGTTTCGTTGACGGTGTGGCTTTTGAAGGCGGCAAGGGTGAAAACTATCCTTTGACCATCGGCTCAGGCGCATTCATTCCCGGATTTGAAGAGCAGCTCGTAGGCGCTGAAATTGGTAAGGAAGTGGAAGTGAACGTGACTTTCCCTGAAGATTACCAGGCAGAAGAATTAAAAGGAAAAGCAGCTGTATTTAAATGTACGGTTAATGAGATCAAAGAAAAAGAGCTTCCTGAATTAGATGACGAGTTTGCAGGCGAAGTTTCAGAATTTGAAACTCTTGCAGAATACAAAGCAGATGTTAAGGCTAAACTCACAGAAAAGAAGGAAAAAGAAGCCAGGGATGCAAAAGAGGCGGCTGTCATTGAAGCAATTATAAATGATTCGGATATGGAGATTCCCGAAGCCATGCTGACCACGCAGCAGAAGCAGATGGTGGATGAGTTTGCCCAGAGACTTCAAATGCAGGGATTATCTATGGAACAATACTTCCAGTTTACAGGTGCAACCTATGATAAAATGTTTGAGCAGGTAAGACCTCAGGCTGAAAAGAGAATCAAATCCAGACTGGTGCTTGAAGCAGTAGTCGCCAAAGAAAAGATTGAAGCATCCGAGGAAGATTACGAAGAAGAGATTAGGACAATGGCAGAGGTTTATCAGATGGAAGTGGATAAAGTAAAAGAAATGCTTCCGGAGAAGAGCGTCATTCAGATCAAAGAAGACATTGCAGTTAAAAAGGCTGCAGAATTTGTAGTTGACAATGCAAAGGAAAAATAAAATTAATAAAAAATATATAAAATAAAAAGCAAAATGATTGCAAAAGAATGATGCATGAATTATGATGTCAGTAACAAGTGGCGGATGATTTGCAATGAAAAAACAGTTTCCTGCGGTTATGCCGCAGGAACTGTTTTAGGTAAAGAAATTGCAAGGAGCGTTTGACAAGATAGGAGGATATGGCAAATGAGTTTGGTACCTTATGTCATTGAACAGACAAGTAGGGGAGAGCGTTCTTACGATATTTATTCAAGGCTTTTAAAGGAAAGAATTATTTTTTTAGGAGAAGAAGTAAATGATGTGACTGCAAGCTTGATTGTGGCTCAGATGTTATTTCTGGAAGCGGAAGATCCTGAGAAGGATATTCAGTTTTATATTAACAGTCCTGGCGGAAGTGTGACTGCAGGAATGGCAATTTATGATACCATGCAGTATGTTAAATGTGATGTATCCACTTATTGTATGGGCATGGCAGCCAGCATGGGCGCATTTTTGCTTTCAGGGGGAACCAAGGGGAAAAGACTTGCCCTTCCCAATGCGGAAATTATGATCCATCAGCCTCTTGGCGGAGCTCAGGGACAGGCAACGGAAATTGAAATTGCAGCAAAACATATTCTGCAGACCAAACAAAAGCTGAATAAAATTCTGGCTGAGAACACAGGCAAGGATTATGATGTGATTGCAGCAGACACGGAAAGAGATAACTGGATGACTGCAGAAGAAGCAAAAGAATATGGCCTTATTGACAGAGTTGTTTATAAGCGCGCAGAAAATTAATAAAATTCCACAACGGCTGTCAAGGTCAGGCAAATTTTACCTTGACTTAAAGCCTGTGGGAATAAAATAGTAAGAGGTAGGGAAGATGGCAGGAAAAGGTTCTGATAACATCAGGTGTTCTTTTTGCAATAAGACACAGGATCAGGTCAAAAAAATGATCGCAGGTCCGGCTGGTGTTTATATCTGTGACGAGTGTGTGGAAATCTGCGCAGACATTGTAGAAGAGGAATATGAGGAAGAAGCAGAAGAGACAGAATTGGAAATTAATCTGCTGAAGCCGGTAGAAATTAAGGAATTTTTAGATGATTATGTGATTGGCCAGGAAGAGGCCAAAAAGGTTTTGGCGGTTTCCGTTTATAATCATTACAAAAGGGTGATGGCCCCTAAGGATATGGATGATGTGGAGCTTCAAAAAAGCAACATCATTATGGTTGGGCCTACCGGTTCAGGAAAAACTTATTTGGCACAGACACTTGCCAAAATTATAAATGTACCCTTTGCAATTGCAGATGCAACCACGCTTACAGAAGCAGGTTATGTGGGAGAAGATGTGGAGAACATTCTTCTTAAGCTGATACAGGCGGCAGAGTATGATGTGGAGCGTGCACAACTGGGAATCGTTTATATTGACGAAATTGACAAGATTACAAAGAAAAGTGAAAATGTGTCCATTACCCGAGACGTTTCCGGTGAGGGAGTACAGCAGGCGCTTTTAAAAATTATAGAAGGAACAACTGCAAGTGTTCCACCACAGGGAGGCAGAAAGCATCCCCATCAGGAATTAATTCAAATCGACACTTCCAATATTTTGTTTATCTGCGGCGGTGCATTTGATGGACTTGAAAAAATTGTTGAAAACAGGCTGAATCGCAATTCTATCGGATTTGATGCGGAAATTGTAAGTAAAAATAATCGTGAGATCAGCGCACTTTTAAGTGAGGTGACACCCCAGGATCTGGTGAAATTCGGGCTTATCCCTGAATTTGTCGGTCGTGTTCCCATCAACGTATCCTTAGAAGGATTAGATGAGGAAGCGTTAGTGAGAATTTTAACAGAACCCAGGAATGCGCTTATCAAGCAATATCAGAAACTGTTTGGATTTGACGAGGTGAAGCTTGACTTTGAGCAGGATGCAGTGGAAGCAATTGCAAAGCAGGCATTTGAGCGCAAAACAGGGGCCAGAGGACTTCGTTCCATTATGGAAAAGGTGATGATGGATGTGATGTATCGAATTCCGTCAGATGAAACAATCGAAGAATGCGTGATTACAAAAGGTGCGGTAGAGGGAGAAAGTGAACCTTTATTAATTCATAGAGAGGTAATGCGCAGGGCCAGATAATGTTAATTATAAAATGCCGCCGATAGGCGGCATTTTGTGCAAGTAATATTTGTTTTTGAAAACTTTCAGTCAGCAACAGAGGATAAATATATGAATGAAATAGAAATGGAAATAGAGCAGGTGCATGTCATGCCCCTTATTCCTTTAAGAGGAATGACAATACTGCCGGATACGGTAATCCATTTTGATCTTAATAGAGAAAAATCAATTAAGGCTTTAGAATATGCAATGGTAAAGGGCGGAAAGCTTTTTCTGGTGTCCCAAAGAAATGTAGAGGCGGATATACCAAAGGAAGAAGATCTCTACCATATGGGAACGATTGCCGAGATCAGGCAGATTACAAAACTCCCCAATCAGATTATCAGAGTGCTTGTGGAGGGACGTAGAAGAGGTATTCTTAAAGGAATAAATGAAGAAAACAAAAGTTTCATGGAAGCCTGTGTGGAAGATGTGCAAAGGGTGGAAGAAGAAGGCGGAAATAAGGCGGCAGTGGGGGAGGCAATGATCCGGCAGCTTCGGGAATACTTTGCCCAGTATGCGGCCTATTATCCCAAGATTGACAAGAATGCCATGCAGAGATATGCCAATGTTGATGATCCGGGAAGTCTGATGGATCAGATTGCCATGAATCTTCCTATCGGCTATGAGAAGAAACAGCAGGTATTAGAGGCTGTTTCCCTTAAAGAACGTTATGACGTTTTATGTGTACAGCTCCTTAATGAAATTGAAATTGCCAGGGTACGGGAAGAACTGGCAGGGAGAATGAAAGAGCGGGTGGATAAAAGTCAGAAGGAATACCTGCTTAGAGAACAGCTCCGCTATATCAGGGAAGAGCTGGGGGAAGATAAATCTTTTTCGGATGCAGATCAGTTTGAGGCTTCTCTTAGGGAATTGCAGGCATCTGAGGAAGTAAAGGCCAGGATTAAAAAGGAAATTTCCAGGTTTAAAAGCCTGATTGGAAGCAGCTCCGAGAGCGCGGTGGAACGTGCTTATCTTGAAACTTTGCTGGAGCTTCCCTGGGATAAGGCGTCAAATGATACGGAAAATATAAAAAAGGCCGGAGAAATTTTGGAACGGGAGCATTATGGCCTGGAACAGGTAAAAGAACGTATTCTGGAGTTTTTGGCAGTCCGTTGTCTTACAAAGAAAGGGGAAAGCCCGATTATTTGTCTGGTAGGCCCTCCTGGAACAGGGAAAACTTCCATTGCAAAGAGCGTTGCGGAAGCTTTGAATAAAAAATATGTGAGAATTTGTTTAGGCGGCGTGCGGGATGAAGCGGAAATACGTGGCCACAGGAAAACCTACGTGGGCGCTATGCCGGGGCGGATTGCAGCCGGATTAAAGCAGGCAGGGGTGAACAATCCACTGATGCTGTTAGATGAAATTGATAAAGTAAGCAACGATCATAAAGGGGATACTTTTTCCGCTCTTTTGGAGGTTTTGGATGGAGAACAAAATGTAAGGTTTCGGGACCATTACGTGGAGATTCCCTTAGATTTGTCTGAGGTTTTGTTCATGGCCACTGCCAACACCACTCAGACCATTCCCCGTCCGCTTTTGGACCGTATGGAGATTATTGAGGTTAACAGCTACACGGAAAATGAAAAATTTCACATTGCCAAAGAGCATCTTTTAAAAAAGCAGCTTGAGAAAAACGGAATTACCAAAAAGATGCTTACAATTCAGGATGGCGCGTTGAAAAATATTATTACTTATTATACCAAAGAGGCTGGCGTTCGGGAGCTTGAAAGAAAGATAGGCGATATCTGCCGGAAGTGTGCCAAAGAAATATTAGAGGCAAGGGAAGCAGGCGCAGAAAGCGAAAAAATTAAAGTGACCGCATCTAATCTGGACAAGTATCTGGGCAATCGGAAGTACAGCATGAACAAGGCAAATAAAGAGCCTCAGGCAGGTATTGTGCGGGGGCTTGCATGGACAAGCGTAGGAGGTGACACCCTTCAGATTGAAGTGAATATGATGCCTGGAAAGGGAGAAATTGAATTGACCGGTCAGATGGGGGATGTGATGAAGGAGTCAGCGGTCATCGGCATCAGCTATGTACGTTCCGTAGGAGAAAAAAATCATATCCGGCCGGAAGTATTTAAGGAAAATGACTTTCATATTCATATACCGGAAGGGGCAGTTCCAAAAGATGGCCCGTCAGCGGGTATTACTATGGCAACTGCATTGTTTTCAGCAATTACCGGGGAAAAGGTACGCAGTGATATTGCCATGACAGGAGAAATCACCTTACGGGGAAGAGTACTTCCTGTAGGAGGGCTGAAAGAAAAGATTCTGGCGGCAAAAATGGCTGGTATGAAGGAAGTTTTAGTGCCGGCAGAAAACAAAAAGGATATTGAAGAGATCAAAGAAGAGATCAAGGAAGGACTTGTGATTACTTATGTAAAGGAGATGAATGAGGTTTTAAAGCGGGCTTTGATTTGAAGCAGCAGGAAGTCTTTGAACTCTGAAAGGAGCGTAGTTATATAAATGATAATTAAGAATGTTTCACTGGAAACGGTATGTGGGATTACAAGTACACTGCCGGAAAATGAACATATAGAATTTGCTTTTGCAGGAAAAAGCAATGTGGGAAAATCTTCCCTGATCAATGGATTGATGAACCGGAAAGCACTTGCAAGAACCAGCGCTCAGCCGGGAAAGACACAAACCATCAATTTTTATCATATTAATGATCAAATGTATTTTGTTGATCTGCCCGGATATGGTTATGCAAAGGTCAGTGAGTCGGAAAAAGCCAAATGGGGGAAGATGGTTGAAAATTATCTTCACAAGTCCAAAAAGCTCAGAGCAGTCTTTCTTTTAATTGATATCAGACATGAGCCTTCCGGAAATGACAGGTTAATGTATGAGTGGATTTTAAATCAGGGGTTTGAACCCATCATTATAGCCACCAAGCTTGATAAGATTAATCGGAGTCAGGTGCAGAAGCATGTAAAGATGGTGAAGGAAGGGCTTAATGTGGTAAAAAACACCATTGTGATTCCTTATTCGGCATTGACAAAAAAGGGGCGTGAAGAGATTTATGAGGTGCTGGATACGTATTTGAAAATGGAGGAAGAACCTGATCTGGCGTAATGTGGTTATAAAGCTATGAGGCTTCGGAATGGAGTAAATATGGATAAAAATGAAAACAGAAGAACTTATTTGAAGGTTTTTATTAATTTGGGAATTATGCTGGTGCTGTTACTGTTTTTTATTTTTGTGGCACCCAGAGTCATCATTTATTTTATGCCTTTTGTTGTGGGATGGATTATAGCAATGATTGCCAGTCCGTTAGTGGGGTTTTTTGAAAAAAAGGTAAAAATCAAGAGAAAGGCCGGTTCTGCCTTTGTCATTATTACCGTAATCGGTCTGGTCATTTTTGCAGGATATTTTGTGTGTGCCAAGCTGATGGAACAGGTGATTGAATTTGCCGGAGAACTGCCGGATATGTGGGAAGGCACGCAGCAGGAATTCGCACAGATTGGTGAAAGATTGGAGGCGGCCAGCAAATATCTGCCTGATGAGATTGAGGTTGCAATTGTAAAGATAACCTCCAATATAGGAGAATATTTAGGAGAGCTTTTTGGAAGGCTTGGAAGTCCGGCAATTGAAACACTGAGTCGTTTTACAATGAATCTGCCTTCTATTTTGATTGGAATTATTATGTGTCTTTTATCTGCATACTTTTTTGTGGCGGATAAGGATTATCTGTCGAATCTCCTCCATAAGGTTATGACGCAGTCAATGCTTGATCAGATAAATTTGGTTAAGCGGGGGCTGGTGCGTGCGGTGGGAGGATACTTTAAGGCACAGCTTAAAATTGAATTCTGGATGTATCTGCTTTTGGTGCTTGGGTTTACCATACTGAGAGTAAAATATGCATTTTTGATTGCAATAGGGGTGGCTTTTCTTGACCTTCTTCCTTTTTTTGGAACAGGGACAGTGTTGATTCCCTGGGCAATTATTAAGTTCCTTAATGGGGAATATACTATGGTGATAGGCCTTTTGATCATATGGGGCGTGGGACAGCTGGCAAGACAATTGATACAGCCCAGAATCGTGGGAGATTCCGTAGGACTTGAGCCTATTCCTACTTTATTTTTGCTGTTTATTGGATATAAGTCCGCCGGAGTTGTGGGGATGATTATTGCAGTTCCCATAGGGATTATTGTACTGACCATGTATGAAGAAGGAGTTTTTGATACTACAATTGACAGTATGAAGGTTTTATATGCAAGTATCAGTAACTTCAGGCATTTGAATGATGAGGATATGAAGGCGGTACAGATTTACAGGGATCGTAAGAGCCTTAAAGGGAAAGATAAGGAGATGCTGGAAGATGAAAGTAACAGTTTATAGCTGCCGGAGCTTTGATGAAAAAGAGCTGTTTGAAGAATATGGAAACAAGCTGGGGATTGAGCTTGTCCTCTGCCCTGACGGACCGGATAAGGAAAATGCATATCTGGCAAAGGGCAGTGAATGTATTGATATTCTTACAACCAAAATGACAAAAGAGCTGCTTAAGGTATTTGCAGACTATGGGGTAAAATATGTTGCCACCAGAACCATAGGCTATGATCATATTGACATAAAGGCGGCGAAAACGCTTGGTATGAAGGTTGCCAATGCGCCTTATGGCCCCTGCGGGGTTGCGGACTATACGGTGATGTTGATTCTTATGACAATCCGTAAGATGAAACGGATTATGGAACGCACCAATATACAGGATTATACTCTTAAGGGCATTCAGGGAAGAGAATTAAAGGATTTAACGGTAGGGGTGATTGGCACAGGCAGGATTGGAACCACAGTGCTTAATAATTTATCAGGCTTCGGCTGCCGGAGGATTGCCTATGATTTGTTTGAAAATAAAGAGGTAAAGGCGGCAGGCATTCCCTATGTAACACTGGATGAAATGTGGCGGCAGGCGGATGTGATTACTCTTCATACGCCTTTGACAGAAGAAAACTTTCATATGATTGATGAAGAAGCAATCTCAAAAATGAAGGATGGGGTAATGCTCATCAACACTGCAAGAGGCGGTCTGATTGATTCACAGGCGTTGATTTCCGGAATCGAAAGGGGAAAAATCGGCGGTGCAGGTCTGGATGTGGTAGAAAATGAGTTTGAATTGTATTATTATGACCGCAAATCAGATATACTAAATAACAGAGAGTTAGCTGTACTTCGCGGATTCCCCAATGTGACGGTAAGTCATCATATGGCGTTTTATACGGATGACTGTGTGGAAACGGTAGTCAGAGATTCCCTTCTTGGCTGTCAATGCTTTGTACAGGGAAAGGAAAATCCCTGGGAGGTAAGGTAATTGCGCAATTTTATGATGATCCTTCAATATGAAGGCACAAGGTATCAGGGCTGGCAGAGGCAGGAGAGCACCGGAAATACCATACAGGGAAGGCTTGAAGCGCTGCTTTCTAAAATGACCGGTCAGGAAATTATCCTGCAGGGTTCAGGCAGGACAGACGCCGGAGTTCACGCGCTAGGGCAGGTGGCCAACTTTCATGCGGATACCCGGATGCAGGCAGATGAAATGCTTAAGTATATTAACTTTTATCTTCCGGAAGATATCGCGGTGATCTCATTGAAGGAGGTGCCGGAGCGCTTTCACAGCAGACTGAACGCGAAGGGAAAAAAGTACTGTTATCGTGTGAATAATGGAAAAGTGCCTCATGTGTTTGACAGAAGGTATACGCATGTGGTGGAAGAAAAGCTGGATATTGATGCCATGAGAAGGGCGGCGCAGTATCTTTTGGGAACCCATGATTTTAAAGCATTTACTTCTAATAAAAGGAGTAAAAAATCTACAATTCGTACAATTGATGAAATAAGAATAGAAAGAAATACCGGCATGTCTATGGCGCTTTGGGGAGAGCAGGACGAAATTTCTTTTACCTACAGAGGAGACGGATTTTTGTATCATATGGTCCGGATTATGACAGGAACCCTGTTAGAGACAGGTATGCATAAGAGAAAGCCTGAAGACATTGCAGATATTTTATCCTCCGGGTTAAGGGAGAAGGCCGGGGAACTGGCGCCTGCAAAAGGACTTACTTTAATGGAGGTTTATTATTAGTGAAGGATGGGCAATTTCAGAGGAAATATGTCAAAATAATTTTTGTTGTTTATTTGATTGTTGTAATCAAGGTGATCATTTTTAAATATCCCATAGAGCACTTAAAAGCAATTGCTGCCACATGGGAAAAGGGAGTAATTTTAGAAGGGCTGGACACAGCAAATTTCACATTATTTAAAACCATACGGATGTATATTAATTATTCTTATAAGCTCAACAGTTTTGAAAATCTGGTGGGCAATGTTGTGGTGTTTATTCCCTTTGGATTTTTAATTCCTTATGTACTGAAAAGAGGAAGAAACTTTTTTGTGATGCTGATAAATGCATTTTTATTTGTGCTGGGGATAGAGGTATTCCAGCTCTTTAGTGCATTTGGTGCTTTTGATGTGGATGATATTCTGCTTAACTGCGTGGGTGCGGTACTGGGATATTTAGCTTATCTGGCATATGAAGGAATAAAGAAAAAACGCCAAAGGAAAGAAAGGAGAAATTAGTTATGGTTGATTTTTTAAAAGGATTAAGAGTAAATTATACGGCATCGGCGGTGCTGTGTATTCTATTAGGACTGGTACTTTTGATCTGGCCGGGAACCACTACCCAGATCGTGTGCATGAGTCTTGGGATTGTGCTGCTTGCCTATGGGATTATTCAAATAGTTATTTACCTGTTTAACAGAGAACGAACCATTATTTCTCAGGGAATGATGATTCTTGGCATTATTTTTGCAGTGATAGGCATATGGATTTTGTTAAAGCCGGAAATGATTATTATGGCGGTGCCTGTGATTGTGGGTGTTTTGATTGTGATTCATGGTTTACATAACGTAGTGCAGGCAATTGCCCTGCAAAAGGATGGTTATGAAAGATGGTGGCTGGCTCTTATTTTCGGCCTGCTTACGGTGATTTTTGGCGGTCTGCTGATTTATAATCCTTTCGGAGCAGTGGAACTGGTGGTGAGGCTGATTGGAATCTTTCTGATCTATGACGGAGCATCCGATATCTGGATTTTATCCAGAGTGTTTAAGGTGAAGAGGGATAAGGAAAGGATTATTGATGCTGAGTTTGTTGAGGTGGATGATAAGGAGTAAGCAGCGATGGAAATGAAAAAAACAAAAATCTGGTGCACAAGTGTCAGCACTTTTGCAAATGTGTTTGAAAAAATGGGCGCTGTTAAAACTATTTAAAGGAAGTATATACATGATAAAGTCTTTAATAAATCCAGTTCTCACATTAGATTATATGATTAATGAGGATGAAAATAAAATTTTCGATCGAAAATCCGCACAATTGAAACCGTCGGATATTGCTGACGAGATATCTGCATATGCAAATGCAGATGGAGGAACAATAGTATTTGGTATCAGTGATAAAACACGCCGATTGGAAGGAATCAATGCTGTAGGAACTGAGAAAATTAATAATTTTATTAACGCTCCTATGGACTGCTGTAATCCCACACCGGAATATCAGGAGGAATTCCTCGATATAGAGAATGCAGAAGGACAAACAGACAGATTGTTGCTTCTACATATATATCCAAGTGTCGATAGGGTAATCAGCACCTCTAACGGTTCGGTATTTTTGCGTATTGGCGATAGGAAACGAGAGTTAAAGGGCGATGATTTGCGAAAATTAGAGTATAGTAAAGGAGCCAGACATTATGAAGATGAATTAAATTATGATGTAAAGATTTCTGATCTGGATGAGGAATTAATAAAACAATATAAAGATATTCTCGGAAGTCCGGATATTTCAGCAGAACAATTATTATCTTCAAGGGGTTTTTATAAAGAGCAGAATGGGAGAAAGTGTTTGACAAATGCGGCTGTATTATTATTCGCGAAAAATGTATATCAGTTTTATCCAAATTGCAGGATTCGTTTTATACGTTATGACGGAACAAAGGCGGGTGTTGGTACTCAGATGAATATTATTAAGGATGCCAATATTGAATATCCGATACTGAAAATTGTAGAAGAGGCAAAAAGATTTATTGCCGCACAATTAAGAGAGTTTACTTCGTTAGATTCAGAAACAGGTAATTTTAAAACTGTGGAAGAATATCCGCCGTTTGCATGGGCAGAAGGTATTGTAAATGCTGTTGCCCATCGTGAATATGCGATGGAAGGGAAATACATTAAGGTCATGATGTATGATGACAGACTGGAAATTGAGAGCCCAGGCAAATTGCCAAATATTGTGACTATTGACAATATCAGGTCTATAAATTTTTCAAGAAATCCCCGCATGGCTCGGGTATTGGCAGATTTTGGGATAGTAAAAGAACTGAATGAGGGCGTAAAACGTATATATTCAGATATGGAAAACTATTTTCTTGAAGAGCCAGAGTATTCAGAACCTGGCGGGCAAACGGTAAAACTGGTTTTAAGGAACAGCATTATTACAAGAACGACAAGACAAACTGAAACTGTTGAAAAGAAAATGGCAGAATATTGGGATAAGCTGGATGCAGTTGAAAAAGATATTGTAACAATTATGGGTAGCAGAAGCTGTATTACCGCTATGGAATTATCTGTGATGGTAAGTAAAACGAGAAGGACTATTAATAAAAAGCTTAGCCATTTGTTGGAAATTGAGGTAATAAAAATGAATGGAAACAAGCATGATCCGACATTGACATATTCACTGAGCATATAATTCGCAGTAAATTCGCAGTAGTTCGCAGTAGTTCGCAGTAGTTCGCAGTTAAATAAAGTAAAATTGTTAAATACATGAGTTTTAGGGTTTTTTAATAAACGGAGCTTAGGAAAAAGAGTTCGCTGTTGGTTTTATGGGCTGGGGGGAATAGGAACGACAAGGTTATGGCGGACCGTTAATTTATACAACAACAGCATCAGGCGGTGTGCATACGCCGGAGGTATATACAGATATTGAAAATATGTAAGTCTGATATTGTTGTTTGAAATAAAGAGGGATATGGGGTGAGAGTTTTAAAGAAATGAATGAGAAAAATCTGAAAAACATCAGATATAAAGTGTATGTCAAACAAAAAACAGCCGCGAATTACTGATTTGCAAAAAGGGAGACCAGATGATGAATTTGACTAATTTTTTAAAACAGACAGATGCCATCACAGCGCAATATTCGCAGGAGCAGCTCATTTCATTTATTCATAAAATCGGGCGTGTTTTAACGGAGCATTGCAGGGAAGATTTTTTGAAGAGATTAAAGGAGGCAGGGGGAAAATAAGAGAAAGAATCATCAGAAGATGCAGGGGATGAGCCTGGATTTGATAAGAGGTATCGGCTTGTCAGAAATAATTTAAAAATAATAGATTCGCAGGAAATTACGATTAACGGTACATTGAATGAAGAATATGACGATTGGTATGATGACAGCAGCGAAGAGTTTTATTATGAGGATGACAGCGGTATTTCGGACATGCTGGCGGAAGCATGTGATTTTGTTCATATCTGTATGGATATGGAGAAGTATAAAGAAGGCTTTGAAATTGGAAACCAGATGTTGATGATGGATATTTTATGTGAAAATGAATATGGTGACGAAGAATTTTCACTTGGCGATATGGTGTATCATGAGCTATTGCATTGTGACTTAAAACGTGTGATTCTTGATACGGCATATTGCGCATATCGTGCCGCACCATTAGAAAAACGTCCTGAGGCATTGTATGGGGTTATTGCAAATGCAAGAATGGATGAAATCACACTGGAAACAGTTTTGCAGTATGGGGATGAAGAGTTACCTGATTTTCAGGACTTTCAGGCACTCTGGATTTCATATCTTGGGGAGAAAACAGGGCATGATGCCGACCGACTTATTCTGGAAGCAGTCGGTTTGTTAAATAATAGCTCTGCGGCCGAACAATACGCGGAGAAATATGTTGTTGTTCATCCGGGATTATATTTGAACATATTGGAAAATGCAGGATATACGGGCAAGCCACAGAAAATATTATGGAGAATGCGCGGCGTATATAGCCGTATTGGGCGAGGTGAAGGAGTCTTTGGGGGAGATTGGCACTAAACAGAGACTGATGACAGCTTATAAAGATAAATATTCACGGAGAAGTGCATTTGGGGAAGAGATGAGAAATTATGGCTGGATAGATGTTAAGAGAAAGTAGAAGAGGGTAGAATATGAGACGAGAATTATGTTCAGGAAAATGATGATGGAACTTGAAAATTGAAAAACTCCTTGACAAATATAAATCATGCAACTAATATAAAATCATTAGATGAAAAGGCAATGAAAAAGAGGAGTACACATTTATCTCCTGACAGAGAAGAAACCCTGCGGCTGGTCAATCTGTTTACAGGACAGGTGTCTGCGGCAGTGCTGAAAGGTTTTAAGGAAGGAAATGTGGAAGGTAGCTTTGGAGCCGGAGAGGTGAACACTGCTTATCAGACAGATCAGTAAGCTCTCACGTATGATCCACGTTACAGGATAGGACTCTTGGTATTTTAAATATCAGTAGTCTCTAAAGTGATAAACGAAGGTGGTACCGCGTAATCAGGTGAAAGATGCGCCCTTTGCAGATAATATATCTGTGAGGGCGCATTTAGTGTGGAAGGAGAAAAATATGAGCAGAGAACTTGCAAAAACCTATGATCCAAAAGGGATTGAAGACAGGCTTTATCAAAAATGGATGGATAAAAAATATTTTCATGCGGAAGTTGACCATTCAAGGACGCCTTTTACCATTGTGATTCCGCCTCCAAATATTACAGGACAGTTGCACATGGGACATGCCCTTGATAATACCATGCAGGATATTTTAATTCGCTTTAAGAGGATGCAGGGGTACAATGCGCTTTGGCAGCCCGGTACGGATCATGCCAGCATTGCAACCGAAGTTAAGATTATTGAAAAGTTAAAAGAAGAGGGGATTAATAAAGAGGATCTTGGACGTGAAGGGTTTTTAGAGCGTGCCTGGGAATGGAAAAAGGAGTATGGCGGGCGTATTATCAGCCAGTTAAAAAAGATGGGTTCTTCCTGCGACTGGGACAGGGAGCGCTTTACAATGGACGAGGGCTGTAATAAGGCGGTAACGGAAGTATTCTGCAAGATGCATGAAAAGGGATGGATTTATAAGGGAAGCCGCATTATTAACTGGTGTCCGGTCTGCAATACCTCTATTTCAGACGCGGAAGTGGAATATACGGAGCAGGCGGGCCATTTCTGGCATATCAAATATCCTGTGATTGAGGAGGACGGTTCGGTAAGTACCACCCGTTTTGTGGAGTTTGCAACCACCAGACCGGAAACCATGCTGGGAGATACCGCTGTGGCAGTAAATCCGGAGGATGACAGATATAAGGATATTATAGGGAAAAAGCTGATGCTTCCCATTGTAAACAGAGAAATTCCGGTGGTGGCGGATTCTTATGTGGATATGGAATTTGGTACCGGCGTGGTTAAAATTACACCGGCTCATGATCCCAACGACTTTGAGGTGGGAAAACGTCATAATCTGCCGGAAATCAACATTTTAAATGATGACGCAACCATTAATGAAAATGGCGGCAAGTTCTGTGGCATGGACAGATATGAAGCAAGAAAAGCCATTGTAAAAGAACTGGAAGAATTGGGGCTTTTAGTTAAAATTGAGGATTATTCCCATAACGTAGGAACTCACGACCGCTGCAAGACCACCATTGAACCTATGATTAAACAGCAGTGGTTTGTAAAGATGGAAGAACTGATTAAGCCGGCAGTGGAAGCGGTTAAAAGCGGCGACATTGAACTCATTCCAAAGCGTATGGAAAAGATTTATTTTAACTGGACGGATAATATCCGTGACTGGTGTATTTCCAGACAGCTCTGGTGGGGGCACAGGATTCCGGCCTATTATTGTGATAAATGCGGAGAGATTGTGGTTGCGCCAAAGGCTCCCGGGAAATGCCCCAGGTGCAGCTGGGAACATTTTACCCAGGATCCGGATACTTTGGACACATGGTTTTCTTCTGCATTATGGCCTTTCTCAACATTAGGATGGCCGGAGCAGACAGAGGATCTTAAGTATTTTTATCCTACGGATGTATTGGTGACAGGTTATGATATTATTTTCTTCTGGGTAATCCGTATGATCTTTTCAGGCTTTGAGCAGATGGGAGAAAAGCCCTTTAAGACAGTTTTATTCCACGGACTGGTAAGAGATTCTCAAGGAAGGAAAATGAGTAAGTCCCTTGGAAATGGAATTGATCCCCTTGAAATCATTGATCAGTACGGAGCAGATGCACTCAGGCTCACGCTGATTACTGGAAATGCGCCCGGTAACGACATGCGTTTTTACTATGAAAGGGTTGAGGCAAGCAGGAATTTTGCCAACAAGATATGGAATGCCTCCAGATTTATTATGATGAATATGCCGGAAGAGGGAGTGAGAACAACCAATCCTTCTTTAGAGCCGGTTGATAAGTGGATTCTTTCCAGACTAAATACATTGGTCAAAGATGTGACCGACAATATGGACAGCTTTGAGCTGGGAATTGCAGTTTCAAAAGTTTATGATTTTATCTGGGATGAATTCTGTGACTGGTACATTGAAATGGTGAAGCCAAGGCTTTATAATTCTGACGATCAGGAAAGCAAAGACGCGGCGCTGTGGACCTTAAAGACAGTGTTGATTGACGCTTTGAAACTGCTTCACCCTTATATGCCTTTTATTACCGAAGAAATATTCTGCACCCTGCAGTCAGAGGAAGAATCTATCATGATATCCTGCTGGCCGAAGTATCAGGATGAGAGGAATTTTGCAAAGGAAGAAAAGGAGATTGAGATTATCAAGGAAGCTGTGCGGGGAATCAGAAATGTGCGTACGGAAATGAACGTTCCGCCCAGCAGAAAAGCACAGGTATTTGTAATCTGTGAAAAAGAAGATGTGTTAAGTGCATTTACGGATGGAAAACTGTTTTTTGCTTCATTGGCATATGCTTCTGACGTGACAATAAAGAAGGACAAGTCGGGTATTGCAGAGGATGCGGTATCGGTAGTGACCAGCGGAGCGACGCTTTATATGCCTTTTGCAGAACTGGTGGATATTGGGCAGGAGCTGGAACGCCTTGCCAAAGAAGAAAAGAGACTTGCCGGAGAGCTTGCACGTGTAAATGGCATGTTGAGCAATGAGAAATTTATTTCCAAAGCGCCGGAAGCTAAAATTGCCGAGGAAAGAGAAAAGCTGGAAAAATATACCCAGATGATGCGTCAGGTAAAGGAACGTCTCACCCAGCTACAGAAATAACAGGGATGTTTGCGGCCTGAAAAGCACAATTAAAAAGAGTAAAGATGTACAAGTGGGAAAAAGGAAGCATATGGCATCATATAAGGAAGCGGAAAAGTATATTTTAGAGATACCCAAATTTGCAGGCAAGAATACCATTGAAGACACAGGGAGATTGTTGACACTCCTTGCAGGCAGCATGGAAAGCAGGATTATCCATGTGGCAGGCACAAACGGAAAAGGTTCCGTTTGTGCCTATTTGCGTGGAATTTTAATGGAAAGCGGATACACTGTGGGGCTATTTACCTCGCCTCATTTGGAAACCATGCGGGAAAGAATATGCCTGGGAGAAGAGAAAATTTCTAAAGAAAAGTTTACGGAAATTTTTGAAAAGGTAAAAGATAAGGCTGTTCATGCAAAGAAAATGGGACTTTCCCATCCTTCTTTTTTTGAATTTCTGTTTTTGATGGCAATGATTTATTTTAAAGAAAAGAATCCTGATTATATTATTCTGGAAACAGGACTGGGAGGAAGATTAGACGCCACGAACTGTATAAAACCCGACATATGTGTGATTACGGAAATCGGGTATGATCATATGCAGTATCTGGGGAATACAATTAGGGAGATTGCTGCCGAAAAAGCGGGAATTATTAAGCCCGGTGTTCCGGTGGTTTTTGTCGATAAAAGGACGGAAAGTACAGAAGTTTTGACTGAATATGCAAAAAAAATGGTCAGTCCTGTAGTTAAGATCGGAAAAGATAATATTTTGAATGTGAATATAAATAATAAAAACATTGATTTTTCTCTTCGCACTGGTTATTATAATTATGTTAGTCTTTTTTTGAAAACAAGAGCATTGTATCAGGTTGAAAATGCATCTTTGGCAGTTGCAGCGGCGGAGAGGCTGGAAGATGAACAGATTACACCGGAAGCAATCAGAAAGGGCTTATGGGAGGCCAAATGGCCGGGAAGAATGGAAGAAGCTTTACCGGGGATTGTTTTAGACGGAGCCCATAATGAAGATGGTATAGATGCATTTTTAAATACAGTCAAAGAGGATGCCTGCAAAGGGGAAAGGCTGCTGTTATTTGGAGTTGTTATGGACAAGCAGTATCAGATGATGATTTCCCAAATAGCCAGGTCAGGCTTTTTTGCCCGGATGGCGGTGACAGCGCTTGAGACAGACCGGAGCGTGTCCCTGAATCAGTTAAAAGCTGTCTGGAGTCAGTATAAAATACCCTGTAGTTTTTTCGAAAATGCAGAAGAGGCATACAATTATTTGAAGGAAAATAAAGGCAGAGAAGACATTATTTATGTTGTTGGTTCGTTGTATTTGATAGGGCAGATAAAGTCCTTCATGAGGAGAATTCAGGATGATAGATTTTGAAGAGGAATTAAAGAAATTCCACCCCAGCCTTGAAGTTGAGGATGCGGAAGAGGCTATATATAATCAGGATTTAACAGATATGGCTGATATATTTATTAAACTGTCAGAAAAGACAAAAACGGAAGATGAATAAGGAGTGACGGCATGATTTGTTATAATTGCGGATGCCGTTTATCAGAACACGATTTTTGTACAAGCTGTGGTGCGGATGTGGCCCTTTATAAGAGAATTATGTTCATGTCCAATCGTTTTTATAATGAAGGGCTGGAAAAGGCTACAGTCAGAGATCTGTCCGGTGCAATTGTAAGTTTACGGCAAAGCTTGAAATTAAATAAGAATAATATAGACGCAAGGAACCTTTTGGGACTTGTGTACTTTGAAATGGGCGAAGTGGTAAATGCGCTGAGCGAGTGGGTTATCAGTAAAAACCTGCGCCCGAAAAAAAATATAGCTGATGACTATATTGATATGATTCAGACCAATCAGGCAAGGCTGGATGCGATCAATCAGACGATAAAAAAATATAATCAGGCGTTGCTTTACTGCTATCAGGACAGTCAGGATCTGGCTATTATACAGTTAAAAAAGGTGCTTTCCTACAATCCTAAATATGTAAGCGCCCATCAGCTTCTTGCTCTTTTATATATTAATTCTGAAGAGTGGGAAAAGGCACAGAAGGAACTGGATAAGTGCTGCCATATAGATACGAATAATACGATTACATTGCGCTATTTAAAAGAAGTGGAGCACATGCTTATGCCCGAGGAAGCGGCAAAGAACGTGCCCAAAAGAAAGGCAGCCTCCAGTAAAGCGGTACGCTATCAAAGTGGAAATGAAACCATTATTCAGCCTGTAAACATAAAGGAGCCCAAAGGGGTGTCCACGCTTCTTAACTTGGGAATCGGCGTATTGATTGGTGTTGCCATTGCGTGTTTTTTAATATTGCCCGGGCGGATTCAGGGAGCAAAGGCGGAAATCAACAATGAGCTGCGTATGGTCAGCGAACAATCAGATGCCAAAACTGCTACAATTGATGAGCAGGAGCAGATAATACAAAAGCTTACGGAAGAAAAGACACAGTTAAGCGACGAGCTTGCCGCTTATCAGGGTGCCAGCGGAAATGTGAAAGCAACAGACGGGCTTATGATGGCAGTCAGGGCCTATCTGGAAAACCCCGAGGATATAGAAACCATTGCTTCCTGTTTGGAGGAACTTGAAGAGGATGAGGCAGATAAGGCGGATGATACGACACAGGAACAGAAGTCAGAAGCGTTTACAGCCTTGTATGACAAATTAATAGAAGCGGTAGGGGCTGAGCTGGCAGCTTTCTATTATAATTCCGGTTACAGTAGTTATCGGGCGGAGGATTATGAGGCAGCGATTCCCAATCTGCAGAGGGCCTATGAATATGATGAGACGAACGGGGATGCATTGTTTAATCTTGGAAACAGTTACCGCAGAAGCGGGGATGATGATAAGGCAAAAGAAGTATATGCAATGGTAATTGATAACTTCCCGGAAACAGAACTTGCAAACCGGTCAGAAACCAATCTGGCAGAAATCAATAATGCAGAACAAAATTAAATTACGTCAGAATACAAAAGAGAACATGCTGTGAGTATGTTCTCTTTTTCTATCAGGAAAAGTTCCAGGCAGTAGTAAATTAAAAAAGGAAGGGGAAGGAATATGGAAGACAACTTTAAAGTGATTGATAATTATCTGATGGTAAAAATGCCAGAGGAAGTAGATCATCACAAATCGGTTTACATAAGTAAAACAGCCGATGAGTACATTATGAACGAGGGGGTGGGAAATGTGGTTTTTGACTTTGAAGATACCAGATTTATGGACAGCTCTGGAATAGGGGTTATTATTGGAAGATACAAGAAAATATCCTACTTTGGCGGGAAAGTGTTTGCAATCAATACGGATACCAGAATCAAGAGAACCCTGATGATATGTGGTTTACATAAAGTGATTGAGATAATGGAATGAAAGGAAAAAAATATGGAAACAGGACAAAAAGACATAAGCAGGACGGAGAATGAAATGTCTCTGAAAAATGAAATGCAGATTATATTTGATGCGGTTTCGGTAAATGAAGCATTTGCAAGGGTTGCGGTTGCAGCCTTTGTAACCCCGTTAAATCCTACTATGGAAGAAGTTTCAGATATTAAAACAGCAGTTTCGGAAGCAGTGACCAATGCAATTATTCATGGCTATGATGCGGAGTTTATAAAAGAAGGTAATTCCCAATCCCCCAATAAGGTATATTTAAGCTGTATGATAGAGGATGATGTGCTGTATGTGGAGGTGAAGGATAAGGGAAAGGGAATTACAAATGTAGAACAGGCTATGGAGCCGCTTTTTACAACAAAGCCGGAAATGGACAGGTCCGGGATGGGATTTGCCTTTATGGAAGCCTTTATGGATGACCTGGAAGTGATTTCAAAGCCGGGGTTGGGGACGGTAATACGAATGAAGAAAAAACTGGGAACTACGCCCTGGATTGGATATGAGGAATGATTTATGGCGGAGAATTCAGTACTGATCGAACGGGCACAGGCAGGAGAAAAGGAAGCAAGAGAAGTACTGATAGAGCAGAATCTGGGGCTGGTGCATCATATCGTTAAGCGTTTTTTGGGAAGAGGGTATGAGGCGGAGGACTTGTTTCAGATTGGCGTGATTGGACTGATTAAATCAATTGATAAATTTAATACGGAATATGATGTAAAATTTTCCACTTATGCAGTTCCATTAATTACAGGGGAAATCAAAAGGTTTATCAGGGATGACGGAATGGTAAAGGTATCCAGAACGCTGAAAGAAAATGGAATGCGTGTCAAATATGCAAGGGAGCGGCTGGGAGGAAAACTGAACAGAGAACCCACTTTAGCGGAGGTGGCAACAGAAGCGACGCTTACCGTTGAGGAGGTGGTGCTTGCTATGGAAGCCAATGTTCATGTGGAGTCTATCTATAAATCCGTTTATCAAAATGATGGTAATGAGATTTTTATGGTGGATCAACTGGCGGATGAGAGGCAGAATGAGCAGGAGAGTGTTTTAAATCATATGATGGTGGATCAACTGATTGGAGAACTGCCTCAGAAAGAACAGAAATTGATAAGGCTCAGGTATTATCAGGAAAAAACACAGACGGAGGTGGCCAGAGTGTTGGGAATCAGTCAGGTGCAGGTAAGCCGGCTGGAGAAAAAAATATTGCTGGATATGCGTCAGAAGATTGCCGGACTTTAGTTGACATAATAACTTTTTTATAGTAAGTTATATTATGTTGACGTATGTCCAGCAGTCAAATTTCAGCGATAAGTCAAACAAAGTACTGTCAAAGTGATAAGCAGTGTAAAGAGGATACAAAGGTTGAAAAAGATGAAAAACAGACAGATATTGGCAATTATTTTATGCATGATGATATTGTTTAACGGTATGCCTGATGTGAGGGCGGCAGAAATAAATGACCAGACGACGCCCGAAGTTTCAGGTGAAGAGATATCAGAGGAAGAAGAGCCCGATGCATCTGAGGAAAACCGGAATCAGGAAGCAGGTACTGATGAGGAAGAAGGCGGGGAAGAAAGTAAAGAGGAAGAAGAGACCGAAATTGATGAGGAGCTTTTGGCGTATATAAAGGAAGCACAGAGTGAATTTCTTGCAATTGCAGGGCAGGAAAATCTG
>VSNT01000068.1 GCA_009774465.1 Lachnospiraceae bacterium
TTGGCTCCGCTTACGCTTAACGTTACTAACAACATAGTAAGCACCAATAATAATGACATTGTTATTTTCTTTTTACTAAACATACTTCTTCCTGATTCTTATTTTTAAATTTTATAATAGTTATCCTTTTACTGCCCCAATAGTAACCCCCTTTACAAAATATTTTTGCAGGAAGGGATACAATAAAACAATTGGTCCCGTTGCAATTACCGTCATTGCCAGTTTCATTGGTTCACTGGGCACGTCGCTTGCCGGAATACCGCTTCTGGCGGCCGCGGCATTAATTGCCTGCGCTTTTGTCAATATATTGTTCAGATAATACTGTAACGGATACAGCTCTCTGCGTCCCTCATCTAAAAATAACATTGCGTTATACCAGTCATTCCAATAATTGAGAGCAATAAACAGCCCCACCGTAGCTAATCCTGCTTTGCAAAGGGGAAGCGCAATTCTGAAATAAACAACCAGATCTCCCGCTCCATCCAGATATGCAGATTCATATAGCGATTCCGGTATACTCATCATATAGCTTTTCAGAATCAACAGATACGTCACATTGACAAGAATCGGAAGAATCAACGCTATTATGTTATTGTGAAAACGCAGGTATTTTGTATTAAATATGTACCAGGGAACCAGTCCTCCTCCAAAGATAGAGGTAAAATAAAAGAAAAAAGAAACCTGATACCGATACCGAAAATTTTTATTTGCCAAAACGTAGGATGCCATACTTGTTACCAGCAGCCCCAGCCCTGTTCCTAATGCTGTCACCAATATCGTCACCCCATACGCACGCAGCAGCTCCTGTGGAATCCGAAACAGCATTTTATATGCATCCAGGGAAAAGTGTTCCGGAATCAGCTGATAGCCGTTGAGCCGGATGTACTGCTGATCTGACAGTGAGCCGCTTATTACCAGCCAGAAAGGAAGCAGGCACACAAAGGCAAGTACAAAAAGCGTCACATAGGAAATAACATTGAACACCAGTCTGTCATAACCTTTATATTTCTTTTTCCTGTAGTTTACTGCTGCCATGAATAAATCCTCCTTCTGCCGCCCATCCGGTTAAAACAGTGCGTAATCCGGCTCCACTTTTTTTACTATATAATTTGCAATCAGTACCAGCACAAAAGAAATTCCCGACTGGTACAGTCCCGCCGCACTTGTCATTCCAAATTCCTGTAAAGTCAGCAGTGAACGGGTTACATAAGTGTCAATAACGTCAGTAACATCCAAAACCATAGGATTATTGCCTGTCACCTGCCAGAACATCTGGAAATCGCCCTTCATGATAGTGCCAATAGCAAGCAGGAACAAAATAACTATCGTAGGGCGGATGCATGGCAGAGTAATATATCGTATCTTCTGCCACATCGTTGCGCCATCCAAATCAGCCGCTTCAAACATTTCCCCATCAATGTTGACAATACTTGCCAAATACATGACTGTTCCATAGCCTACATTTTTAAAGGCACTGACCACAATCAGGATAACAGGCCACGCATTTTTATTTGAATAGACATCAACCGGCGCTAATCCCATTCCTTTTAAAAAAGCGTTCACTGCGCCGAATTCATAATTAAAAAAATTATAAATAAAAGCGCCAACCACTACCCATGATATAAAATAGGGAAGAAACATAACCGACTGGGTAATTCTTTTGAATGCTTTTCCTGCAAGTTCACTTAACATAATTGCGCAGGTAATTTGTAAAATAGTGTTTACGAACAGAAACGCAAGATTGTAAAGTATTGTATTTCTTGTGGTAAGCCATGCCTTTCCGGATTTGAAAAAATACTGGAAGTTCTCAAAGCCAACCCAGGGACTTCCGAAAATGCCGTCGTGGTAATTGTACTCTTTAAATGCCAGCACAATACCTGCCATCGGGATATAACACATTAAAATCACCACTACTGCCGCCGGCAGCAGCATCAGCCATTTGGTCCGGTTCTGTCGTAGATCATGTAAAAACGGATGTTTTTTGCTCTGCATAAAAATCTCCCCCTCATGTGAATGTGCCTTCCTGTTCCCTGACAAACTCATCTTAACAAAAACATATACGCACTTACAACGGAACTAAGTTATGAAAGGAGCACAGAATTATGTTAATTGTCATTTTGCGCATAAATCGACTCGTTTTAAATTGAAATATTATTTTCTTTTGTATATTATGAATATAAAATAAGTTTTTATCAGGGGGATTTTGAATGAATTACACAGTATTAATTGTAGATGATGAAGCAATGCCCAGAAAAGTGCTTAAAGATCATCTTCCCTGGGACACACTCAAAGTTACAAAAATCTTTCAGGCCTCGGATGGTCAGGAAGCAATAGAGCAGGCACGACTCTGCCATCCGGATATTATTATAAGCGATATTAAAATGCCGCGTATGGATGGCATTCAAATGGCTTTTGCCATACGGGAATTCTGTCCGCACTGCCAGTTTATCTTTTTAAGCGGCTATTCGGACAAGGAATATTTAAAAGGCGCCATCAAATTAAAGGCTGCCAGTTATGTTGAAAAACCTGTTGATCTTGAAGAAATAAAGCAGGCACTCACAGATGTTATAGACGAGCTGGATAAACTTCAAAAAACAGAAAACCCTGACTTACTGCGCACGCTGTTTTTTCATGGACGCACAGATTCCGATGCTCCCCTGAATACTGCTGTATTTGAGGGCAGCCAGCTTCATCTTGATTCTATTGCTGAAAGTATCCGGCAGCGAAGAGAAGCAGACACAGAAGCTGCTTTGCGCGGATTATACCGTAAGGCTTCCCGGTGCGAAGGTACCGAGCCAGATTATCTGCGTCATTTTTACCGTCAAATCGTATTTTTATTTCTGACAGCCGCCGAAGATTACAACATAACCGGAATTACCCGGGAATCCGATTTTTACTTATATACTGCTGCAGGCAGGGAAACTTTATCGGAACTGTGGGATGAGCTGCTTACCCTCTCACGGACATATTTTGCTTCCCTGGCATATCAGGACACAGATATTGTTTCCCGTGTGGATCGCTATTTGGAACAGCACTATCAAAATCCATCCCTTACCGTACAGGATGCCGCCCACGATCTTGGCTTTACCAACACTTATCTGTGTGCCGCCTACAAAAAAAGCTGCGGCAGGACAATTAACCAGCACCTTACTCAGCTTCGCATCCTCCATGCCAAAGAGCTTCTTGCCGGTTCGACACAGAAGCTTTATGAAGTAGCCCAAAATGTAGGTTACGCCAATGGCAAATATTTTACCAGACTTTTCACCCGGGAAACCGGTCTTTCACCTAAAGAATACAGGGAGCGGCACCGTTATGAAAAATAAATTGTTTTTTCCCCAACGTCCTGTTTTAAAAAGCCTGAAAAATAAACTTCTATGTACCTACTTTTTGCTGGTTGTGCTTCCCCTGGGCTTTTTTACCATATATACTTACCTGCGTGTACGGAATGTGATACAGGAACAAACTTTTACCGCCATGCAGAATGCATTTGAAGACACAGTGAATTCCATGCAGCAGTCTCTTGATAAACTGGATGCGGTAATTGATATTCTTGCTATGGATCCCATTGTGTATGCTATGGCCTCTAACGATCCGGAAGATTATACCTATATCCGCCGGTTGGAGGATTCGGACAAGCTTGCCCTTACTTTTGAACATCTGCGTAATCTGTCCGGTATAGAGCGCATCCGGCTTTATGCCGACAACGATTACTTATATGCTTCTGGTCAAAATAACATTATCCAGCTTCGGGAAGCAGCAGATGCCAGTTGGTACCATACCCTTTCCGGACAGAGCGAAAGAATGTGGTTTGCTCCCACAGATTTTGATGACCAGCCGCTGCAGGAACAGTCTTATTTTTCATCCATGCAGGTTATTTATAACCCCCGGAATGTCAAAGAGCCTCTTGCAGTTCTGCGTGCTGATGCAGATGCTTCCCACTTGATATCTATGGTTGAAAACACCTCTGTTACGGAAAACGGAATTTTGCTGCTTTTAAAAGACAGAGAAATTCTTTACCATTCAGCCAATAACGACCTCTCCGATACCCTGTATGCCATAGCAAAAGAACTTCCGGCTCCGGATACCAATGAATGGGTTCCCATTCAGGCAGAAGGAAAGCATTATTATGCACAATGCTGTTCCCTGTCCAAATCCGGCTGGTACATGGCAAGTATCCTCCCTTTTAACGATATTTTCCATCTGAGTCATGAACTGCGTTTTGAAATGCTGCTGGTCGTAATTCTGGTAAGCATGATTGCCTATCTTCTTGCTGTTGCAATCAGTCACTCCACATTAAACCGGATTTTAGTCCTTACGAAAACAATGCAGGCTGTGCAGGAAGGGAATGTAAACATAAGGCCTGAACCATCTGGAAATGATGAAATTGCACAGTTAATGGGGAATTTCAACAAAATGATGGATCGTATTGATCAGTTGATGGAAGAAAAGATTGTTTATGGGCAGCAGATTAAAAACCTGGAATTAAAGGCACTTCAGGCACAAATCAACCCACATTTTCTCTACAATTCGCTGGATTTAATCAATTGCACTGCCATATCCCACAGTGTGCCGCAAATCAGCCATATGGTAAAAGCGCTGGGGCAGTTTTATCGTCTTTCTTTAAGCGGAGGGAGTGAACAGATCCCTTTATCTTCTGAAATGAAACATGCCCAGCTTTATGTGGACATACAAAATATGCGCTTTGAGGATAGAATACAGGCACAATGGTCGTTGGATGAAGAAGCCGGAAGATGCTTAATAATAAAAATTATTCTCCAGCCTTTAATTGAAAACGCCATTATACACGGTATTTTTGAAAAGCCTTCCAAACATGGAACACTCCAGGTATGTGCCAGGAGAAATAACGACATCATTACCATTACCATTTCCGATGACGGTGTCGGCATGAGCGAAGAAGAACTTTCCGCACACTTCTATTCCTCTGCTGAAAGAGTCTCTGAAACTTCCGGAGGCTATGGCGTTCGTAATATATGTGACCGTCTGCGTATTGCCTATGGAGAACCATATGGCCTTTTATGTGAAAGCACTCCAGGAAAAGGAACTACTATAATAATTTCAATTCCTGCAATTGAACCTGATGATACGCCTTAGTCGGCGTTTTCCCATCTAAAAGAAGGAGATTTACTTTATGCATTATTCAATTTTTAACGACACGGAATGGCTTTATCCTGATTCTGCTTTAAATGACTCAAAAAATATCCGGTTAACCATTCCCCGGGGTGGCCATGCCGGTGCCCAGATTCTTATAGAAATTTCAGGGGCTCCTTTACATTTGGAATTTGTCTGGCATCAGAATGTCCCAAAGGAAAGCCTGACTGTCAGCCTGTTTCAGCTCCTGCCTGTAGGCGTCAATGAAAATACTGACAGCGAGCTGATGACGACCACAGATTTTGAACGTTGTAAGTCCTTTGTTACAAGAAAGGCGCCTTTTGATGTTTATGACGCACTATGCCCAATAGCCGATGCACCTGCACCTGTTAATGGCAGGCTGCCCCTCTATCTGTGCATAGATGCATGTACCGATGCCATTCCCGGAAATTACTCCGGTGAATTATGTCTCTGCGAAGGCTGTCGTGAACTGAAGATTCCTCTGACATGCAGAGTCAGTCCGGTTCTTGTTCCTCCTTTATCCTCCTCCTCTCTCGGCATGTTGAACTTTTTTGATTACGACGGACTGGCCAGCCAGCATCATGTTGCAAAAAACAGCCCGGAATATTGGGAATTATTCTCCCACTATGTAAAAGCACAAATTAAAATGCGGTGCACTCACATTCTTCTTCCTCCGGGAGAAGCAGTATTTGAAGGAGACAAACTCGTAGATTTTGATTTTTCCATGTCGGAAAAAGCCGGGCAGATTGCCCGAAAAGAAGGCTCCCTCTGGCTCTGTGGCGGGCACATCGCCCACTGGCATGCATGGGATGAGCAGGAATATTACCCCAACTGGAACCAGTCTCTGGGCGTTACAACCTCGGAAGGCTACCTGCAATTGCGCCTTTATCTGACCAAATGGAAAGAAATAATTGAAAAAAATCATTGGCAGGAATGTATGATGCAGGCGCTTGCCGATGAACCGCAAACTCATAATGATTCCACCTACCGCATTCTTGCCGGTATCTTCCGCAAATTTATGCCGGGAATTCCCATTATAGATGCTGTAGAAACTACCAACCTGGGCGGCGGAATTGATATTTGGGTTCCCAAGCAGGACACATATGAAAAATGGCGCAGTGAATACGAAAAACTTAAGGCTGCCGGAGAAACTATGTGGTTTTATACCTGTGCTTTCCCAGCAGGCCCTATCATGAACCGCAGTATGGATCTGCCTCTTACAGCCAGCCGGGCAGTCTTCTGGATGGGCGCTTTCTACCGGCTAAGCGGATTTTTACACTGGGGATTTAACTACTATATCGGCAGCGATATCTGGCACAGCGCCTGCTGCCCCCACAAGGGCGCTCTGCTTCCGGCAGGGGATGCTCATATTGTATACCCGGGAAAAAACGGTCCTCTTCCCAGTATGCGATTTGAGGCACAGCGCGCCGGTGCAGAGGATTATGAGCTTCTCATACAGGCTTTAAAAGCCGCACCCGAAAAAACGGAGCAGCTAATCAAAAAAGTATGTACCAGCTTCCGTAATTATACACGTGAAGGAATCGTTTTAACAGAAATCAGAAATTCACTTATCCAATTAATAGAAAAAGAGGTAGCTGCTAATGGCTGATCATAAATGGTTTACCGACGCAAGATTTGGCATGTTCATTCATTTTGGACTCTATTCCATAGCCGCCAGGGGAGAATGGTTTGCAAGTATTGAACAAGTGCCTCCTGAAAAATACAGGGATTATTTTGAAACTTTTTTCCCTGTTTATTATGATCCTGCTTCTTATGCCCGAATAGCAAAACAGGCGGGAATGAAGTATGCTGTACTCACCGCCAAACATCACGAAGGCTTCTGCCTGTTCGACTCCGTATATACAGATTATAAATCTGTTAACACACCCATTGGACGGGATCTGGTTCGGGAATATGTAGACGCATTCCGCAAAGAAGGCCTGCGGGTTGGTATCTATTATTCTTTAGTGGACTGGCATCATCCGGATTATCCGGCATTTCACGATCCTTTCCATCCTTTACGCGGCAGCAAAGCCAGAGAAAATGAAACATGTGATTTTAACCGCTACCTTGACTATATGCATGGGCAGGTAAGAGAACTGTGTACTAACTATGGAAAAATTGACTTATTCTGGTTTGACTTTTCCTATGAAGGTCATTCCGGCGCCCACTGGCGCGCTAAAGAATTAACAGAAATGGTTCGCTCTCTCCAGCCGGATATTCTGATTAACAGCCGTCTGGAAGCAAGCGGAGGAAATTTAGGAAGCCTCCTTACGAATTCTCCCACGCCCTGGGCAGGAGACTTTATAACCCCTGAACAGATCATTCCGCCGGCGCCGCTTAAAACGCCTGGAAATTTGTCTGTATGCTGGGAAGCCTGTCAGACCTTAAATAACAGCTTTGGCTACACTGCTGACGACCATGACTACAAGGATGCCGGTACCTGCATTCAGCAACTGGCAGACTGTGTTTCAAAGGGCGGAAACTACCTGCTAAATGTAGGTCCTGACGCCAATGGCTCCATCCCGCCCCGGGCAGTTGAAACCTTACAGGAAATTGGCAAGTGGATGAAATATAATAACGAAAGTATTTATGGATGCGGGGAAAGCCCCCTTAAGGTTTCCGCCTTTGGCTGCCGCACCACCAGTAAGGAAAATATTATATATCTGCATGTTATGCAGCAGCCCGTAGGGCCTCTTCCCCTCTCTGGAATCCGTCCGGAAGATATTCATTATGCCAGAATGCTTTCCACCGGAGCTGAGGTGGAAATTCTTACAAGTGGATGGGCGGTAGACAATTATCCTGATTATACCTTTTTAAGCCTTTCCTCCAGGGCTAACGAGACACAGCTTTTGCCGGATTCTGCTGATACCGTAATTAAACTGGTTCTGAAAGAACGCTGACTGCCACAAAGCAGCGGGCAAAAATTTTTCCGGCATCTTCTGCCGCTCCATGATGTGAAATCAGTACTCGGGCGCTGAGTCCTGGCGCCCTATATGCATACTTCTCTCCCTGACATGTCCTGTGGGAGTTCCATCTTCCCTGACGAGATCAACCAGCTCAAGCTCCCTGCCATCTAACAGAGCACGGTACCAGTAACCATCCTTCCGGTAGCATAATTTTAAGGAGAAAAAAGGAACATTTCTTCGCAGCAGGTCTAAAAATAAAACATCACCGTCCCAAAGGTTCAGCTCTTCTATCTTATCCTTTTCCACCCATTCAAGGTTTCCTTCGTCACATTCCCTAATCTCTCCCTCAAAACCATCTGCAGTATAAAGGCACATGTATTCTGCCGGTTCTCCTTCCGAACAGAAAGTGACAATTCCACGAAACTGATAGGAAGTGAGGGTTAAACCGGTTTCTTCATATACTTCTCTGAGCAGACATTCCTCCGGGCTTTCCTCACCCTCAAAATGACCACCCATACCTATCCACTTATCTTTATTGATATCATTCTTTTTAGAAACCCTGTGCAGCATCAGGTATTTCTCACCTTTTTCGATGTAGCACAGGGTTGTAAGCTGACTTTTCATATTATCCCAGCATTTCTCCTACAATCTTATTTACCAGACCACCGTCTGCCCTTCCTTTTACCCTGGGCATAAGCTCCTTCATTATTTTCCCTTTATCCTTACCGGCAGGTTCTGTGATTTCAAGGAGTTCCAGTACTTCCTTCACCTGTTCCCGAATCTGCCCTTCACTCATCTCCTCCGGCGCAAACTCCTGATATACGGAAAGCCTTATCTGACAGGCTTCTTTAATATCAGTCCGCTCCTCTGGCGCAAGCTCCATCGTCTCTTTCGTCTGCTTAATTTCTTTTTTTACCACCTCAAACTCCTCTGCCTCTGTAAGATCAGCGCGCTTGTCTATGGCTTTGTTCTTCAGAGCCGAAAGCAGCATGGAAAGTGCATCCTTTCTGTCCTTTTCTTTGTTTTTCATGGCAGTCATCATCTGACTGCGCACCTGATCAATCATACTCATTTTTATTCCTCCATGCCGGAGCTGTTTTTGCGAAGGCCGCGAGCCAAATTTCAAATTTGGCTCTGCGATATCGAGTTTGTGGCTCCGGCACAAACTCATGGTTGAAAAATCAGCACATCAGTGTGATTTTTCAACCTTTCCTCCATTCCGCAGCATCTTTTACCTTTTAATGGACGCCGCTATACTTGATAATCAACATTTCCACACTCATGTTATCGTTCATCCGGCCTGTCTTAATGGCCTCTTCCGCTTCCACGCAGGCCTCCAATGCATCACGCAGATCTTCCGTCTTAAAACGTGACGCCTGAGAAACGTATTTTCCTGCAATAAATCCGGGAAGCCCTACCTTTTCACCGATTACCTTATTTTGATATCCCTTACCCCGAAGCTCCTTTACCTGATACAACAGATTAAACTGCCTGGCAATCAGAAATAAAATCCGCATGGGAGGCTCTTTTTGAGCCAGAAGTTCATAATATAAGTTAAGCGCTCTTTCCTGCTTTCCTTCGGCAATCGCACTGACCATATCAAAAATATGATTCCCAATCTGCCTTGTACAAATCTCCTCAATATCCTGTCCTGAAATCATTTCCTTATCAAGACAATAGCAAAAAAGCTTTTCCGTTTCCTTTCGGATATTTTCCATATCGGTTCCGGTTTTTTCCAGAAGAAGATTTAAATCCCGCTGGGAAATTTTCTTGTTTTCCTTCTTCATCATGCCAAGAATCCAGCGTTTTAAGGTATCTTCATCCTGAATGGCAAATTCAACACAGCTCCCTTTTGATGCGATGGCTTTATATAATTTGCTTCTTTTATCTATCTGGGCTTCCACCAGCAGAAAATACGTGGTCTGAGGAAAATCTGCAAGATACTCAGCAAGCTGCTCGCCGCCGCTTTTAAAAAGGCCGCTGTTCTCAATAACAATAAGGCGTTTGTCTGAAAAAAAGGGAAGGGTTTCCGCCTGGTCGATTACTTCCCCTATAGAAATATTTTTCCCTTCATAGTAATGATAATTCATATTATCATCACCAATAATGGCCTCTTTAAGCCTGTCCCTGTACTGTCTGCGCAGATAGGCTTCCTCTCCATAAAGAAGATACAGATGATTCAGTTGTCCTGTCTTAATGTCCTGCACCAACCGCTGCATATGCTTCCCCCGGCTTTTTTCTTCGTGTTTTAGTATACCACATATGAAACCATTAATCATATAAAAATTTATTAACTCTTACTTTTTGCCCGTCTGTAACAAAAGTGACCGCTCCTGTTTCATAGGTAATTAAAATGTTGGCATTATGTTTTTTAAGCCGCTCCAGTAATTCTGCATGAGGATGCCCGTAAGAATTATCCCTGCCACAAGAGATAACTGTATAAACCGGATTGGTTAATTCCAAAAAAGCATCCGGCGTAGAGTAGGCCGAACCATGATGAGCAGCCTTCAGGGCTGTAATTCCTGTATCTGTTTCTTTCTTATCCAGGTATTGAATCATTTTTCCTTCTCCACTGCCCTCTATATCTCCGGCAAGCATAACCTTAAACTGACCATAGGCCGCTTCCATTACAAGAGAATATTCATTTGCGTTATCCGTCCTATATCCTGTTTGCGGATGAAGGCAGGAAAGTACCAGCTTGTCATCCTTTATCTGCTGCCCCCTGCTCATATAGGAAACCAAAATCCCGGCAACGGCTGCCTGCTGTTCCAGCTCAATATAAGCTGAATTTTTCGCTTCCCCATCAATATCCGGCAAAATCAGGTTCTTAATCCTTATTCCTTCCTGCGTACCAATTTCTATCAATTCCTTAATTCCATTACAGTGATCCTCGTCGGGATGGGTTATAAAAACCGCCTGCAGGCTTGAAGCTCCCTGATATTTTAAAAAAGGAATGATCCGGTATTTCCCCACACTGCTCACCGAAGAGCTTCCTCCATCAATCAGGTAGTCGTTTCCATTATCGTTAGAAATAAAAATGCAGTCTCCCTGCCCCACATCCAAAAAGGTAATCTCCACTTCTTTTGAAAATATCCTTTCGACGGGACAAATAAGCAGCGCAACAGCAGGCACCACCATGCACCATCTCATCAAAGGTTTTATTTTTTTCCTTACTGCAATTAATAGAAGTAAAACCAGAAGATAACATATCATCCGCCATTTTTCCGGCTTTCCAACAGTTAATAATAATCCGGGAAACCTGTCTCCCAAATGCAGAAGCACATCTATCACACGAAACACACTTTCAACAAACCATATAAAGGGAACCGCAATCTGAGGGCATAGAATCTGAAATAAAATTACGCCTATACCTGCCGCCATTAAAAAGCTCATTACGGGAAGAATCAGCAGATTTAAAAAAACAGAATAAACCGGATATTGATAATAAAACCATAAATAATTCGGTAATGTAATAACGCTCATCCCTAATCCCCCGGCAACTGCCCTTATAAGAAAATTCCTGCCCTTTACCGCCTCTGTCAGAAGCGGCATTAAAAGGCCAATACCAAGCACGCAGCCAAAAGAAAAAACAAAACCGCTGTGAAAAAGGAAACGGGGCTGCTGCAAAAGAAGAATTACTGCAGCGGCAGCCAAGGCTGTCAGCATATCGTAGGTACGTTCTAAAATAACAGCCGCCATATGAATTGCAAACATAAAAACAGCCCTGAGCGCCGACACGGAAAAACCTGTCATCACTCCATATAAAATCATGACTATGATAGAAAATCCTGCAGACATCTTCATGGGGATTCCAAGCTTTCTAAGAAGTTTGTACAGTCCCATCCCCAGCACAGAAACATGAAGTCCCGATATTGCCAGTATATGGGCAATACCGTTTCTCTGATAAAGCGCTTTCAAGTCTTTATCAAGGCTGCCCTTTTCTCCTAACAATATTGTCTGCATAAGGGAAGCTGTCTCTTCGTCAAAACTTTCCTGTATTTTTTCCGAAAAAAATATACGCAGCTTATACATTGCATGAGTAAATTTATTATATTCAATTGTTTTTGCCTGAATCTCCGCCTGATTTATGCGATATGAAATTCCAGAAATCTGATAATAAGAATAAGCGTCGAACTGTCCCGGATTTGTGCCCCTCTCAAAACAGGAAAGCTTTCCTTCAAGCCTTACTCTGCTTCCCATTTCGGCTTCCGGCTGATTTTCCTTAAGATAACATATGGCCTTTTCTCCGGGAGGACCTGTATTTTCTTCCCTGCCATCTTTGCTGTCCTTTAAATCAAGATACAGGACGGATGCCGAACCACCTGCCTGCATTACTGTTTCTTTTTTATATACTTTTCCCGTTATAGTTACTTTTTTTCCCTGATATTCACCGTAATCTATATAAGGGGCATCCACCAGATTTACGTACAGACATAAAGCTGCTGCTACCGCCAGACACCCCAGCCCCAATGGGCGTTTTATCATACTTTTGCATCCTTTCTTTTCATCAGTCTGCATATTTTCCATGCATCATTTTCATCATTTTGTTACTTAACCGTCACTCCACCAGTTCAAGGTTTCTTTCAAAAACAGTGGACAGATTTGTATTTTCCCTATAGGTCACATTAATATCACCGTTAATGGAGATCTGCACCTTGTTCACGTTGGAAAGCTCCACCAGTGAATTGGTGATTGAATAAATGGTCACGTCGGATGTTACATTATAAATCTGTGTCAAAAATGTATTGTCAAGATCCACATAGCAGATTCCGTCCTTCACATTGACGCTGATAATTCTGGTATTAGGATTGACCGTCGGGTACACCTTTTCATTTTCAAGGGCTCCCAGGATTAGCTGCTCCACGATCAGCCTTTCCATAGAAATGTTGCTGTTGTAAACAACAGACCGGGATATCTTTTTTAGACCGTCCCCGGATTCATTTGCCAGATACAAAGACAGCTTTACTCTTTCATAGGTATTAATCTCATCTCCCGCATTGTCAATAAACAGATCGGCATTCATAAATCCAAGCACTGTCCCTGACGCATCCGTAAGAGGTTCCGATTTGATCTGAAACGCAACATAGGAAACGCCCTCAACCTGCGTCACAGTCCTTACAATCGCCGCCCTTATCAAAACCTCCGTTGTAACAGGAAGCTGCTTGTAAGTTTCATCAAAGCTTAAAGTAAGCTGGCCTTCCGCCAAAACACTTTTTAAGAGAGAGACATTGCCTGAGATAGGTGCTTTGTATTCCAGTCTTTCAGGTATCACTGACATCTGTGCCAAAAGCTCATCTATTAAATCCAGTGTATCGGTAGTCTGTGTTACATATTCCTTAGAGAAAATTGCCGTCTCGTCACTATTCACATAATACACTTTATAAGTCTGTGCCTGCACTCCTTCCTTAGAACGTCCGCAGGCGCAGAATAAAATCATCAGGAATACAATTGTAAATAAATATTTTCCTTTCTTTTTAAGAACCATTTCCGCTCCTTTTATATAATAAGCCGCATCCTTTATACCAGTGATCTGGTAAGCGGGATCTTAACAGAAAATACCGTGCCTTCTCCCAAAACGCTCTTTACTTTGATAGATCCCCGGTGAAGCAATATTGCATTTCTTGTGATTGCAAGTCCCAAACCGGTACCGCCTATTTCTCTGGAATGGGATTTATCAACTCTGTAAAACCGCTCATAAATCTGTCCAAGCGCATCTTCCGGTATCCCTATTCCTGTGTCTTCCACCTGTATGGTAAAAAACTGATGATCCGCATCCAGGGTAACCTCAACCGTTCCCTGTTCTCTGTTATATTTTATGGCATTTTCAACCAGATTCGTCAGAATTAATGTAATTTTTACTTCATCTACTTCCGCAAGAATCCCCCGCTTACTGATCAAAGTTACTTCCACATTATTTTTTCTTGCAATCGGCCTGAGTCTTTTTAATATAATCTCCGCAAGATTATTAATGTCCACCACACTGATATTAAGCTTCGCCACTGACTTATCCAGCTTTACCAGCGCCAGCAGATCATTAATGATCTTATCTTCTCTTTCAATTTCCGCCGCAATGTCTACCATAAATTCACGATATAATTCAGCCGGAACATCCTTTTGCGCCAAAAGAGAATCTGCCAGAACCTTAACAGATGTAATAGGCGTTTTCAGCTCATGGGATACGTTGGCTACAAATTCCTGTCTGGAATCATCCAGCGCCTTCATTCTTTCAAACAGGCTGTTAAAAGCATCTACAATATGTTCTGTTTCCAGATAATCGGGAACGGAAATCGGATCATTGGTATATCCTTCCTTCACTTCATTGATCGCCTTAAAAATCCGGTCGAAGGGACGGATCAAAATCTGCGCCAGAACCAGTGCAATGGCAAAAATACAGATCACCATGATAATCTCTACAATATGTGCCTTTCGGTTTAAAATATCCATAGTTGTCACAATCGTGTCTGTTGAGACGCTTGTCAGCATAACTCCTCTGACTACTTCCATACTTTCCGGCTTATCTTTATCTTCCTCATTATTGGGAGGTGATATGGTTTCCACAATTGGGATGGTAATCTCAATAAACCCGTTTACCGAATCGTGGTTCACTGAGTTTGTTCCTTTCATACAGCGGACCACTTCCTCTGAAATAATTGTTTTTCCCTCGCTGATTCCATAAGTATCCTTAACCACCTTTAACGACTCATTGACGATAAGGATACGTCCGTTATACAGATTTGAAATCTGATCCAGCTCCGCGTTGATAACCTCCGAAGAAGTGTCCTGCAAATAATTGTATGTAATCAGGTGATTTGCGATAATTCTAAGCTGTGTCTGCACATCCGAAGTCCGTACATCAATGGCACGGCTTTCGTAGTTTTCCAGTATGCCCACACGCATAAAGATACTGGGAATCATGCCCATAAGAAAGATAATGATAAACAGACGCACTTTAAGACTGCGCCATATTTTTAATTTTTTCAGAAATGCTTTTATATTACCAGCCATAAACGGCACTGCCTTTCAATTCTGCTTTTCAGCACTACGCAAAGTAATAGCCTACGCCCCACTTGGTATGAACATATTTAGGCTCGGAAGGGTTTGACTCAATCTTTTCCCGCAGTCTTCGAATATGTACATCCACTGTACGCACATCTCCCGGATAACTGCTTCCCCATACCAGTTTCAGCAGATTTTCTCTGCTGTATACCTTGTTTGCATTTACAACAAGAAGTTCCAAAAGCTCAAATTCCTTTGCGGTAAGATTGATTTCTTTGCCTGAAATATAAACTCTTCTTCCCTCACAGTCAAGCTTCATGTCTCCGCTTTCAATCACCTTATCCGCTTCCTTTGGTTTAGGTGAAGTGCGCCTGATAATTGCCTTAATTCTTGCCTTCACTTCCAAAATATTAAATGGCTTGGTGATATAATCATCCGCCCCATACTCAAGCCCTAAAATCTTGTCCATGTCTTCGCCTTTAGCGGTTAACATAACAACAGGGACACTGGAAAATTCCCTGATATGCTGACAAACCTCAAAACCGGTAAGCTTGGGAAGCATCACGTCAAGGAGTACAATATCGTACTCCTTATTTTTTATCATCTCCAAAGCTTCTTCTCCGTCATAAGCGCAGTCTACTTCCATTCCATCCTGTTCAAGACTGAAACGAATTCCCTTCACAATTAATTTCTCATCATCCACTACCAGAACCTTTTTTGCCATTTTGAATTCTTATTCCCTTCTACAATTATCCTGCCCTGCCACAGATACAAATCTACACCGTAATGCTGTCTTTTATTTTCTGAAACAGCCCGTCCTTGATTCCATCCACGTTCATGATGTCCTCTATCTTTTGAAATGCTCCGTTCTTTTCCCTGTAAGCAATGATACTCTTTGCCCTGGTGCTTCCCACGCCTGAAAGCGTGCACAAGAGTTCCTCCCCTGCTGTATTGATATTTACCAGCGTACTTTCCGCCTGTAAACCAGTCTCGCCAACGCCCTGCCAGCTTCCCATTCCGCCTGCTTCGGCTGTCTCCTCCTTTGTCGGTACATAAAGCTTCATGCCATCTGTAAGACGATCCGCCTGATTTAAATAATCCTGGTCTGCTTCTTCTGAAAACCCGCCGGCCTTTTCTATTGCCTGATAAATCCGGCTTTCCTCTTCCAATATGTAAATCCCCGGATTTTGAACTGCGCCGCAAATATGTACTACGTAATCTTTAACAGGCGTCTCCTTCGGAGGTTCTTCCTCCATCCGCTGGCTTTCTGCCCCTTCTTCCACTTCCATACAGGCCTCTTCGCCTGCAGGAAGAAGAAGTAATTCTTCCTGCTGTTTCCTGCCTCCGCAGCCTGAAAATAAACAGCCTGCCAATAAAAAAATTCCTGCTGCTACCTGTTTTTTCAAATTCATCGTTACATCCATTCCTTTCCTGCATAAATCATACTATTAAAAGCAAACTCAATTTTTTGCAGACAAGAAAGCCCCTTATAACGATTCCTTTCCATTGTAAAATAAATTCTGGTGGTTGACAAGCCAAAACTTCTATGGCTTTCGAAAATCAATTTTCAGAGTCCGGGGAAATGAATTGTACGTTAGCTGAAAGGGTGTCATTCCGAAATATTTTTTATGGAGCCCTTACAAAAACGTCAGTGGTTAGTGAGGTTAAGAGCTGCGAGCAGCTCTCGAACTTACCACTGTTACGTTTTTGTAGAGCGAAAGCGTGGCGACAAAAAAATATTTCGGAATGCCACCCTCTAAAGCACTACATACATTCCCGGACTCTGAAAATTATTTTTCGTGTCTATGATTTTCTTCCTGCTTTATTCCCATTTAAAAATAACAATTCCCACAATTGCCACTACCATACCGATTACCTTCCGCCAT
Source organism: Lachnospiraceae bacterium (assembly GCA_009774465.1). Lineage (GTDB taxonomy): Bacteria > Bacillota > Clostridia > Lachnospirales > Lachnospiraceae > Suilimivivens. The sequence continues at coordinate 16,922 of VSNT01000068.1, forward strand.
TCCAAAGGCTGCTTTTCCACCCCAAACCAGCCCAGAATTTCTATCACATAAGCCACAATTAATTGGGCAATTACAATCAGCATAACTGCTCTGGCAGGCCCCAACATATCCATGCTTCTTATCACAGTATAAGTAATAAAGGCTCCAATCGCCCCTCCCAAAAGCATATATTTCGGCTCCACCTTAAATAATGCCGCAAAAGAAGAACGGTCTGCAAACAGCCATGCGCCAAGACAGACCAAAAGCGCGGTAAGCTGCACAAATGCATTTGCCACCCAAATGCTTGACGACTTTGTAACCTGCGTATTAAATACTCCCTGTACACTCATTAACGCACCTGATAGCAGCGCAATAAAAAATCCAATCATACAAGCCTCCTGAAATTACATTTCTATTTTCAGCATACCCATATGACTGGAAATTTATTCTTTCGCTTTTTTCTGTTGCTTGCAGGAGATATTTTAGGTTGGTTTTTCCTGCAAAAACGAATCTTTTGATACGGTTTTATTGTTCGTTTATGTGGTTGCAAGACTGGTGTATCTATATTGTGTCCAAGAAGTCATCATGCTTTTTTCTCTTTTTGGAAAAATATTCTTACTGCTTAAAGTATGTTTAAGCCCATTCATTTCTTATTATTCCGTAAAAAACACAATCATGAAATCCGTCTCGTGTTTTATAGTAATGCCGCAAAGTTACTTCATAACGCATGCCAATCTTTTCCATCACTTTTCTTGAAGCAACGTTTTCTACCGAACAAAATGAACCAATTCGTTCTATATCCGTATTGTGGAACATATAATTAACAACCTCTGCCGCCGCTTCACTTGCATAGCCTTGATTCCACCAATGACTGCCAATCTTATAACCCAATTCACCTTTAAAATCATATTCCGAGATTATAGTGATACCAATTGAACCAATCATTTCACCATTTTTTAGATACATTCCCCAGTAATAAGTAGAATCATACTGATAGTTATTAATCCATTGTTGAATCATGCTCTTTGTATCATCAATCGTTTTATGTGTATTCCATCGTAAAAAACGTGTAACTTTATCATCACCTGTCCAATTATGAAACATCATTTCCGAATCAGTAAGTTCAAGTCTCCACAACACCAATCGTGCAGTTTCAATTGTTTTTGTTCCTACATGTTTCAAGTGTGTCTCTCCCTTGCAAAATTCCATTTTGTCCATACTTGATTATAAAGTATATGTTTAAGGCTTACAATGCATATTTATAAACTCATTTTCCTCATCCTCCACCAGCATTAGCCACAGAAATAGCTTTATCAATCATTTTATTCTGCCTTGACTCAATCCTGCTTTCTCTAATTCATTAATAGCTCCAGCGACTTCTTTTTGTGCAGATTGGCACCATTCGAACTCTTTTTCCTGTCCGTTGCAAGTCCTGTTTTTCGTTGCTTTTTCTTGCAAAGTCGCATCATTTTGATGCGTTTTTATCTCTCGTTTATATGGTTTCAAAGCTGGTGTACCCAAAATGTACCCACCTTTCTTTTTTGAACCATACTCACCCTCATAACTATAACCAAATACTAAATCTAGTTATGTACTTCTTCCTCAGCATTTTCTTGATTTGCAGGAGTCATCATTTGCTGAAACATATTCATCAAATTTTGCTGAGATATTTGAAATTCTTGTGTCTTATTCATTGCTTCTAACATTCCTTGCGGAATATAAGGATTCTGTATCGTTTCCCAAGTTATTTTACCTTTATATCCCAAGGAATTAGATATTTGCTCAATCAACTTATTTCTTTCTGTTAAAATCTTTTTTAAATCTGTATCAGAAGGCTTTTCTATACATAGTTTATCATAATATGATCTCCACTGCCTTATTACTGCATCATCATCCGCAAACACAACATCTAATATATTTAATGCCCATACCATATCCTGATTCCAACCAAGTCCTCTGCTAGTCATCAAAATTTTGAATATTTGCATCTTGTCATCTCGCTTTTTTGCTTTTTCTTGCAACTTCTGCCCCACAATAACGGCTATTATCGGAATCAACAAAAGTGCTACTATATTAAGAATTTTATAGTATATATCCATTTTAGCCTCCCATAATTTATTGCTTTCCGTTCATTATTCGCTCATTTTATATGAGCGGATTTCTTTAAATCTTTGTATAGATATTCCCTTTTGTTATTTTTTTACTTTTAATAACTCCGCAATCGGTTAATGCTTTTAAGTATCTGCGGACCTGAGCCTCTGACTTTCCTGTTATTTTTTTCCTATCATAGTTGTAATTGTATCATTGTTTTTTAGATATTCAAGAATTTGTTGCACAGGTTCTTTCATTTTGCCACTCATTAATTCGCTCATGATTTGTTCCTCTGAAGTGAGCGAATTATTTTCATTACCATTCAACAACTCCAAATACTTATCACACGCCTTACAAAGCACCATAATTCCAGATGCATTGATATTGTATTCTGGCAGGCGCCCATTATACTTTTCGCACGCCTCCCTGATTTTGTCAAACCCTCTGCCCCATGCCTCTATCATACCACTCTTAAAGAAGACATTTGCCAGCTTAGGATTATATGGCCTGGAAGAGTGCTTTTCAAACAGTTTCTCCGTTGAGTTAAGCTCAAAAGGCATCTCACCATCATTCCAGATATATATCTTATCCTCGTATACGCTGATCTGAATCGGATTGCAGGTTACTCTCATAAAGCAAGTTGACATCTGCTACAATACCCATTGTGTCTGTAACTTTATTGGGAATAGCTTCCAATAATTTTTTTCTATCTTTATCATCAAGTCCGACAACCTCTCCATTATCATTTTTGCCGATATAAAGTATTCCGTCATAAGCATTTGCATATCCGCAAATCCATTCTAAAAATTCATCATGCCATGATTCCTTGTATTCTATCGTTTGATGCTCCGGCATACTCTTTCACCTGCTTTCTATTGCTTTTTCTCGCAAAACCGCATCATTTTGATACGGTTTTGTTGCTTGTTTATATGGTTTCAAAGTTGCTGTACCCATTTTGTGCCTAGTTGCTTTTATATTTTACTATATTCCGCTGAATTTATGCAGTACGCTACTTCTCGCAGTCCTATTTTTACTCCTATTTTATTCATCTCCTCAACATTACTTTTTATCTTTTTACAATATTCTTTTCCATATTGATTCATACAATTACAAAGAACCAATAGTCTTTCTTCTGGTCTAGTAACTGCTACATAGTGCAAATTACAATCTTCTGCATTATCTAAATTAAAATTTTCCGCAAGCACTATTACTTGTTTATACTCTAAACCTTTCGCTGCATGAACAGTCAGCACAACATGATTGTACTTTTCCGAATTATATGTTGGTCGATATTGCTCGTCACACGTAACTTCAAACAAAGTTTCTATCTCCTTATCAATTTTTTTACTATAATCATATCCAAAATACTTATATAACATATAGACCTTTTCTTTAATATCCTCATAACCTCCATTACTTTTTTCTAATTGTTCCAGCATCCTTCTTATGTATGAAAAATTATAGGCATCTGAATTGGGAATTTCATCATAAAAGTCATATTCGGAGTATGATTCTTTTAATAAATAATCTGCCAATACCCTAGCAATCCAAATATGCTCACTTTCAAGTTCCGAATTATCTAATGGTGAACTTGGTATATATACAAAATCCAATCCCATTTTTTCTAATTTTTGTGCCCATTCTTTCCCATCACTATTTCTCCGAATTAAAAATGCACAATTTTTACCACCATCAACCCAATGTTTTATTTCTGCTAGCGCATAATTTTGCTTTTTATATGCAAAACACCAAACGCTGTTATCAAAATCCTGTCTTATAAAATTCTCACGAACTTCCGACATAAATATATTGGCATAATTTTGAATTCCTATGACTGACCTAAAATTATGTTTTAATTCAAAAACCTGAAAATTTTTATCTCTCAATATTGTTTTAAACCCATCAATATAGCCTCCTCGCCATCCATATATTGATTGTTTCAAGTCTCCTACAATAAATAATGCAATATCCAGTTCTTTATATATGTATTGAAAGAAACTATGCATATCGTAGTCACTGTCTTGATATTCATCTATATAAATTCTATAGTATTTCGAAGTTAAATATAGTCTTGCCGCTTCTGATTTCTTTAAAATATCTAATCCTAATTGAAAAGTAAAATTCTTTTTATTTTCAAAATATTTACAAATAAATCCTGTATCTCCTATTTTTTTTATACCATCTTCAAATGCCCTAATTCTATTACCACTTGAATAATCTGGTTTCAATTCCTTTTTATATTCTCTACCATATACATCATACATAAAGGGGCGGATTACTTCTTGTAATATAAAATTATCATTCGTTCCTACAAATCCTTCTTTATTTCCGCCCAATCGTACTTGAATTTCCTTAGCCACTTTTCTCGTAAAAGTAATTGCAGCAAATGTTTTAAATGTACGCTCTCTTTGCATTTCATACAATATTTTTTGAATCGTTGTATATGTCTTTCCTGTTCCTGCGCTGGCACTGACTGCAATATTTCCATTGCTCGTAATAATTTGTTCTCTTATATCATTATCTATTGGCTGCATAAATCGTATAACTCCTTAAGACATTTAAATCTATCACTATTCAACACTTTTTTTATTGTAGCTGTAGAATCTAACTCTTGGCATAATTCAATCATATGTATCATTTTTTGTTCTTGCAAATATTCAACCGCATTTTTAAATGTATTTTTTCCTTGTACAAACTGATCCAACTTATTTGGTATAACTTCATATAAATC
>VSNT01000069.1 GCA_009774465.1 Lachnospiraceae bacterium
ATGTAACCCCTTTCTCAAAAAATCCTTTTTACTTATAGATATCATACTCTATCCGCAGGGGCAGCGTCAATGATGTAAGCACAATCCGGCTGCTTTTTTCATGGACAATAAATGGTAAAAAATATATAATGGTGGACATAGGAGGAGTTAGCTACAGATGAGTATATATGATACCTTAAATGGACAACAGAAAAAGGGTGTATTTACAACAGAAGGCCCGGTTCTTATTCTTGCAGGTGCCGGTTCAGGAAAAACCAGGGTACTTACCCACAGAATTGCATATCTGATTGATGAGCTGGGGGTAAACGGATGGAACATTATGGCGATTACCTTTACAAACAAGGCGGCAGGAGAAATGAAGGAGCGTGTAGAACAGCTTGTGGGCATGGGCTCGGAAAGCATATGGGTTACCACGTTTCATTCCAGTTGTGTGAGAATACTGCGCCGCTATGCAGATCGTTTGGGGTATGACAATAATTTCACCATTTATGATACGGATGATCAGAAGTCAGTAATGAAGGATGTCTGCAAAAAGCTTTTGATTGACACCAAGATGCTGAAAGAGAGAAGTATCCTTGCTGCAATTTCTTCTGCGAAGGATGAACTGATTTCGCCGGCAGAATACGCTTTAAATGCGGTGGGAGACTTTAGAAAGCAGAAGATTGCACAGGCATATCAGGAATATCAGGCGGCTCTTAAAAAGAACAATGCTATGGACTTTGACGATTTGATTATGAACACGGTAGAACTTTTTAAGACAGATGCAGAAGTGCTTGGAGGCTATCAAAGGCGTTTTAAATATATTATGGTTGATGAGTATCAGGATACCAATACTGCCCAGTTTGAACTGATCAGGCTCCTTGCAGATGGCAGCCGCAATCTCTGTGTGGTGGGAGATGACGATCAGTCCATCTACAAATTCAGAGGCGCAAATATCAGAAATATTCTTGATTTTGAAAAGGTGTACCCAGAGGCGGAAGTAATCCGCTTAGAGCAAAATTATCGCTCTACGCAGAATGTACTGAATGCAGCAAATGCAGTGATACGCAATAATAAAGGGCGGAAGAATAAGACACTGTGGACAGATCAGGGAGAAGGGAACCGGATTCATTTCAGGCAGTTTGATAATGCTTATGAGGAAGCAGAATTCATAGCAGATGATGTAAAACGTAAAAAGCGGGAAGGGATTGCAGACTATGGCGGATGTGCAGTTCTTTACCGTACCAATGCTCAGGCCCGGCTTTTGGAGGAGCGGTTTGTGGTGGGGGGAATTCCCTATGATGTGGTTGGAGGAATTAACTTTTATGCCAGACGGGAAATCAAGGATCTGCTTGCCTATTTAAAAACCATTGATAATGGAAGGGATGATCTGGCGGTTAAGCGTATCATTAATATTCCCAAACGGGGAATCGGTGCCGCCACAATTGCCAAAGTGCAGGATTATGCCGATATGAGGGAAATCAGCTTTTATGACGCCTTACGCCAGTCGGATGAGATTACCGGGCTTGGAAAAAACGCAGCGGCCAAGCTGAACCCTTTTGTCACCTTAATACAGTCTTTTCGAAGCAAACTGGAATTCTACGGGTTGGAAGATTTGATAAAAGATATTATTGAGACTACAGGTTATGTGGCAGACTTAGAAGCGTCCAATGAAGAAGATGCTGAAAACAGAATTGAAAATATCGATGAACTGATCAGCAAAATTGTAGCCTTTGAGGAAATCCACGATCAGCCCACTTTAGGAGAATTCTTAGAGGAGGTTGCGCTGGTGGCAGATATAGATAGAGTGGAAAATGATGGAAACAGAGTTTTGCTTATGACGCTTCACAGTGCAAAGGGACTGGAATTTCCTCATGTGTATTTAGCCGGCATGGAGGACGGAATTTTCCCCAGCTACATGACCATTGTATCAGACGATCCGGACGAGATTGAGGAAGAAAGACGGCTTGCCTATGTAGGCATTACCAGAGCAAAAGAAGATCTTACACTTTGTTATGCAAAGATGCGGATGGTACGGGGAGAAACCCAGTATAATGCGGTCAGCCGCTTTGTAAAGGAAATTCCGGATGAGCTTATGGATAATCATCTGCCGGCACCTAAAATTAATCCAATGGACATTCCATCTTCTAAATTTAACCCTGTGGATAGTCAGGTGTACAGGTATAAACCGGTTGCCACCCTAAAGCCTAAACAGACAGCGGCAGAGAACAAGCCCTTTATTGCAGGCGGCGGACTTGGCGCTTTAAGTGCGGCAGGAATCAGCAAAGGAGCGGCAGCAGTGGTTGGCGGAAAGCCGGATTATGATGCAGGAGACCGGGTTAAGCATATAAAATATGGAGAAGGAACCGTTTTAGATTTGGAGCCGGGGGCTAGAGACTACAAAGTTACAGTGGATTTTGATGATGCCGGTCAAAAAATCATGTATGCCGCTTTTGCAAAGCTGATTAAAATATAAAGCTAATTTTATCAAAAATTTGAAAATTTTGTAAACTTTCTAATTTTTAGTAGTAAATTTTGGTGGTAAATGTTATATTATTATTCAAGAAGGAAATAATAAAACAAAAAATATTCAGAGCAAAATTATTTAATGATAGGAAAAGGGAGGTATGCAACATGAATACATGGAGCAAGGTTGAAGAATTGGTGGATTTCGTAAGAACTCACGACATTAAGGAGCTGAAAGATTACTGGAGTCACAAGGAAGCGGAAGATCGGAAAAACAATACCATCTTATGGGTACTGGCAATTATCGGTGCAGTTGCAGCAGTAGCAGCGATTGCATATGCAGTATACCGCTACATGACACCAGACTACTTGGAAGACTTTGAAGATGACTTTGATGACGACTTTGAAGATGATTTCTTTGAAGAAGAGGAAGAAAAAGCTGAGGCACCCAAGGAAGAAGCAAAAGAAGAGTCGGCAGAGTAACGGAAAACTTTCAAAGAACAGGCAAGTAAAAACAGGGATGTACAGCAATGTGCATCCCATTTTCACGTGAAAGTCCCGTCCAGCGGCCAAACGCCGGAACAAGTAAACTTGTTCCGGAGCTTGGCCATTGGACGGGCAAGACGGAATGAGCAGGGAGGGCGGCAGCCCGGAGTGCGAATTGCGCCGGCAATTGCGAAAGCGGCGAAACAGCGCAGCAATTGACTTACACGAATGTAGAGGGAAGCCGCGTGCAAACGTCGGAACAAGTAAACTTGTTCCAGAGCTTGCACATTGGACGGACAAGGCGGAATGAGCAGGGAGAAGATGATGAAAAAAGGACAGGTATTGACAGGAGTTGTAGAGCGGGTAGATTTTCCTAATAAGGGAATTGTGGTCACACCAGAGGGCAACTGTATCGTTAAAAACGTGTTGCCGGGGCAGAAAATAACTTTGGCAGTGCAAAAAAAGCGTAACGGAAAAGCAGAAGGGCGTCTGCTGCATATAGAAGAAAAATCACCTCTTGAACAAACAAGTCCCTGCCCTCATTTTGGAGAATGCGGCGGCTGCACTTATCTTTCCCTTCCCTATGAAGAACAGCTTAAAATAAAAGAAGAACAGGTGTATAAACTTCTCAAAAATGCGCTTGCAGGGCAAAGCAGTCACTGGAAGTTTGAGGGAATAAAGGGAAGCCCCATCCAAAGCGGATACAGAAATAAGATGGAATTTTCTTTTGGAGATGAATATAAGGATGGTCCGCTTGCCCTTGGTATGCACAAAAGAGGGAGTTTTTATGACATTGTCACTGTAAGTGATTGTCAGATTGTAGATGAGGATTATCGAAAGATTCTTGTACTTACCAGAAACTACTTTGAAGGCAGCAGCTTTTATCACAGGCTTCGTCACACCGGATATTTGCGTCATCTTTTGGTGCGGAAAGCGTCAAAAACAGGAGAAATATTGATTGCACTGGTGACGACTTCTCAGCCGGAATTTTATGGTAAGCTGTCAAGTGAAGATATAAGTGCAGTGCAGGATGAAAGTGATTTAAAAGAAAAGAACAGACAGGCTAAAAATGAAAAGCTTACAGGATTTAAAAACGCACTGCTGGAACTGAAACTGGATGGAAAAATAACAGGAATTCTCCATATCGTGAATGATTCGGTGGCAGATGTGGTTCAAAGCGACTGCACAGAAATTTTGTATGGACAGGATTTCTTTTATGAAGAGCTGCTTGGACTTAAATTTAAAATCTCTACTTTTTCCTTTTTTCAGACAAATTCACTGGGAGCAGAGATATTATATGAAACAGCCAGAGAATATATTGGCGATCTTGGAAAAAACAGCAAGGGAGGAAGCCCTGATAAAATTGTATTTGATTTGTACAGTGGTACAGGCACAATCTCGCAGCTTATGGCACCTGCCGCCAAAAAGGTAATAGGAGTGGAAATTGTGGAAGAAGCAGTGGAGGCGGCAAAAAGGAACGCAGAGCTAAATGGTTTACATAACTGTGAGTTTATTGCAGGTGACGTTTTAAAGGTTTTAGATGAGATTGAAGAACATCCCGACATGATCATTTTAGATCCGCCAAGGGATGGAATTCATCCTAAGGCTCTTAAAAAGATTATTGGTTATGGAATTGAAAAGCTTTTGTATATTTCCTGTAAGCCAACAAGCCTTGCAAGAGATTTGGAAGTGTTTCTGGAAAATGGGTATGTGGTGGAGAGAGCAGTGGCTGTGGACCAGTTCCCCTGGACTGCGAATATAGAGGTAATAATAAAGTTGCAGTATAAACGCCAATAAGTTGGGGCGGGAAAAGAGAAGAATTAGGGGGGCTAAACCACAAGATGTTGGTGGTTAAAGGCAAGCAAGTTTGCCTTGGGCAAAAATTGGAGCGAAAATCGGCCAGTTTTTGCCCTATTTTTTTTGCCCGTTTTTATAGATGCATAGGAGTCAAAATCGGTTTTGGGGATGATTTGGAGATATTTTCAGAATGGGAAGGAGGTGGAAACCAGAATATCTCATAAAAAGCGGGTTGCAGACAGGAAATAGCATCTAACTACAAAAAAGTGATTGACAAGTTTTGCACGGCAGGTTAAGATTTAGAAAAAGTACCAGTGAGAATACATTCCAATATCTACGAAAGATGAGACATAGAAGTATGTGCAGAGCAGATGTAGATTTTGGAATTTTTTTATTTGCTAACATGGAAACAGCTAAAAGCAAGATTCGGTTGTTTTAAGCATAAAACTAAGATATAATATAAATGTGGTCAGATACCTTTTTGTAGATGACTATATTCTATGCAAAAAGGAGGAAGACCGTGGATACAGAATTGAAAAATGCGGTAAAAGCGACAGATACGAAAGCACAATATGATGCCAGTGCAAAACGCCTGTTAGGACAGAAAAGCATACTGGCACATATATTGGTAAAGACGGTAGATGAATTTAGGGGAATGAACCCCAAAGAAGTGGTTTCTTATATTGAGGGACAGCCTTATATCAGTACAGTACCGATAGAGCCGGGACTTACCAATACTAACAGTGAGAAAGACGGTCAGAGGATTGTTGGTTTCAATTCTGAAAATGAGGAACTGAATGAAGGGCTGGTAAGATTTGACATTGTTTTTTATGTTCGGATGAAAGACGGATTGTCGCAGATCATTGTCAATGTGGAGGCACAGAAAGATGATCCAAAGGGCTATCAGATATTGAACCGGGCAATCTTTTATGTGAGCCGATTAATTTCCTCGCAGAAAGAAAGGGATTTTGAGAATTCCAACTATGATGACATAAAGCGTGTTTATTCGATATGGGTATGTATGAATATGGAAGAAAATACTATGAGCCATATTCATCTTACGAATGACAATGTGCTTGGAGCCTATGAGTGGAAGGGAAAACTGGATCTGCTGAACATTGTAATGATCGGGTTAGCGGAGGAACTTCCGGGGCATGATGAAAGATATGAACTGCACCGTCTGCTTGGAGCATTGTTGTCGAAAGAACTTACTATAGATGAGAAACTAAACATAATCGGAGAAGAATACGATATTCCTATTGAGGAGAGTTTTAGAAAGGATGTGAGCGTTATGTGTAATCTGAGTCAGGGCATTGAGGATAAGGGGATTGCAATTGGAAAGGCTGCGGCTGAAGCAGAGATAATTTTAACGATGTATAATAATGGCTTTACAGCAGAACAGATAGCGTCTGCTATCAATAAGGATAAAGAAGAGGTAGAAGCTGTTATTGAAGGCAAAGAATTGGAATTTGTGTAAGACAGGGAATGAGATGCCTCCAAGTCATCAAAGATTTGGAGGTATTCTTTTATAAAAATATATTCGGACAAACAAAATTAGGGTGATAATGAAATGGATAATAAAGGATTAATCAGAGGACTATTTCCATTTGAAAAGCCATTGACATCGCGTTTCAGAAAAAAATATATAGAAACGCTGGCATTAGAAATTCTGCAATACTGCTATAAAGAAAAATATGATGGTTTTGAAGTACATGATGCGCCGGATATTAGTGACGGAAACAAATTAATAGGCATAGAGGTCACAGAAGCAGTCTCTGATGGGCAGGCACAAATAGAAGGCGAATTTGTAAAATACCGATTGGAGGGCAGATCAGAACAGAGGGAACGCAGAAAACGAATCATTGAAAATAACGGAGCAAGTGTTAATGAATTGGGTTTGACGTATCCTGTAAAAAACGGGGACGATGAAAAAAAGATTTTCCAAGATGCAATAAAAAAGAAAATGGAAAAGCTGGAATCATATAGAACACAGAGCTATCAGAAGGTAGGATTACTTGTTTTTTATGATGAACCTCCGATACCTGTTAAACTTGAAGACTTAAAAGATTACTTTGATGAGGCGATGAATGGGTATAATGATAAATACGATATTATTTATTTTGTACATTCATTTGGGCTGATTGAGTATGATGTTTTAACAGATGAGGTACAGGTTATATCTATTGAGAGAAGTATTTATAACAAGCTGAGGTATGATGCAAGAGTAAAAATAGAAGTTTAACTTGGCATAGTATTATACAGAAGAAGGGAACAATTGTATGACGCAAATCAAAAAACGGGCAGTTGAAATTATTCAGCGTATACCAGATGATGATATGGTTTATGTGGTTAACATTCTTGAAAATCTGGAGGGCTTGATAAACAGACAAAATATTGACAAAGAACAGACCCTGCAGACTGATGATATTTCATATACGTTAAATAGCAGCGACAAACTAGTAGTGGCAGATGGAAAAGAAATGGAGAAAGTGGCAGATCAAATATTTAATAAATACGGCGGAGCATTTGAAAAGTTGGTCGAATAGTTTGTAGGACCATATATATTTTTAAATTTAGAGAGGCGGGTTACCAGACCTGCTTTTTTGCATGAAATTTTTTCGGGATATTGACAGGGTAGAATGTCATTTGCTAAGACAAAGACACATTCCCCGTACACGGCGTGTCTGTGCAGACAATGAAAAGGGAGGAGAAATTTTATGCAAAATGCAGAAGAAAAGAGAATATCCGTAATACCGGCAAATCCCCAATACGACCGAAGCATCAGAGCGGCGGAGAAAAAATTGAGGGTTGCGGCATACTGCCGCGTTAGTACAGAATTAATACAGCAGGAGAGCAGCTATACGGCACAAGTGGAATATTACAAAGACAAAATAGAAATTGTTAAATGCCAAGATGTGTGGCATACTATTTATAAATAGAAAGGGTGTGTTGTATAATGACGGAAAACCAACAGGAAGATGATAAAGTAAAGGACATAAGAAAACTTGAATTTTATAGAATAATTGGTGAAGGATATAAGGCAATGCAGGACGGGAGAACCAGTACAATAGAAGATGTAAGAGAAAAGCTGAGAAAGCAGAGAATACATAGAAATATGCCATAAAATAAAAAGTCAACAGGTTGTTGATGTGATAAGATAGTTGTAGTAAGAAATTATGGATTTAGATATTGCCATGATTAAAATGGTACCTATTACATATGGGAAAACAGGAAAGAACAGGTTGAGCATTAGTCAGAATCAGAAATGGATATATAGGCTAAGAGGGAGTAAACTGTATGGAGGATGAAAATAATAGTATCGATAAAATAGATGAAGCTGCAATGGAGGCTTTATTTTCTGAACTTGATAAAGGAATTGATGATATGAAGGCAGGAAGAGTTTTTCCTGTTGAAGATGCGTTTCAGATAATTGATGACATGTTGGATAGGGAGACTAATCAAGAGTGATTCTATATGCGGCAGAGGAGAATACAGTATGGATCATTTTTAGAGTCTTGATGTTAAACAAGAAAGAGATTTCGGGAGAGGTTTATATGAGCAATTTGGGACAGGCAATTGAAGAGGAAGGCATTGCGATTGGGGAAGCAAGAATTATATTAAATATGTACAAGAATGGATTTACAACGAAGCAGATAGCGGCTGCCAGCGATAAGGATATAAGAGAGATAGAAGCTATTGTTGAGGCGGCTAATTAACCATATTGATTTAACTAAAAGAATTGCCGATCACTGTATGGTAAATTGCTGTGGCTTATTAAAAAGTGAAGATTGAGGAGAAAAGAGATGCTAACAGATGAAATAAAAAAGGGTGAATCTGTCAATGTCGAGTTTAAACGTGAATTGCCTCAAAAGAGCGAAAGATATATAAAAAGCGTTATTGCATTTGCAAATATTGCGGGCGGAAGAATTGTCATTGTCGTAGATGATGAGACACATGAAATAGTGGGTGTTGATAAGGATGGTGTTTTAAGACATCTTATAATGAGGGATATGTGCAGTTTACTGCAAAGACAGACTTGGTATCACATTACATGAAAGAGTTGGGTGCCAAAATGATAGATTGGCATACCTTATATATTGACTCATATGGTGCCATTGCATTGATTAATAAATATTTTAAAGTGGGTGAGTGATATGATAGTAGCAGAGAGAAAGCCAAAAACTTTTATGGATAAGTTTGATAAATTTGGTGAAGAAATGCCAGACGGAAGATTAACGGCACCTTCTGATGGTAAGGTATATCGTTTGAGAGAGGCGATATTGCTATCCAAACAGCTTGGAAGACCACTGACACAGGAAGAACTAAAAGGATTTGAAGTATAATGGTCAAAATAAAACCTCCAAGTCAACCAAGATTTGGGGGCTTTCTTCTGCCCATTTCATTTTCGGAAAACCCACCCGAAAATAGCAAACTATGGTAAAATTGCAGTTAGCAGCAAGCACCATAGCAAAGAGCAGATCACAAATCAGACCGAAGCCAGTCAAGGACTTGCCTATCAACACAATTTTTATCTTTTCTATGGCGGGTGCATCAAGGCGCAGGCGCATCTTTATCGCACACTCGTGGAACGTAGAGGTAATAATAAAGATGCATGGTGTCTGCCTAAAGGCATGCATGATAGAATTAGAAAGAGGTGGGAATGAGATTGAAAGAGGAAATGAGGTAAAATTTGAATCATAGGATTAAAGCAATAAAAAACTGTTTGAAGCTGGCAAATAGCCGAAGAATATTATGTCAAAGACATGTATTAGTATTGCGGAAAATTATTTAATAAAATATTTATTTTACGTATCAAAATTTGATATGATAAAAAGGAAATAACTAAAGGGGGCAAACCGAAATGGAACTTCGGGTTTTACAATATTTCCTTGCGGCGGCAAGGGAGGAAAACATTACGAAAGCAGCGGCGCTTCTACATATCACACAGCCAACCCTGTCCCGTCAGCTCATGCAGATGGAGGAGGAACTTGGCGTAAAACTGTTCCGCAGAGGAAAGCATAACATTCTGTTGACAGAAGAGGGAATGCTCCTTCGGCGGCGTGCCCAGGAAATTGTTGATCTGGCAGAAAAAGCAGCAAAAGAAGTAAAGCGTGAAGAGGAAATGGTTTTGGGAGAAATTTCCATTGGATGTGGAGAAACACAGAATATGAAGCCTCTTTCCGAAATGATTGCTTCTTTTAGACAAAAATACCCTGATGTAAGCTTTAACATTTATACAGCGATTGCGGATGATGTAAAAGAGCGACTGGAAAATGGGGTTTTGGATATGGGGCTTTTATTGGAACCGGTAGAAGTCAGCAGATACCATTATCTGCGAATGCCTTTAAGGGAAAAATGGCAGGTGCTGATGCGCAGGGATTTCCAGTTGGCGGAAAAACAGAAGATTACTCCGGGCGATCTGGAAGGTATTCCTCTGATTATGGCAAAGCGTCAGTCTGTACGGAATGAGCTGGAAAACTGGTTTGGCCATGACAAAGAAAAACTCGATATTGTGTCGACCTGCAACCTTTCTCATCATAACCAGTCTATTATGGTGGAAAGCGGCATTGGTGTGGCGTTAGTAATGGAATTTGCCTGTAGTCAGGATACCTTATGCCTGCGGCCTTTAGATCCGGAGATAGAAAGCGGCTGTGTTCTGGTCTGGAAAAAGAATTTGACACTTTCGCTGGCAATGCAGCGGTTTTTAGAATATGTGAAAGAGTATTTAACGGAAAAAGAAAATTTAGAAGAATAAGCAGGATTTCTAACAGGAGATAAAAGACTGCTGCAAATGGCTGGTTCAGCATTTTGCAGCAGTCTTTTTGTCTTGGAATACATAAAAGGCATTTCTTTGTATGCAGAATGGGTATTAGACATTTAATTACAGCAGACTTATAATGAATTTATTCCTAAAGAAAGTAAGAATTCAGCACCTTTGGATTAAGGAGAGTAATGAAAATGAAGAAAATTATCTTAGTAATTATGGTTGGTATGTTGGTGTTTTCACTGGCAGGATGCGGTAAGAGTGAGACGGAAAACAGAGGAGAGATTGCTGACGTGAATGAAAACACGACAAGACAGGAAACCGCAGGAACGGTTCTTGACGCAGAGCTGGAAAGCAGTGCGACAGGCGAATCAGAGACCGAATCTGCGGTGGCAGGCGGCAGTAATGTGCTGGTGGTGTATTTCTCATGGTCGGGAAATACGGAAAATGTTGCAAATGCTATTGTGAATCAGACAGGAGCGGATGTCTTTGAAATTGTTCCGGAGGAAGCCTATACCATCGACTATAATGCGCTTTTAGATATTGCAACACAGGAAAAGGAGAGTGGAGCCCGTCCGGCAATTGCAGGAAGCATAGAGGATATTGCCCAATATGATATTATTTATGTGGGGTATCCCAACTGGTGGAGTGATATGCCGATGATTCTGTATACTTTTTTTGACAGCTATGACCTTTCCGGTAAGATGATTGCACCGTTTTGTACCAGCGGAGGGAGCGGTCTGTCAAATACGGTGAACAGTATCAGAGAACTGGAACCGGATGCAGATGTCCTTGAGGGGCTTCATATTGGCAGTTCCTCCGCATCCGATCCGGAGAATATGGTAAGCGACTGGCTTGGCAGACTTGGGCTTGTGGAATAGAGAAAAATAAAATATGAAGAAAAAAGGAGAACTTGATTATGAAGATTAACAATAAAGAAGAATTTAACAGACAGAATGCATTTGGACTGGGACAGGAGAACACAGCATTTGCACAGTATTTTATTGGCAATTCTTATCTGAATCCCCTTACAAATCCGAAGGAAACATCAGTGTTTCTGGCAAATGTTACCTTTGAGCCGGGATGCCGGAATAACTGGCACATCCATCATGCAAAGAGCGGCGGCGGCCAGCTTTTAATCTGCACGGCGGGCAGTGGATGGTATCAGGAGGAAGGAAAAGAGGCAGTCAGCCTTGAACCGGGTATGGTTATCACGATTCCGGCGGAAGTGAAGCATTGGCATGGTGCAAAGGCAGGCAGTTGGTTCTCCCATATCGCGGTGGAAGTTCCCGGTGAGGAGACAAAAAATGAGTGGTGCGAGCCTGTGGATGATGAGGCGTATGGAACGTTGGGATAATTGTTTGATACAGGGCCAGGCTTGAGGCAGCAGGGCCCAGTGTATGACAGGATTTGCTCGGGCCCTGAAATTCTCTGGTGATTTATTATGATACAAATTCATGGAATTTTACAAGGATAGGAAAGATTGAAGGTGTGACGGGGGAGGAACTTCTGGATGCCCTTGGCAGCGGAGACGTGACGGTTACGTTTTCTTTGTAAAGTGTGAGAAGAATGCCCGAAAAGCGGCATTCTCCGCACAGATTTGAGATTCTGCTGAAGCGGAATCATGGGGGTTAGAGTGAAACGGATTTGGAAGGAGTAATAAGTTGTTTAGTAATAAAGATTTGAAAAATCTGATTATCCCGCTGTTTCTGGAGCAGCTCCTTACGATTCTTGTTGGACTGGCGGATACTTTTGTGATCAGTTTTGTAGGTGAAGCTGCAGTATCCGGAGTATCCCTTGTCAATTCCTTTAATACGATATTTATTTTCCTGTTTACGGCTCTTGCTTCCGGCGGCGCAGTCATTGTAAGTCAGTATATTGGACGCCAATCCATTGGACGCCAATTTATTGGCGGTAAAAAGATGGCAGAGGCAGGGGAGGCGGCGAGTCAGTTACTGATGATTTCCACGGTTTTTTCAGCGTGCATTGTCATTCTGCTTCTGCTGTTTGGAAAATCAATTCTTAGGCTGATATTCGGACGAGTGGAGGAGGACGTTATGGAGGCATGTGTGACATACCTTCGTATTTCTGCCTATTCCTACCCGGCGCTTGCAGTCTATAACGCAGGGGCGGCGCTTTACCGCAGTATAGGGAAGACCAGCGTTACCATGTATATTGCAGTTGTTTCCAACGTGATTAACGTAATCGGCAATCTGATCGGTGTATTTGTTCTCCATGCAGGGGTGGCGGGGGTTGCATATCCTTCCCTGATTGCAAGAATGTTTTCAGCAGCGGTTGTAACAATTCTTTGTTTCCGAAAAGAGAACGATGTATATTACACAAAAAGGTGGATATGCAGATGGAACGCCGGACTTTTGAAACGTATTTTAAGGATTGCGGTTCCTAACGGTGTGGAGCAGGGGATCTTCCAGTTTGTCAAGGTGGCGCTCAGCAGCATCGTTGCTTTGTTCGGAACCTATCAAATTGCGGCAAATGGAATTGCGCAGAGTATCTGGTCCCTTGCGGCGCTGGTCTGTGTGACTATGGGGCCTGTGTTTATCACGGTGATTGGTCAGTGTATGGGTGCGGGAGATGCCGGGCAGGCGGAATATTATTTTCACAGGCTGCTGAAAGTGACGGTTCTGTTTTCAGTGGTATGGAATACAGCAGTTTTTGCTGTAACGCCCGTCATTATGCCGTTTTTTGATGTGGCGCCGGAAACAGGGAGATTGACAGTATGGCTGGTTTTGATCCACAATGCTTTTAACTGTATTGCATTTCCATTTGCAGATCCGTTAGGAAAGGGGCTGCGGGCGGCAGGCGATGTGAAGTTTACAGTGGTCTGGTCGTTGATAACGACCATTGGCGTGCGGCTTCTGGCATCGGCCCTGTTTGCCATTATATTTGATATGGGCGTGATCGGAATTGCGCTTGCCATGAGCCTGGACTGGTGTGTCCGGGCGGTGGTATTTTATATCCGCTTTAAGGGTGGAAAGTGGAAGAATTATCAGTTAATTTGAGAATAAGCGATATTCTATTGTTTGGGAAAGGAATGGTAAAAAGTATGGATATTTTAGTTATTGAGAGCAGCCCTCACAAAAAGGGTTCATCGAATCTGCTGGCGGAGCATTTTATACAGGGTGCGGTACGGTTTCCATGACAAAGGGTACGGAGTTTCCAAAGCAGGCGTATGAACTTGGAAAATCATTATAAGAAATGGGGGTATTAGAAATGATGAACTATCACGAAACAGATCCGGAATTTATGAAGATTGTGGAGCATTTTACATTGGAAGAAGTGGTGAAAGAGCCCGGTCAGGAGTTGCGGTCAGAGACACGTTATCTGGCGATTCTCGCTACGCTGTTAGGCTGTCAGGGGCTTGACGTTTATAAAGATATGTTGCCGAAAGCGTTGGATGGCGGACTGACACCCGTCATGGTGAAAGAGCTGGTTTATCAGGCGGTAGATTATCTTGGGCTTGGCAGGGTTATGACGTTTCTGTCCGTTACCAATGATATTTTAACCTCCCGGGGCGTCAAATTGCCGCTGCCTGCACAAGGGGCGACAACTATGGAAAACAGGCTGGAAAAGGGAGCGGAAGCACAGGCGGAGATTTTCGGGGAACATATGAAGGAAGCGTGGAAAGCAGGGCATATCAATCGGTGGCTGGCGGCAAACTGTTTTGGCGACTATTATACAAGGGGCGGTCTGGACTTAAAAAGGCGTGAGCTGATCACGTTCTGCTTTCTGGCGGCACAGGGCGGCTGTGAACCGCAGCTTACCGCCCATGCGAAAGGAAATATGAACCTTGGAAATGACAAAGATTTCCTGATCCGGGTGGTGTCGCAGTGTCTGCCTTATATCGGTTATCCCCGCAGCCTGAATGCGATAAATTGTGTCAACAAGGCTGCGGAATCATAAAGACAAAATTCGGAAAACGGAGGCAGTATGAAAGCAAAGGCAAAAATAAAGTGGACGCTGGATGCTCTGATGACAATCGCACTGTTTTTCCTGATGGGTTATCAGTTTTGGGGCGAGACAGTCCATGAATGGATTGGGGCAGGGATGTTTGTGCTGTTTATCGCCCATCAGGTCTGTAACCTGAACTGGTATAAAAGCCTGTTTCGAGGAAGATATACACCCATACGTATCCTGCAGTGTATGATTAACATTCTGACGCTTGTGGCAATGCTGGCGCTTATGTACAGTGGGATTACCATGTCCAGGCATGTGTTTGCATTTCTGCCCATACAGGGAGGGATGGCGCTGGCAAGGCGGCTGCACATTTTAGGCTCCTATTGGGGATATGTGTTGATGAGCCTGCATCTTGGTCTGCACTGGGGAATGATTTTAAATGTGGATGCAAAAAAGCACATATCACAGCGTAAATATCAGGTAGTGGGTTTTATAGTAGGTCTGCTGACTGCGGCTTATGGAGTCTATGTTTTTATCAACAGAAACTTTCTGACCTATATGTTCCTGCGCAGTGAATTTGTCTTTTTGGATTATGAGGAACCGAAGCTATTGTTCTTTCTGGATTACCTTGCGCTGTTGGGGCTGTGTATTTTCATAGCGCATTACATTGCAAAGCTGGTCAGAAAGGCAGGAACCTGACGGAAGGAGGGCGGACAATGAAAGGAAGACGAAAAAAGCTGACTGCACTTTTTCTCTGTGTGGTGTTTATTGCAGCCCTGACTGCGTGTGCAGGAAAGAATGAGGAAGCGGCGTATTCGGAAGAACCTGCAGTGCAGTCTGAAGTGGAAACTTCATATTCAGAAACTTCAGAGACAGATGATAGACAGGCGACTTCTCTTTCCGGGGAGAATAAAGTAGACGAAAATACAGAAGAAACTGAGGTGGAAGATTCTGATACTAACATTTTGATTGCTTACTTTACATGGGCGGAAAATACCCATGTAGAAAATCCGGAAGCAGTGGACGTGGACGCCACCACATCCGCAATCTTGCATATGTGATGGCGTTTTTTCTTGTGGCAGGACTGTTGGTAAATCTTACGGTATGATTCAGTATGGCAGATACGCTTTATATATCGGAAATAAGCCCGGAAATCCCCTCATCAAGTAATTTTCCTGTCAGCGCGATCACATCTTCCAAAGGAAGTTTTTTGTCGTCGGCAATCCACTGTCTGTAAAGCTCAAGGGAACTGACTACCAGAAATGTATGGATCATGTTCTGCTTTTCCTGACTGAAACCTTCGTAAGGGTTGTAGCGGCTCAGGTTGTGCTGCAAGGTGGCAGTGTGGAGTTTATTACAGAAAGGCCGGTAGCTGGGCTCGCAGACCAACCGCTCCACAAATTTGTCCTGTTTCGCGTAATAGGTAAAGAAAATACGGTTGACCTCCTTAAAGGAATAAGGCGGCTGCAACTTTTCCATTTCCTGATAATATCCGTCTGCAATTTCTGACATCATATCCTGATACAGTGCTTCTATGGTCGTATAGTGAAGGTAAAAGGTTTTGCGGTGAATCCTTGCCCGGTCAGTAAGTTCCTTGACCGTAATCTTTTCGGCGGGCATTTCACAGATCATTTCCTTAAACGTATTTTTGATGGCTTCGCGTGTCTTTTGGACACGCAGATCCACATGATGTTCCTGGTTAAAATCCATTTTGAAATCTCCAAAATATCCAGTTTTCAGAAAGTGTGGCATATTCGTCATAACAAAGAAACTGGAAATTGTTTTTCGTTTCTATGCGGATTATACTATCCATATAAGAAAAAGTCAACACGTGGATATTATTTGAGAGACCAAAAGGGGGAATGAAAATGGCAACACCAATCCTGCTCAAAGCAAACGGCACTGTAATTCCTGCAATGCTGAATGATACTGTGGCAGCGCAGGATTTCAAGAAACGTTTGCCTTTCACGACAGCCGGGCACAGGTCTGCGGTTGATTATTGCTGCAGGTTGTCCAGCGGGATTTTTGATCCGGCACAGACGCAGTCCGGGTGGAAAAATGGCGACATCAGCCTTGTAGGCGGATGGTTTGCGGTACTGTTTGACGGGGAAGAAAATTCCTCAGATTACAGAGGCATGATGATTATCGCCCATATTGATGAAAAAGATTTGGGGCTGGTAAAGAGCTTGCCTGCATCAGTACGTTTTACCGTGGAACTGGCAAAAAATGAGTGACTATGAAAAGATAACAATATAAAAACAAGGAGGACAAATCCTCTGCTCCTGCAAGGGCGCAAGCCATGCAGGCATGGCAGACATTTTCCTTCGGAAAACAAGGAGGATTACAATGGATTACACAACATTAAGCAATGGAGTAAAAATGCCGATGGAGGGATTCGGCGTGTTTCAGGTGCCGGAAGCAGCAGTATGCGAACAGGCGGTGGTGGATGCCCTGGCAGTGGGTTATCGTCTAATAGACACCGCAGCGGCATATTTCAATGAGGAGGCTGTTGGTGCCGCTATTAAAAAAAGCGGTGTTCCCCGCGAGGAACTTTTTATCACCACAAAGCTCTGGATTCAGGACGCCGGGTATGAGAATGCAAAGAAAGCATTTCAGGTTTCCCTTGACAAGCTGGGGCTTGACTATATTGACCTGTATCTGATCCACCAGCCGATGAATGATTATTACGGTTCTTGGCGGGCTATGGAAGAACTGTATGAGGAAGGGAAAGTAAGGGCAATCGGTGTCTGCAACTTTTATCCGGAAAGGCTTGCGGACTTATGCCTGAACGCAAGGATCAAGCCGATGGTCAATCAGGTGGAGCTTCACCCGTTCTTTGCACAGACAGGGGCGCTTGCGACCATGAAGGAGTTTGGCGTTCAGCCCGAAGCGTGGGGACCGATGGCGGAAGGAAAACATGGCATTTTCACACATCCGATCCTGACAGAAATTGGCGCGAAGTATGGAAAGACGTCGGCGCAGGTTGCGCTTAAGTGGAATGCGCAGAGGGGCGTTGTCATTATCCCAAAGTCTGTCCATAAGGAGCGTATGGAGGAAAACCTCAATATCTGGGATTTCAGGCTGAGCGATGAGGATATGGAGGCAATCGGCGCGCTGGATTTAGGGCACAGCGAGATCATTGACCACAGTGCGGCTGATACCGCAAAGTTTTTAAACGGCTGGAAAATCCATGAGTAGAGTCCGGCGGCTTTATCTTTGTGCAGACTGTGTTAATGACCGGATAATATCTATAAACCGGGCAGTGTCCGATGATGGCTCCCGCGAAGACAGTATGCCATAAGGGATGGAATAGTCAACCTGAAACGGAATGGTAACCAGAGAAGGATGTACCTTCCGCCAGGATTCCAAAGTCAGTAAGATGCCCTCATTTTCGGCACACCGGTTAAAGACTTCCAGATCATAATGCTGCGGCAGGTCTATGATTGTAATCTGTGGATGGTTCTGCTCTATGTCATCCCGTACCCTGTCATTGATGGGACTGTTGCCCCTGACCTGCATCAAAAGGCGTTCCCCATGTAAGTCCTGACAGGAAATGTCCTTTTTATTGGAAAGGGGATGGGATTTCGGCATGGAAACGCAGAAGCGGTAACGCCCCAACTCTAAGAAGTCGGAAAATTTTGCTGTGTTTACGGAATTACAAGGACCTATGATCAGGTCGTATTTTTTCCCGATATTGGCAAAGGCAGCCTGGGTGCCGGTATCCTCGAAAGGAACCAGCTTCAGCTTAAAATGGGGATGCCTGTCACTGACCACGTTCCATATGTCCATCAAGACACTGCAGGGATATAAAGTGGAGGTGCCTGCCCGTATGGCAGCATATTCCGTCTTCTGTGCCTTATAAGCGCGGTCAATGGATTCCCTGGAATACTGGATCATGGCTTTCGCATCTTTGTAAATGGATTTTCCGGCATCCGTCAGACGGACTCCCTGATTCGTGCGTGTCATCAGGGAAAGGCCGATATGCTGCTCCAGAAGATTCATTTGTTTCATTATGGCAGTCGGAGATATATATAGTTTTTCTGAGGCTTTCAGGAAACTCCCGCAGTCAGCAACTTCAATAAAAGTGTTCAGAGACTGATTATACATAAAATTCATATCCATTTTGCTTTAACTTTTGGTTAAAATGATTTTATCATTTAGGAACTTCCGCGTCAAGATTTGGGTTTGTAAAATGGAAAGAGTAAAGGAGGCAGCCATATGAAATCAATGAAAAAAGCACAGCTTGTGACGCTGGTGATTACTGTTGTGATTTTAGCGGCGGCAGGAAGCGGAATATACTTTTTATGCGGGGAACGGTCTGACAGAAAAAGTCTGGCAGGGGAAGAAACAGCGTATGTTCCCGGGGAAGATTCAGCCGGGGAAGCAGTCACGACACCGATTGAAGGTAAAGACGAAGAAAATAAAGCGGAAGGAAGCAGTGGCGGAGAAGGTGTGGAAATAATGTCTGTAAACGACAACTTTGTATTGCTGGAAGGCGGTTCTTTTATCATGGGAAGCCCTGACAGTGAGCGGCAGCGCGGGGCAGATGAAGTATCCCATGAGGTTACGGTCAGTGCTTTTTACGCAGATCCCTTTGAAGTAACGCAAAAAGACTATGAAGCGGTCATGGGGGAAAACCCGAGTTTCTTTCTTGGGGAGGAGCTTCCGGTAGAAAATGTGACATGGTATGACGCGGTGGAATACTGCAACCGGTTGAGTGAACTCCGGGGACTGACGCCTGCCTATACGATTGACCGGAATACAGTGAGCTGGAACCGCGCTGCTGACGGTTACCGGCTTCTTACCGAGGCGGAATGGGAATATGCCGCCCGAGGGGGAACAGAAACCATTTACAGTTTCGGCAATCAGGTGCATAGCGATTATGCAAATTTTGAGGGTAGTTATCCGTATCTGATTGAAGAAAACTATGTGTCACGTAGGAATTCGGAGGTCGTCACCAGTGAAAACAGGGGGACAACGGTTGCAGTGGATGAGCTCCCGCCGAATGCTTTTGGCCTGTACAATATGCACGGAAACGTGGCAGAGTGGTGCTTTGACTATTATGGGGAATATGATCTGAATGACAGCTCTGATCCGGCAGGGGCGGTAAACGGCTGTCTGCGGGTAAACCGCGGCGGCAGTTACAATGATTTTGGAAAGCATCTGCGCAGCGCATACCGCAGCGCTACAAATCCCATTGACGCAGACCAGAATCTGGGGTTCCGTATCTGCCGCAATGCGGAAGAGATGGATGGAACAGTGACAACAGCCTATTCACTGGATATTACAATCCCTGAGAACCCGAAAATCCTGATTGCGTACTTCTCGTATTCTGGCAATACGGAAAATGCGGCCCAAATCATCCGGGAGAAAACAGGGGCGGACCTGTTTGAGATTACGATGGAGAATCCCTATGACGGCAACATATATGAGGTGTCACAGTATGACCTGATGAATGACATCCACCCGGTGCTCTCCGCTCATGTGGATAATATGGAACAGTATGACGTGATCCTGTTAGGGTATCCCACGTGGTGGGCGACCATGCCGATGCCGGTGTATTCCTTCCTTGAAGAATATGATTTTAGCGGGAAGACGATTCTTTCCTTCAGTTCCCACGGCGGCACAATGTTCGGGGACAGTGTCTCCGATCTCTCTAAAATGGTTCCGGGAGCCTATGTGGGTATCGGTTTTGAGTTCAATTATTCCGGCGGTAGCGGGCTTTCTGATGAAATATCCTGGTGGCTGGCGGCAAGCGGGCTTCGGGAGAGACAGCCATGAAAAGCCATATAAAGATATTGCTTGACATCATAATGATTGTCTTGTTCCTGTATCTGATATATTATCATCCTGGCATGGGGCTGCGGATTCATGCGTTACTTGGAATCGCATTATGTGTGATGTTTGTCCTGCACCATTTTCTGAATATCAGGTGGTATGCTGTCCTGTTCAAAGGACAGTACCACTTCCGCAGGATGATAATGACAGCTTCGGATTTCCTGCTGTTTTTTGCCATGCTGGCAATCATGGTCAGTTCTCTTATGATTTCCGGTCTGGTTTTTCCAATCTCTTTTTTGCCGGCGGCTTTTTACTGGCGTGACATTCATGCGATGTCTACTGCATGGGGATTTGTACTGATGGCGTTTCATCTGGGGGTACATTCGCACAGCCTCTTGTCAGGAATGGAAAAGAGGATGAGCGAAATTATTTTCGGATATGTCGTTTATCTGCTGGAATTGTTGGTTTTGGGAGCCGGGATATACGGATTCTTGCAAAGCGGTTTATGGAATGATATGCGGATGATACCACAGAGCCTGCCGCCGCTTCCGGTCTCGCTTTTTTACGCAGAATACATTGGAATAATCGGGGGCATGTGCGTGGCGGTTCATTTCCTGACAGCAGTGATACAAGGGCAGAAGAAAGGTATATAAAATGAAAACCAGATTTTTAAGAGATTTGAAAGTATCGGCTATCGGTTATGGCTGTATGGGGCTTTCCCACGGATACGGGGCCGTGCCGGAAAGGAGTGAGTCCATCCGCCTGATTCAAAGTGCATTTGACCTTGGCTGTACATTTTTTGATACAGCAGAAGCCTATGGAGCAGGTGAGAATGAAAGACTTGTCGGGGAGGCAGTAAAGCCGTTCCGCCACAAAATAGTGTTGGCGACAAAACTTCACCTGAATAAAAAGGATGGGAATACTGCTGTTTTGATTCGGAGACATTTGGAGGCGTCCCTGAAACGTCTTGGAACGGACTATGTAGATGCCCGTGTTATAATAGGGCTAAGTTAGAAGAAACCCAGTAAAATCAAGGGGTTAAGCCTAATTTAGTCCTATTATTTATACCTGATTGGGGTTAAGAATGGGCAGCGCTGAACAATTCAAAACCTACATTACGAAAGTCAGATATGGTCGATACAGATATGGTCGGGCTTTGGCTTTTAGTGGAATGAGAGGTGAAAATTTAATACGAAATCATTTAGGTAGGACTAAATTGGCTCTCTAAACGGATATTCCGTTTGTGCAATGCTAATCTGGTCCTGCCTTTTTATTTTGAGAAGGAGGATTTACAGATGGGCTTTACAAAGAGGGAGCTGATTGAGTTCTTAGACGGACTGGTGGAG
The DNA here is from genome assembly GCA_009774465.1 of Lachnospiraceae bacterium. Taxonomy (GTDB): domain Bacteria; phylum Bacillota; class Clostridia; order Lachnospirales; family Lachnospiraceae; genus Suilimivivens. The sequence goes on from VSNT01000069.1 coordinate 21,532, forward strand.
TTAGCCAGTGAGGAAAACAAGGTAAAAGCAGTATTGGCAAAAGAAAAATTCATAAGTGACTTTGAGAACACTTACGGATACGAAAAGGAGGTAATCACAGAAATTTCAAAGCTGCCGCCACACTATATAGCAGCAATGCCGGATTCCGTACAGGAAGAAATCAGGCAGAAAGTAATGGCAGCGCTGGC
>VSNT01000007.1:0-24878 GCA_009774465.1 Lachnospiraceae bacterium
GCTTATTATTCTGTATATTCTATTGTATCACTGTTGCATGTTTTCGAAAAGTAACTGCCCCCTGTCTGTTTCGCTTTTTTCTCTATACACAGATGAACCAGCCACTCCAAAAGTTCGGAAAATTCCATACCGATTCCCTTATTTCTTATTGCTTCAAAAATCTCATCCACAGATTTAGGGTATACATCCAACAGCTCCAAAATCTGTATTTGCATTTTATCCTTCTTTTCCGCGTTCTTATTTTTAATGCCTTTACTTTCCAGTCCTTTCCGATTTTGAAGTACTGCAAATTCCGCCAGAATATCTTCCGGAGTCAGCGCAATTTCCGCTCCCTGACGAATCAGGAAATTACATCCATCGCTTAATCTGTCCGTAAGTCTTCCCGGCACCGCATAGACGCTCTTTCCCTGCTCTAAAGCCATATCTACGGTAATCCACGTACCGCTTTTTAATCTGGCTTCCACCACAAGAAGCAAATCTGATAAGCCTGCCACAATCCGGTTTCTTTCCGGAAACTGACGTTTAACAGGCGGTGTCCCCGGTGGAAAAGTAGATAAAATTCCTCCCCCTGTTTCAATAATCTCCTGATAAAGTTTCCTGTTTGATCCCGGATAACATATATCCACCCCGCTTCCTAAAACCGCATAGGTTTTTTCTCCTGCTTCAAGGGCCGCCTGCTGGGCAATTCCATCAATCCCTCTGGCCATGCCGCTTATCACGGTTACTCCCGCCTCTGCAAGCTTTCCGGCAAAAGCTCTGGCCATATAGCTTCCATATTCCGAACATTCCCTTGCGCCTACGACTGCCGCGGAAGGCATCTTTTCTTCGGGCAGACTGCCAAGGCAGTATAATGCGTAGGGAGGGGATTCCAGCTTTTTTAATCTTAAAGGATAGCAGGCATCCTCTCTGGAAACAAATCGTATCTTTTTTACCTTTAGTTCCTCATATTTCCTTTCAATATCCCAGTTCTTAATAAAGCTTTCTATTTTTTCCTTTCCCTTTCCTCTGATCAAAGGCTGCAGTGCATCCGCACCTGCAAGATAAGCCTGCCTGGCGCTTCCAAATTCCTTTAATATCTTTTCTATGGTCCGCTCCCCTGCCTCCGGGATATTATGAAGCCAGAACTGATAGCTTTTTTCTTCCTCCACCTGCTCACCTCCCCAGTTTATCCGCTGTCCGGTAGCACACTGCCTCTGCAAGATGTTTTGTGTGAATTTCTCTGCTTTCTTCCAAATCAGCTATTGTTCTTGCCACAACCAGTAACTTATTTAAGGCTCTTACGCTTAAATCAAGAGAAACATATAATTTTTCCAGCATTTCAGCCTCTTTCTTTCCCAAAGGACAATATTTCTCCACATCTCCCCCTCTTAATTCGGAATTAAAACGGATATTGGTCCCTTTATATCTTTCTTCCTGCTGTTTTCTTGCAGTAAAAACCTTTTCTCTTAAGCTTTTACTGTCTGCTCCTTTTTGCACCCGGCCAGCACTTTTTCCATAGAGATGGTCCAGAGCTGCCCGGGGCGCCTCTATGCATAAATCAATACGATCTAAAATCGGCCCTGATATATGACTTAAATAATTATGCACCTGGCTGGGCGTACAGCGGCATTTATTCAAGTCCGGATAATATCCGCATGGACAGGGATTCATTGCCCCTACCAGCATAAAATCCGCCGGATAGGCAGCGCTGCCGCCGCTTCGTACAATCTGAATTTTTTTATCTTCCAGAGGCTGACGCAGCAAATCCAGCGTCTGACGTTTAAATTCCGGCAGCTCATCTAAAAACAGTACGCCTCTGTGGGCCAGACTCACAATACCAGGTCGGGGCTGTCTTCCTCCTCCCGAAAGTGCTGCCGGTGAAATACTGTGATGAGGGCTTAAAAAAGGTCGTTCCCGAAGAAGTTTTCCGCCCTCCGGAAGTAACCCCGATATACTGTAAATAGATGAAACCTCAAAGCTTTCTTCCCGGGACAAAGGGGGCAGAATCGTAGAAAGCCGCCTTGCAATCATGGTTTTTCCGGAGCCCGGAGGGCCCATAATCAACATATGATGAAACCCTGCCGCTGCAATAAGTGCCGCCCGCTTCACGCTTTCCTGTCCTATGATCTGGGAAAAATCGGCCTCTTCCTGTGCGCCTTCCTTTTTCTTCATATAAAAAACATCTTCCAAATCTGTTTTTTCCGGCGGTATCATTTGATTCTGCTCCTTACGGGGCAATCTTAAATAGGTAATTACCTGCTTAAGGTCTTCTACCCCAACCGCATGCATACCCACAGCAGCGGCAGCTTCCTTTGCATTTTCCTTTGCCACCAGGCATCTGGTTATTCCCGCCTTTACCGCGCTGATCATAATGGGCAGTACTCCTTTAACCGGCTTAACTTCTCCATTTAATCCCAATTCCCCTAAAACCAGCATCCCTTCACTGCATCCTGCCGGAAGTCTCTCCATTGCTGTCAGCACCCCAATGGAAACAGGAAGGTCAAAGCCTGTCCCTTCTTTTTTCAGATCTGCCGGAGAAAAATTAACGGAAATATGCATGGGCGGTATGGAAATCCCGGTATTTTTAAGGGCAATCCGAACCCGCTCCCCTGATTCCTTTACCTTTCCCTCCAGACTTCCTGTCATAATAAAGCAGGGCAGCCCGGCAGACAAGTCCACCTCCACATGAACCAGATGACTTTCAATGCCAAAAACAGCACCGGATAAAATTCTACTAAACAATCGCTTCTCCTTTCCTGATGTTTGAATACAAAACTTTTGCCAGGTTCTACTTAAAACTGAATTATTTGTGAAATACAAGAATCTGTAAGACGTCCTTAAGAATATGCCAGACAACGGATGCCAGGCTTCGCCGACCATCCTTATGTCAAGCAAAATAGACATATCTGCATCAGATATGTCTACTTTAGTAAAAATTGGCCTGAAAATCAATTAAAATTTTATAAATTTTCTTTATATAATAACATTTTTATTTCCATTTGGATCAAAACCGTATTGCCGTAGCGTTTCCGTATCCATGATGTGCCGGTTGTCCATAGTTTTCATAACATCCACAATCCTCACATCTTCATATGTATACTTATTTCCAAGATCAATAATCGCGTTATTGGTAAAGCCAAGCACCATAGGCCGGAAAATATCACTGATATTTTCCACCAGAACCAGTGCCTTTTCACCTGTACTGAGTTCCACACAGACACCGGGGGATAAAATATTAATGGAATCCATCAATGCCCTGACCACTTTTTCCGAATAAAATTCTTTATTATCCATCAGATACCTGGCGGCTGCAATCTCCGACTCAGGCGTCCTGTCAAGGCTCATGGCTGTCATATCATCAAAAACCTGAGCTGCTGCAAGAATTCTTCCGCCTTCCATAATTTTAACGGAGGTATCCAGTTTTCCACTTTCCATTCCCTCTGCAATCTTATCTGCCTGTTGAATAAAACGCCGCACATTGGGATTCGCTGAGCACACCCTGTCCACCAATTCATAATTATACAATTCATGAAGCAGGGCGGCGGATACTACGTCAAGCCGGTCTTCCACCTTAAGATTTAACTGATTGCTGATCATTGCGCAGAGAATTGCCACATTTAATGCATGCTTATACTGATAATCATCCTGACTTCTCAGATTCTGGACAAAATTAATCTTTTTCTCCAAATGTCCATAGCTTTTAATGATATTTGAAATAATAATCTGAAATTTTCCGCTTTTTCCGGTTTCCATAATGCGCTTTAGCTCATCCATAATCGCAAAAACGTTCATGGTCTGGAATCTTTCAAATTCGATATCTTCCGGCGTCATTGGCGGCGCCGGCTCCGCCGGCTCTAAAATATAAATACCAATAAGCCCGAAATTTTTAATACTTACAATTCCCTGGGTTGTGAGCTTCGAGTCCCTTTCATACAGCAAAACTCCATTTTTGTTGTAGATGGGACGCGCCAGTCTCATTCCCGTTTTAAGTTCTTCTGTTCTTTTAAATTGCATTTTCTGTACCCCCCGTTAATTTGAAAAGCCTTCCTTCAATTTCAATAATGCTTTCTTTTCTATTCTTGATACATAGCTTCTGGATATATTCAGTGCCTCACCGATTTCCCTCTGCGTCACTTCCCGACCTGTAATAAGGCCATAACGCAAAAAAATAATTTCCCGCTCCCTGTCGTTTAACACTTCACTCAAAAGCCTCGCCAGCTTTCTGGTATTTTCATATAATTCCATTTGTTCCGTTATGTCTTCCTGCTCATGCTCCATGATGTCCAGAAGATTGATTTCATTTCCTTCCTTATCTGTTCCTATAGGTTCAAACAAAGAAACCTCGCCTCTGGTCTTTTTTTTCGCACGAAGCAGCATCAGTAATTCATTATCAATGCATCTGGAAGCATAAGTACTGAGTTTCCCTTTTCCTGCATCAAAGGAAGATATTGCCTTAATCAGCCCTATCGTCCCAATGGAAATCAGATCCTCCATATCCTCATCAACGTTTTGATATTTCTTGGCAATGTGGGCTACCAGACGCAGGTTCCGTTCTATCAAAATATCTCTGGCCTGTGCGGCTTCATCGCTGTTTCCTTTCTGCATCACCTGTATATAATGGGCCTCTTCCGATGCTGACAAAGGTTTTTGAAAGGTTTTCAAAGGGCGCCCCCAAAGTCATTTTTAATATTCTATGACCTCTTTGCCCCTGTAGTGCCTTTCCAATAACTAATTCTATAAATATTATACAAATTCACATGAAAAATAGCAACAAAAACTATGACAGTAAAAATTCCGCCATCACAACATTGCTGACATCAATTCCATATCTGGTAAGCATAATCCGGTGTTCTCCGGCCTTTTCATCAGCTCTTCGCTTTAGAAGCCCCTTTTTGCAGAAATCCTCCACAATTCCCGGATAAACCGACTCTATCGTCCTTCCAAATACTTTGCTGAACTCTTCCTCACAAATCCCTTCTGTCATGCGCAGTCCCAAAAACATAAACTCTTCCATCTGCTCCTTTTCCGACAAATGATTAATACTTGATTTTTCCACTGTTTCCAGCTCATTTTCACATAAGCTGATGTAGCTGCCCAGTTCCCTGATATTGCTGAATCTTACATTTTCAACCATTGACGCTGCGCCAATGCCAAAGCCCAGATAATTTCCTCTGCGCCAATAAACCTGATTATGCCTGCACGCATACCCCGGCATGGCATAATTGGATATTTCATATTGTACATAGCCCAGTCCAGAAAGGATATCGTATGTTATTTTATATATATTTCTTTCTTCATCTTCCTCCGGAAGCTCTGGAGTGTTTTCATAAAAAGGCGTATTTTCCTCCACAATAAGGCTGTAGGCGGAAATATGCACAGGCGGCGGATTTAAACTGCATACTGCCTTTAATGTTTCCTGCCAGCTTACATAAGTCTGCTTTGGAATGGCTGACATTAAATCAATATTTATATTGTTAAATCCTGATTTAATAATCATTTCATAAGTGTACAGAAAATCTTCAAAGCTGTGAATTCTCCCTAATGCCTTCAGCTCATCATTCCTGGCAGACTGAAGTCCTATACTCAGCCTGTTAACACCTGCCCTGCGCCAATACTTTAATTTATCCGGCGTAATTGTTCCCGGGTTGGCTTCTATGGAAATTTCACATTCCACATCCATATGGTAGTTTTCACGCACAGTCCTTATTATTTTTTCAATCCACTCCCCAGGGAGAATGGAGGGTGTCCCTCCTCCTATAAAAACAGTTGTTATTGCATATTCTTTGCAAATGCTGCTTTTTCTGATAATTTCTCTGCAAAGCGCATTTACATACCGCTCCATAGTTTCCTGATCTGCCGGTGCAGAAAGGAAATCACAATATAAGCACTTACGCACACAAAAAGGAATATGGATATAAATACTTAAGTTTTTTTTCATTTCATGCCTTCTTATTTATCATCCAGCTTCAAAACACTCATAAATGCTTTTTGCGGAATTTCCACGCTGCCAATCTGCCTCATACGCTTCTTTCCTTCCTTCTGCTTTTCCAAAAGCTTCTTTTTACGGGTAATATCCCCTCCATAGCACTTGGCAAGCACGTCCTTGCGCATGGCCTTCACTGTCTCTCTGGCAATAATCTTTCCGCCAATGGCAGCCTGAATGGGAATCTCAAACAAGTGTCTTGGGATTTCATCTTTTAATTTTTCGCACATCTTTCTGCCTCTTTCATAGGCACTGTCCTTATGGACAATAAAGGAAAGGGCGTCTACCTCTTCTTTGTTAATCAGAATATCCAGCTTTACCAATTCCGACTGCTCATATCCCTTAAGTTCATAATCAAAGGATGCATATCCTCTGGAACGGGATTTTAAAGCATCAAAAAAGTCATAAATAATCTCATTCAATGGAAGCTCATATTTAAGCAGCGCTCTGGTCTCTTCCATGTACTCCATTCCCAGGTATCTGCCTCTTCTCTCCTGACAAAGCTCCATAATAGAACCAATAAACTCTGTTGTCACCATAATTTCCGCTGAAACCACCGGCTCTTCCATATATTCTATTTCGGTAACATCAGGCAGATTGGAAGGATTGGTCAGTTCGATTACTTCTCCCTTTGTGGTATGAACCTTATAGATAACGCCGGGTGCTGTTGTCACCAAATCCAGGTTATATTCCCGCTCCAGGCGTTCCTGTATGATTTCCAGATGCAGCAGTCCCAAAAAACCACACCGGAAGCCAAACCCCAATGCAATAGAGGTTTCAGGCTCATAGTGAAGGGAAGCATCATTTAATTGAAGCTTTTCCAGCGCATCCCTTAAATCAGGATATTTAGCCCCATCTGCCGGATACACGCCGCAGTAAACCATAGAGTTTACCTTTTTGTACCCCGGCAAAGGCTCCGCACAGGGATTTTCTGCATCTGTCACCGTATCTCCCACTGCTGTGTCCTTTACATTTTTAATGGAAGCGGTAATATAACCCACCATTCCGGCAGAAAGCTCCTCACAGGCAATAAACTGGCCTGCTCCAAAATATCCCACCTCGACTACTTCTGCAGTGGCCCCTGTAGCCATCATACGGATGCCGGTTCCTTTCGCCACTCTGCCTTCCATGATGCGGCAGAATATAATCACTCCTTTATAGGAATCATAAATGGAGTCAAAAATAAGTGCCTGCAAAGGGCTGTCCGGATTACCTCCGGGAGATGGAACCTTCTCTACAATTGCCTCAAGAACCTCCTCTATTCCAATACCGTTCTTTGCCGATATAAGAGGAGCATCCTGTGCCTCTATTCCAATTACATCTTCAATTTCATTTTTCACCCGGTCCGGCTCCGCACTGGGCAGATCAATTTTATTAATTACCGGAAATACTTCCAGATTGTGATCCAGTGCAAGATACACATTTGCAAGTGTCTGGGCTTCTATTCCCTGGGCCGCATCAACTACTAAAATTGCCCCGTCGCAGGCAGCAAGACTTCTGCTGACCTCATAGTTAAAATCCACATGTCCCGGGGTATCAATCAAATTGAAGATATACTCTTCTCCATCCTTTGCCTTATAAATTGTGCGGACTGCCTGCGCCTTAATGGTGATGCCTCTTTCCCTCTCCAATTCCATATTATCAAGCACCTGTGCCTGCATTTCCCGGCTTGTCAAAAGCCCTGTTTTTTCAATAATTCTATCTGCCAACGTGGACTTGCCATGATCAATATGTGCCACAATACAAAAATTTCTGATTTTACTTTGGTCTGTCTGTGCCATAAATACCCTCATTTCCTCTTTTTGCGTATGATTCACTGGTATTTTATCACATTATTTATTCCAGCACAATGGCAAGGATATGAGCCAGTGGATCACAGGCATTCATGATCTCTTCCACAGTATTATTCTGTGCCCCCAGTTCAATCAGCATGCTTTTCGGCATTAAATGCATGTTAAATCTGTAGGCTTTTAAATAAACTTTTCGTGCAATTCCCGGATATAATTCATTTGCTGCCACCTGTGCCTGAAAGGAGAATGCCAGATTATCCTGAATATAGGGGTTTTCCAGATATTCAATTTCACCGTTATTTCTGCTGTAGCTTAATCCGTTAAAAAACATAAAACGTGCTGTAGGACGCCCCTGTAAGTCAATTACCAGTCTTCTGTCATTGCTTACCGCATCCCGGTGCAAATCAATCACTACTTCAATAGAAGGATTTTCTTCAAGAATTTTTTCAATCGCCGGCAGGGACTGGTTATAAGCATCATCCCGCTCCTCATCATAAATTCCCGTATCATGAAGCACTTTAAAACCATATTTTTCTTCCAGCAGAAAAGCCAATTTATCCCCTGCCCCCACGATTGTTGTGGAAGGATCTCCTGGCACAGAATCAACAAATCCTTCATGGGAATGGGTGTGATAAATTAAAATCTGCGGTCCCTCAGTATTTTTATCCACTGATAAATCCGGTTCCAGAAGCTGTTTCAAACCTACATATTCTTCCTTTAAATATGTGGATTTATCTACTGCATAAAAATTGGATATCAAAGTTTCATAATCCCAGTTTTCCGACCAGTCATAAGAATATGCCGGATATTCCGGTATTTGAAATTCTATTGGAGCAGACAAATCAGCCGCATCCATATTTTCATTACTTATTTGATCGTTATTTTCAAGCCCGGTACTATGTACACTGTTTTCCCGCTCCATTTCCTGAAGCACACTGTTTTCAATATGAAGAGCATTTTCGTTGTAATCCAGCGACTCTTCATCAATGTTTTTATAGTCTTCGTCAGTACCCTCATGCTGTCTGATCAGCTCTGCGGTCATTGGATCTTCATTTTCTCCAGGTTCTTCCTCCATGAAAAGGTACTTCATAAGTAGAAACTGTTCTCCTAAAAGGCTCTCCGTCTTTGTCAAAGAAAGTCCTTCCCCCTCTTCCAAATATCTTGGAATCTGAAAAAACTCTCTTTCCATTTGATGACTGAAAAAACTGCCCACTGCCAGCTTCCAGCCATATGTGTCGTCGGCTTCCTGTCCTTTTCCCTGAAAGAAACTGATTATACTGCATATGGCGCAGGCTGTCAGCAGCCCCAATATCATACGTTTTTTTATAATAATTCTAAGCTTTTTCCAAACCAAATCATACACCCCGCTATGGAATTATATGCCTTTGTTTGGACATTCATTCTAGACTTAAAAATTTTCAAAAACACCATTTAGCGCATTACAGATAATGTGGCTGATCTGTTTGATCTCAAAATCCACATCCTTACCTGTCACATACATATTATAAAGTTCTCCAAGGCCGGAAAGTAATTCATCCTGTATGTCAATTGGTTCTTCTCCCGTCTGACGCATTAATTTTTCAAAGGCATCGCTTACGATAGTGGCAGCATCCACTACCGTAGGAACCCCAATTGCAATCACCGGAACCCCAAGGGTTTCCTGCGTAATTGCATTTCTGTGATTTCCCACTCCGGAACCGGGATGAATGCCTGTATTACTGATTTGAATTGTGCGGTTTAAACGCCTTGTAGACCTTGCCGCCAATGCGTCTATCACAATCACAACATCAGGTTTTGTCCTTTCAACTACTCCTTTGATGATCTCCTGAGACTCCATTCCGGTTTTTGCCATAACACCGGGAATCAGCCCGCTGACCATGTGAACCTGCTTTTTATTAAAAGCTACTTTGCCATATTCCTTTACCATATGCCTGGTAATAACAAGATTATCCACCACATTAGGCCCTAACGCATCTGCCGTGACATCTCTGTTGCCCAGACCAACTACCATAATGGAAATTTCCTTCTCAATTCCCGGAATGATTTCTTTCAACTGCCTCGCCAGTTCCTCCGATATCTCCTGATGGTAATTTTCATCAGGCTGTGTCATAGCAGGCGCCTCTAAGGTTATATAACTTCCCATCGGCTTGCCCATAGCCTTAGAACCATTCATCGTCTCTATCATTACCTTTGTAATCTTAATTTCACTTTCTTCTCTATAATCCTCTTCTACAGAAACTCCCCGGCACTCTCCTGCACTTTCTTCCATACTTTCCCGCATTTCAAGTGCCAAATCTGTCCTCACCTTAAAGCCGCTCATAATCAACCCTTCCTGAAACGATAACTTTTATTTCAGTATTTTCCAAAATTTCAACAATTATGTATTGACAGATATCATTTTTATCTTTAAAATAATATGCGTGTGTTTACATTAAAACGTCCGTGTCTCCGGCTTTAATGAAACATCATGGAAACTGATGATTATAATAGGAGGTGTACATCGTGGCTAATATTAAATCTGCAAAAAAGAGAATTTTAGTAAACAGAACCAAGGCTGAAAGAAATAAAGCTATCAGGTCTGGCGTTAAGACTTCTGTAAAGAAAGTTCTTGCTGCTGTTGAAGCAAATGACAAGACCGCTGCTGCTCAGGCTTTAGTTGCTGCTACAGCTACTATCGATAAGGCTGCCAGCAAGGGTGTTTATCATAAGAATACAGCATCCAGAAAAGTATCTCGTTTAGCTAAAGCTGTAAACAAAATGGCTTAATTTTTACATGATATAGATATTTAAACCAGCTCATTCCGTCATGTGAGCTGGTTTTATTATTGTAAGTTCATCTTTTCCCATTCCCTTTCAATCACTTCTACCGGAATTGCCGCAATTTCATTCTGCAAGGTTCCGCCGGTTATCATTCCAACATAATTTCCATATTTGTCAAAGACACCGCTGCCGGACATTCCAGGAACCGCATTTCCTCTTCCGTAAAGCATTTCCCGCTGAAAATCCTCTAAAAACATTAAAGGTGCAATTACTTCTCCTTCCATATAAACAGGGTTTCTCCAATCTGACGCAATATTTACATAAAAAATTTTATCTCCTTTCGATATGCTGTCTTTGCTTTCTCCGTTCTTCTTTTCCCTAAAAAGTTCAACTGGCAAACGCACATTTCTGAAAGCAAGAAGCTCCTGATAAGTAAATGCTGATGCCGGAATGCTGACAAATCCTAAATCTGCCTCATCCGACATTCCCATCAAAGTACATTTCAAAACTGCGCCATTAAAAAAAGTCACGAAACAGTCCTCATTCCAATACTGTAACACGTGCCTGTTAGTCACAATAATTATTTCGTTTTCCAGCATTCTGTAAATGCTGCCGCTGCCATAATGCTCTCCTGCCTGAATCCTGACACAACTGCATAACACATTGTTATATGCCTGTTCCAGGTTCCCCTGCTCCGAGCAGGAAGTAGCTGCCAGTCCAAGGCGGGCCATTGCCCTGTAATCACCTTCTAAAGTGGTGGCCTGAATCAAAGGCGGAAGTAACACAGCCTCTTCTCCTGCAATTTCTTCCACCACTATTTCTTTCTCCACTGCCTCTTCATCTATAGATGTCTTACTGCTGCAGGAAGTCATGCCTCCCAGCAGCAGTACAGCAATTATCAGGCAAATCTGTTTCTTTATTCCCAATTGCATTTGTTTTGTTCGTCTCCAATATCCAAAACCTGTCATGACTGCATCATATTGTCATTTTTCCAAAACAATTTCATATATTCTTCTGTTTTCACATCTGTAAGCTGAAGCTTTTCCTTTAACTTCGCATATGTTGTTTCCCGGGAAATTCCAAGATCACTGCAGGTTGACAATAATATCTCTATACCATGTCTAATTCCCTGCTCCACTCCCTGTTCTTTTCCTAATTCCAGTCCCTCTGCTACTCCATCCTGCCTTGCATATGCCAATTCTTCCCAGCGCTGCATAAACTTCACTCCCATTTTTTCAGAATTTCTAATCTTTTTTATTTTTTCATGAATTTTCTTTATCCTGCTGCTTACGACACTTTCTGCCATTTGATTGGAAGTATCCATAATATACTTCATAAAATCCAAAAATTCCTGTGAAAAATCCTCCCGGTTTTTTCCCTTAAGATTAATGAATACCCTAACTGCCCCATCTTTCAACTTAAGCTCCGGACATTCTCTGCATGTCCCTTCAAAAGTATACCTGAAAAGCCCTTTTCCAAAAAGATCAAAAGGAGCAATTAATATGAAACAACTGTCATTGAGCAGGTTAAAATCTGTGCTTCCAGGTTCTAAAAGCGATACATCCAATTGTGCCTGATAATACCGGCTTCTCCTGATCAGATTTCCTGTATTTTTCTTCTGCATTTCTGTATAGTATAAATTTTTTTCTTTATCCATGCTGATTACATCAAGCCTGACCTGCCTTAACTGCGGAGATATCCTCAACTCTTTCTCCGTTTCCGGCTTTTCCAAAAGCTCTATCTCATTTTCAAGAATAATGCTTACAAATGCCTGATAAATTTCCTTATCTTCCATAGCTTCATCAAAAAGAAACTTATCCACCAAATTCAAATCCGCTAAAGTCATCAAAGAATCACGTGAATTTCTGATTCCAATTTCTCTACCATTGTCATCCATACAATTTCCTCCTTTTACGCAGAAAACTGCCTTGGATTAAGACAAATTTTAATGAATACCGTCTCGTTTCAGTCTCCTGCCAGTATATTTATTGGATTTGTAAAAGCAGGATTTCAAGAATTTGAGAACAGATACTCTGTCAGATGCAGCATTGCTGCCAGGTAAGCTTTCGCCTAAAGAAATCGTATGCTTTGATCACATCCTATCATAGAATGATTTATATTTCAATATTTTTTTCTCAATTTATTGTATTAAGTTCGTCGTCAAAAAAGTCCGTACATATAATATCTTTATATATTTAAAACCAAGCAGGACGATAAGCCGGGTTATGTCGTGAATGATCATCTATCTAGGACTGCTGTTGCCAGCAATCTCAAGCGACCTACCTGAAAGCTCGCCGGGCCGGCTGATAACGCTTTCTGTTTGGTCTTGCTTCGGATGGGGTTTACATGTGCCCTGCACGTTGCCGTGCAGGCGGTAGTCTCTTACACTGCCTTTCCACCCTTACCAAGAGTTCGGCTCTGCCGAACTCACGAGATTCAGCTACGCTGAATCTCACAATTTTCGGCATTTTACCGAGCTCACGAGATTCAGCTACGCTGAATCTCACAATTTTCGGCGTTTTACCGAACTCACGAGATTCAGCATAGCTGAACCTCACAAATTTCGGCATCTTACCAAACTCACAAATCCTGGCGGTATATTTCTGTTGCACTGGCCTTGGAGTCGCCTCCACCGGACGTTATCCGGCATCCTGCCCTGTGAAGCCCGGACTTTCCTCACCTGTCAATTGCACGTAAGCCAAAAGGCTTCGCGCTATCCTTACGGAGACAGCCGCGATCATTTGTCCTACTTGGTTTTATACATAATAATATGAAATTTTTACTTGCAGTCATCTGAACATTTTATGTGTGTGAACTGCTCAGTTTCCTCAGTGGTACAACCTGTCTTATAACAGCATCAAACTACTGCCTGTCAATTTTACAGGATTGCCCTGTGTTGTGTTTTTTATCTTTGCACCTATATACTACCACATAACCGCCTACTTTTCCATAAAAACGTGGCAATCTGCTTATTTCTACAAACTGCCAGTCATCTTTTCCTGTATCTGTTTTAATTTACATGGTGCTAACACTGTGTTTAAACCAGTATCAGAAAAAATATCTCCTGATCTCTTTCTATGACTGTCAACTGTTAAACAGCAAAATAAAAAAATCTTGAGAAAAAAGTATTGACTTCCACGTAACGTGATACTGTATTCTTTTCTCATAGGAGCAAAATAGAAATAAGCCGGCAATCTCTGTCCTGCTTCTTCACAAATTTAAGGAGCTGATAAAAATGCGAACCATAAGCCAAGTTGCAAAGTTAACAGGCATAAGCACACGAACATTACAATACTATGACGAGATTGGATTGTTAAAGCCAAGTAAATTGACCGAATCCGGCTATCGCCTATATGATAATGAAGCCTTGCAAAGACTACAGCAAATTCTATTTTTTAAAGAATTGGGCTTTAAGCTGAAAGAAATTAGAGAAATTCTGCAAAAACCAGACTTTGATAGAATTAAGGCTTTCAAAAGGCAAAAAGAACTGCTTTTGCTGAAACGCAATCGGACAGACAGACTTATACAGCTTCTTAGCCGCTTAGAGAAAGGAGAACAATGTATGAGTTTTAAGGAATTCGATCTGTCTGATTACATCACCGCTTTAGAAGATTTTAAAAATAACAGCACTGATGATGTTATCAAATACTGGGGAAGTATTGAAAATTTTGATATGTTTATTCAGAAAGTCAAAGATGATGAAGCAGAGGTAGCTAAACTCGCCATCAGACAATTTGGCAGTATTGAAAAATACACAGAAGCCATGAAGCATAACTTAGAGCATTTCTCTGAACTCATGGAAACACAATTAACGGAGGAAGTGAAAGAAATCGGGAAACAGTCTGATATACTGTATGGCAGACTAACCGCCGATTTGTCAGAAGATATTTCTTCTCCTAAAACACAATCCATTGTACATGAACTATTGCAGTTTATACAGAAAAACAGCACAAACCTATCCCTTGATATATCCTATATCAATGTTCTTATCGACGCGTATTCAAGAGATTATATCAAAAGCATGGCTGACAGCAAATATGGAAAGGGGGCTTCTGATTATATTGTAAAAGCGTTCCGTTATTACTTGGAGAATAACGCTCCCGAAAACAATTAGATCCATTTTACAACAGGCATAAAGCAATCCACTTTTGCTGGCAGCATTTGTTTTACCTGAACTGGTGTTAAACGTTAAAATAGCTCCCTCCTATAAATTCCCGACATATGGAATTATTGGGGACGTTGTTGCTGTCTATGCCCTGGAAGTACTCTAAAAATTTAAGAAGGCGTTTTGCTTCGTAGTACTCGGGTACCCCCTTTTCTATTCCGAAAAGCAAAGCCTCCGCGTATTGTTTTAACACTGCCAGTTCATAGATCAGTACTGAATTAAACATTTCATCAGCGCTTTCCTGATAGGGGAAAATATATTTTTCCTCTCCTCTTCTTACGGAAGGCCACATTTCTATGGTTCTTCTGGCACTGGTTCCTCTTGTTCTGGCATCTCTTACCATTCTGCGGATCAGCCTTCCATCCGTGGTAGGTATTCTGTTGTGCTCGTCTATATTAATGCTGGTCAGCGCGCTGATGTATATTTTAAATTTATTTTCATCCGGCATGGAAAATGTAGTGGCCGGATTCAATCCATGTATCCCTTCTATTACCAGTATATCCTCCGGTCCAAGTTTTTTGAAGTTGCCATGATATTCCCGTTTGCCAAGTTTAAAGTTAAAACGTGGAATTTCTACTGTTTCTCCTGCAAGAAGAAGGTTCATATCCTCGTTAAATTTATTAAGGTCGATTGCTTCAAGGCATTCATAATTGTAATCACCATTTTCATCTTTTGGCGTATCTTCCCTGTTCACAAAATAATCATCCAGAGCAATGGGATGTGGAATTAATCCATACGTCCGTAACTGAATGGAAAGTCTGTGGGAAAAAGTAGTCTTTCCGGAGGAAGAAGGACCTGCAATAAGCACAAATTTAATATTTCCCTTATCCACAATTTCCCTGGCAATCTCTCCGATTCTCCGTTCCTGCAGGGCCTCCTGCACCAGAATCATATCGCCGATCCCACCCTTGCAGATTACATCATTTAAATCGCCTACAGAGTCAATTCCCAGCATTTCTCCCCAAAGAGCAGATGTATTCAGTGTCCTGAAAAATTTATCTTTTGGTTCAAAGAAATCCAGTTTGGATGGATCTTCGCTTCCCGGTATCAAAAGCATAATGCCGCTTTCATATAACATTACATCATAATATTTCAAATATCCGGTACTTGGAAGCATATAGCCATAGTAATAATCGTAATAGCCATCCAGACAATAAATATTTACAAAAGAACTGCGGCGGTAACGAAACAGTTTTTCCTTATCATGCATTTTATGCCGGCGGAAGATCTCCATCGCCTCATCCAGCGGATAAGACCGCTTTGTAATAGGAAGATCTGCTTCGGTAAGTTCCATCATCCGTCTGCGGATTGCCTTCACATGTGCGTCGCTTAGCTTTTCTTCCATCTTTACATTACAGTAATAGCCCTGTCCGATAGCAAACTCTACCTTTACTTTGCTTACCTTTTCCGTTCCTAAAACATCATAAACCGCCTTCACAAGCGTCATCAGGGCAGTTCTCACATAGGATTTATGCCCGCTACTGTCTTTCAACGTGATAAATGAAAGCTCGCAATCTTTTTCCGCTGTTTTGATCAGCTCTCTTATCTTACCGTTTTCCATTACAAGTGCAATCATATTATCATACTGAGGTTGATAATCTTTTGCAATCTCTTCGAAGGTAATTCCTTTCGGATATTTCTTCTGCACACCATCAATTGTAATTGTTACCATAACAGGCTCTCTCCTTCTACAAGTCACAGCCGCATATTTTTAATGCTCTCTCTAAAAGAGCAAGCTCTCTTTCCAGTTCCATGCAGCGGACTTCTGCCCGCCGGCTTTCTTTGGACGCCCTTAAAATTTCTTTCAGTTTCTGTCCATTCTTCCATTCTCTTTGCAGGTATTCTATAAGAACAGGATGCCGGGCAGATAAAAGCATGGGGCCAAATCTGTCTGAAAGTTCAAAATCTTCTTCCCACTGCCTCTGCATCTCCGGCACTGCTTCAATAATCGGATAAAATTTGTCTTCTTCCAATATCATATCTTCCCGGACAATAGAATATCCCATTTTCCGCAGAAATCTTCGAAATGCCAAAAGTTCTGACTGAGGCTGCAAAATCATCTGGGCAAAACTTTTTGTCTTTTCCGGCTCTTTTTCCAGAATCTTCTGTATCAGCCTTCCTCCCATGCCTGCACAGACCAATGTCTGTGCCTCTCCAATCTGATAGTTGTCAAGTCCATCCGAAATCCGCAGCGTTATGTACTCTGAAAGATCCGCCCGGGCTACATGTATTTCCGCCCGCTGCAGCGGCCCTTTGTTGATATCCATTGCCAGCACACCTGGCGCAATCCCATGCTGAACCAGATAAATGGACACATACCCATGATCACAGCCTACATCGCAAACCCGGTTCCCAATTTTAACCATGTCTGCCACAGCCTGCATTCTGGCGGATAAAACTATATTTTCTGCCATTAATCCAGATAATCCTTTAATTTTCTGCTTCTGCTGGGATGACGCAGCTTACGGAGCGCCTTTGCCTCAATCTGCCTGATACGCTCTCTTGTAACATTAAACTCCTTGCCTACCTCTTCCAGTGTTCTGGCGCGTCCGTCATCCAGACCAAAACGAAGCCTTAAAACCTTCTGCTCTCTTTCCGTTAATGTACTGAGCACCTCTACCAATTGTTCCTTTAACAGGGTAAAGGCTGCTGCATCTGCGGGAACAGGAACATTATCGTCCTGTATAAAGTCGCCCAGATGTGAATCTTCTTCTTCCCCAATAGGGGTTTCCAATGAAACAGGTTCCTGAGAAATCTTTAAAATTTCACGAACACGCTCCACAGGAAGCTTCATTTCCTCTGCAATTTCCTCGGGAGTAGGTTCACGCCCAAGTTCCTGAAGAAGCTGTCTGCTGACACGAATCAGTTTATTGATGGTTTCCACCATATGCACTGGGATACGGATTGTTCTGGCCTGATCGGCAATTGCTCTTGTAATTGCCTGGCGAATCCACCATGTTGCATAGGTGGAAAATTTAAATCCCTTGCGGTGGTCAAATTTTTCCACTGCCTTAATCAGACCTAAATTTCCTTCCTGTATTAAATCAAGAAAAAGCATTCCACGTCCCACATATCTTTTGGCAATGCTGACCACCAGACGAAGGTTTGCCTCTGCCAGCCTCTTTTTCGCCTCATCACCAGCTTCCAGCTCCTCTTTCAGAGAGTTGATTTCTTCCCTGATCTCCGCCTCTTCCGCCTCATCTACATTACCAATTCTCTTTTCAAGGATTGCAATCTTTTCCTGGGCCACCACACCAGCTTCCATTTTAAGCGCAAATTCAATCTCATCCTCCGCACTTAATAAAGGCACTTTTCCTATTTCCTTTAAATACATTCTGACAGGATCTTCTATACTGATTCCGTCAGGCACCGAAAGATCAATATTTTCCACATCCACTTCATCCTCTTCGGATAAAACGATCTCCTCGGCATCCACTTCATCATCCTCGGTAATACGCAGAATATCCACGTTATTCTGCTCCAACACCTCGATGATTTTATCAAATTGTTCCTCACCTAATGTAGCATCAGCAAAATAATCCACAATTTCCTGATACTCTAATACATTTTTTTTCTTTTTGGCAACAGCTAAGAGTCCGGTTAATTTCTCATCAAACTTTGCCTGTGTGTTTTCATCCATGTTCGGTTTTCCGTCCTTCCTGATATTCTAAACATTACCATTATTAGCCTTAATCCAGCGAAATATGCGTTTTGCTAAGTTCTTCCAGTGCCTTTTTCCCTTCAATCACCTGATTTAAGGCCAAAATGTCACCCCCCAGCCGGCTGGATGAGTACTCCAGACTGCTTCGTTTGACTGCAAGCACGATATCGTGAAATGCTTTTTCCTGTTCGGACTTTGTTTCAAGCCGGGGCAGCCTGGTGTTAAATACTTCCGCCACCTCTCTTTGTTCCTCCTCATCCGTAAACAGACTTATTATCGCTGCCGGATGAACAGTGCCGGCTTCAAAGTCAGCAAAAAGCTTTTCGGCTACTTTTTTATATAAATCTTCCGTAAAATCCTCCGGAGAAATATATTTCTTTATTTTGGAGTAGACCTTTGGCTCCTCCACCAGCCATGTAAGCAAAAGCTTTTGGGGCTTTTTCTTATTTTCTTCCGGATCTTTCCTGGTCTGAATGCCTGATTTAGGTCTTACTGCAGGGGATGCAAGTCCGGTCTGCGCCGCATAGGAAAGCACCAGTTTCCGCAGACTGTCATATCCGATATGATATTTTTCCGCCACCGCCTCAATATAATTTTCCCGCTCAACTTCCTCGGAAAAGCCACATAGTTTTTTAGCAATCTCCCTGTGGAATCTGGTTTTTGACTCAGGATCATTTAAATCATAATCTCTCTTAAGCATACGCAGTTCAAAGAAAAAGCTGTTTTCCGCCTGCTTAATCCTTAAATCAAAAGCATCCTTCCCCCTGTTTTTTATAAATTCGTCGGGATCTTTATAAGGCTCCAAGTTTAAAACCTTTCCGGTAAGTCCTACTTCTTTTAAGATACCGATTGCCCGAAGCGCCGCCATAACTCCTGCCCCGTCGCTGTCATAAGCCAGAATCACTTCATTTACATAGCGCCTTAACAAATTAGCCTGTCCTGCTGTAAAGGCAGTTCCAAGGGATGCTGCCGCCTGAGTAAACCCTGCCTGATGCATGGCAATCACATCCATATAGCCTTCACATAAAATAATATTTCCCGCTCTTGACGTGCGGGCAAAATTAAGTCCATACAAATTCCGGCTTTTATCAAAGATCATGGTTTCCGGAGAATTCAAGTACTTAGGCTTACCATCTCCCATAACCCGTCCGCCAAATCCTATTACCCTATGATTGCTGTCCTGAATGGGAAACATCACTCTGTTCCAGAATTTGTCATGAAGACCGAATTTCTCATCAAAACTGGCAAGACCGGCCTCCAGAATCAGTTTATCCTCATACCCTTTGCTCTTTAAGTACCTTACAAGATCATCACTGGTCACATTGGCAAATCCAAGACCAAATTTCTTTATGGTTTCATCGGATAATTCTCTTCCATGCAGGTAACGAAAACCGGCCTGTCCTCTTTCTGAGCGAAGCTGGTAATAGAAATATTTTGCCGCCTCTTTGTTTACCTCTAAAAGCTTCGTCCTCCTGCTTTCCTTTTTCCGCGCTTCCTCATTGTATTCCGCCTCAGGCAGATTCACTCCGGCCCGGTCGGCAAGAAATTTGATTGCCTCTGGAAAAGAATAATTTTCATATTCCATAATAAAAGTAAATACATTTCCCCCGGCTCCACAGCCAAAGCAGTAATACATCTGCTTGCTTTGGGACACGGAAAAGGAAGGAGACTTTTCATTATGAAAAGGGCAGAGTCCAAAATAGCTGCTTCCCTTTTTCTGGATTCTCACATACCCTGAAACAACATCCACTATATCATTTTTCATTCGTACTTCTTCAACTAACTCGTCGGGATAATACATTTTTCCTATGCCTTTCCCACATGCACTGCCCTGAAAACATATCATTATCCATGCCAGGACTTTGGAATATAAATTTCCTCATACTTTGCAATTGCAAAGCGATCCGTCATGGCGCCTATGTAATCACAAACCACCAATTCCTCCGCCTCACCCCGTCTGATTAAATTTCCATAATCCTCCGGCAGCTTCTCCAAATGATGCCTGTAATAATTATAAAGCGTCTGTATCAGCATTTCCGCCTTACCCTCTTCACTTTTGGCATCCTTATTCTGGTAAACTCTCTCAAACATGAATCTGCGAAGATTCTTCATTGCCTCAGAAACAGGAGGGGACATCATAATATCATCTTTTTCATAGCTGGTAGATACCAGATCATGAATAAAGTGATCCAGCCGCTCTCCGGTGGTATAGCCAATCACATCTCCAATTTCCTTTGGCACATCCGATTCCTTTAAAATACCTGCCCTGATGGCATCATCCATATCATGATGAATATAGGCAATTTTATCTGAAAAACGGACAATCCTTCCTTCCAGTGTAAATGGCATTCCCTTGGTCTGGTGATTTCGTATTCCATCCCTGACTTCCATTGTCAGATTTAGTCCCTGACCATTCTTTTCAAGAAGATCCACTGTTCTCACACTTTGATCACTATGGCAAAATCCATAAGGACAAACTGCGTTTAAAGCTCTTTCCCCGGCATGACCAAAAGGCGTATGGCCAAGATCATGGCCAAGTGCAATGGCCTCAACCAGATCTTCATTCATGCGAAGCGCCTTGGCTATGGTTCTTGCATTCTGAGACACCTCCAGCGTATGGGTAAGCCTTGTTCTGTAGTGATCTCCCTCCGGGGATAAAAAAACCTGGGTTTTATCTTTCAGCCTTCTAAAGGATTTAGAATGCAGAATCCGATCCCTGTCACGTTGATAAACGGGGCGGATATCACACTCATCCTCCCTGCGCAGCCTTCCTCTTGAAGCTGCACTATGAGCAGCATAAGGACTTAAATATTCCATTTCAAGCTGTTCCAGATTTTCTCGTATGTTCATTTATAGCTCCTGCTTTCCCACTCAAAGAACTTCCTAATATCATTATTCGGTACAAATAATTAAATTCCTTTTTTCAACGACAGATATCAAAAATAAATTCGGCATTTTTTTCCATTGCTTCATATGCTGTTTTAAAGGGGGACATCTGAAATACATGCCACATTCCTTTAAAAACATCTATCTTAACGGGCACATTGGCCTGTACCATCTTTTCGTGAAGCATAAGAGAATCTGACAAAAGAATTTCATTGTCTCCTGCCTGAATATAAGTTGGCGGAAAACCGGAAAATTCTCCAAACAATGGGGATATCATGGGATCTTTCAAATCTTCTTCTTTTGGTTCTCCATCCTCCTTAACCCCGGATTTCACATAATTACGAATCATCCGTTTTAAATATTCCGCATCCAGAACAGGATCTACCCCCGCTCTTGTTTCATGTGTTTTTCCTGAGGATGTGAGATCTGTCCAGGGCGATAAAAGTACCAGTCCTCTGGGCAGCAGACGTTTTTGCTGTTTTAATTTATGCACCAGGGACAATGCCAGATTACCGCCGGCGGAATCCCCTGCTACAATCACATCTCTCGCCCCATACCCTAAAAGCATCAGATAATCCCATGCTTTCATAGCGTCTTCACAGGCTGCCGGATAAGGATTTTCCGGCGCAAGGCGATAATCAAAGCAAAGTACGTCCATAGAGGTACTTTCTGCCAGCTTGGTGGTTAAAATCCTTGCATACAGACTGCTTCCGGTAGAATATCCTCCTCCATGACAGTATAAAATTACATATTTTTTCATATGAACCCGGTTGACAGATACCCATTCCCCGTCCATATCTCCGATTTTTACACTCTGAATCACCCGTTCTTTTGAACTGCCCAAAAGAGCGCCCACCTGATCCTGAGAATGACGGTGCTTTTCAAGATCCTGGTTGTCTATCATTCCATGTACTTTCCTGATCAGGGCCATCCTGTTCTGATTCCTTGCCATAACTGTAACTTATACTCCTTTTCAAAGTTTCTTTCCTATTTTAACACATTCTTTTTGTTTTGTGGTATACTAACTTATATCTAAAACAATTCCCTTAAACAATTGGCAAAATATATGAAGCATAAAGGAAATTTTTATTTGAAAAATACAAAAAAAGGCAATCGCCAGGAGCCTAAAATCTGGTACAAACTTGATTTGTCCGCTATCGTTTATCCTACCCTGCAAAGAAGGGATTTTTCTTCTGTCTACCGGTTATCCGTTGTTTTAAAGGAACCTGTAAAGCCAGATATCCTGCAGCAGGCGGTAAATGTTGCTCTCACCCGTTTTCCCACCTATAAAACTGCAATCCGGAAGGGATTGTTCTGGCGTTATCTGGAGCCAAACAACCGCCCCGGCCCCTTTGTTCAGAAGGATATCCGCAATTTTTGCATGCCTATGCCCTTTAAAGCCGGCAATCGTTATCTGCTGCGGATTTATTATTATGGCTGCAGAATTTCCTTAGAGGCGCATCACTGCCTTGGCGACGGTACCGGCGGTATGTATGTGCTGCAGACAATCACTGCTGTATACTTAAGACTTTTGGGACATCAGATCTCCAATCAGTATTTTGTCAAAGACGTAAATGAGCCGCCTGATCCCGAGGAGCTGGAAGATGCCTATATGCGCTACGCCAATGCCAAAGTATGTCCGCCCCGCCCGGGAGAAAAGACCTACAGAGTCAGAGGCACCAGAGAGCCATTTTATACCTTCAATGTAATTGACGGTATTTTGTCTGTCAAACAGGTAATGGCTGTCGCAAAAAAATACAATGCAACCATTACCGAATACTTGAATGCGGTGCTTTTATATGCCCTGCTTCAAAAGCAAAAGAAAGAGCGCCACATACATCTGCGGCCGGTTAAGATTGCCATGCCGGTAAATTTAAGACGTTTTTTCCCCTCAAAAACCCTGCGCAATTTTATTACTATGGTTTATCCTTCCATTGATCCAAGGCTTGGCGAATACAGTTTTGAGGAAATCGTAATTCAGGTTCATAACTATATGCGTTACTATATCAACGAAAAATTTTTAAAAGGAGATATTACCACCAACGCACGTACCCAGCAAAACTCCTTTATCCGGGTGGTTCCTCTTTTCATCAAGGATTTTGTGGTGCGGCAGTTTTATACCAAAGTTCAGGATAAAAATTCTTCCGCCGGCCTTACCAACATGGGAGCGCTTAAAGTTCCGGAAGACATGCTGCCCTTTATTGACCGCTTTGATATCTACATGGGGCAGCCCTTTTCCTCCCGCACCAACTGTGCCATAATCAGCTTTGAAGATACGCTTACCATTAACTTTGCCAGCAACATTATGGAAACTGATGTGGAACGATACTTTTTCAGGAAACTGGTTGCTGATGGGGTTCATGTAACCATTGAAAGTAACCGGGAAGATTTAGATACATTCTTTAATCACATTTAGAAAATGGCAAAGCGTATAAGGTAAATGAATATTCAGATAATATTTCTGTTCAAATCCTGTTGCACCAGGCATTCCGGCAAGCCAAACAACGGATGTCCCGCTTCGCGCACCATCCTTATGTTAAAAGCAGAAGTCAGTCGGGAAATGTCCCTCCTGCCTTCTATTGTCTTGACTACATGGTGCATAAGGCTTTTCACAGAAATATTATCTGAATATTCCCTCTACCTTATCTAAAGCAATTACTTAAGTTATAAAAGAAAGGAATTAAACTATGTCATATTGTGTAAACTGCGGTGTCGAGCTGGATGCTTCCCTTGGGAAGTGCCCGCTTTGTAATACTCCTGTAATTAATCCTTCCAAACTGGAAGCGATTACCAGGACTTCTCCTTACCCCAAAGAACGCGGGCAGGTAGATGTGGTAAAAAGAAAGGATCTGGCAATACTTTCTACAATTTCCTTGACCGCCACCTCCTTATGCTGCCTTTTACTGAATCTTTTTGTATTTTCCCAGACACCCTGGTCATTATTTATTATCGGCGCCTGTCTGATTTTATTTGTGGTGCTTATTCCGGTGCTTGTCTATACCCGGCTTCCCATTTACATTTCCCTGCTGTTCGACGGTATCGCCGCAGGTTTTTACCTGTATATGATTACCTTTAACACCGCCTCCGACAGATGGTTTCATGAACTGGCGCTTCCGATTACATTGCTGGTAACAATACTAATAGAAATATTTGCACTTTTACTCCGTTCTTTTCCTGTTTCCTATATCACCACCGCGCTCTATTTCTTTCTGGAAGCTGCCATACTATGCGTGGGCATTGAGCTGTTAATTGACAATTACACAGATTCGCCCCTTAAATTAATGTGGTCGGCAATCGTTCTTACTGTATGCAGCGTTATTGCAATCGCCCTGATTACCGTCCTGTCAAGACGCCGCTTACGCGATGCAGTCAGAAGAAGACTACACTTTTAGCCCACAGTTCAGCCATGAAAAAATGATAATTGGGCGTGGATGCTCGCATCCAAAGCACTGTTATCATTTTTTCATGAGCGGAGCGCCCATTAATGAAGTAAAAGGTGAGCCGCTTTAAGCGGCGCCGGCTGCGCAAGCAGACGCTTTTACGAATGAATGGGCGGCTGAACTGTGGACTACGAATGAAAAATGATAATTGGGCGTGGATGCTCGCATCCAAAGCACTGTTATCATTTTTTCATGAGCGGAGCGCCCATTAATG
>VSNT01000007.1:24978-56353 GCA_009774465.1 Lachnospiraceae bacterium
AAGTAAAAGGTGAGCCGCTTTAAGCGGCGCCGGCTACGCAAGCAGACGCTTTTACGAATGAATGAGCACTGAACTGTGAGCTGCGAAGTACTGAAGCTGAACTATTCCCCGTCCCCACTACTTCCTTCCCATACTCTCCTAATACTTCTCCGGATAATCCGTCCCCGTCTCCCCCTGCATTTTCCGAATATACTGATCAGGCTCTTTTGCCATATCTAAAAATGTATTGAAGGCCAGCAGGACCATCCTGTCCCCATTTTGCCTGGTGCCGCTGTTATCCTGATCCAGTCTTGCCTTAAAATGATCCATCTGCCAGATCATTACATCCACCACCGTATATCCCTCCACATTTGTTCTGCAGGCAAAATTTCCGTTTTCCATAAAGTAGACAAATTCTTCATAAACTTCTTTATTCTGCATTAATTTTTGAAAAAATTCCTCCGCAAATATATTGCTTTCCCCTGCATATGTACATAAATTCCTTATCCACTCCATTACATTATTCTGCTCCATACTGCTCCTTCTTTCCGTACTGTTGTCACATTCCCTGCAACTTGGACAAATGGACATGCCGGCATGTCCGCCTGCCCGTTGCCCACGGGAGTGAAATCCTTTAGAATTTCATTATACTTATTACACACATAAATGTCTACAACTTATAACATGTGTAATTGACATGCTTCTCCATTTATTATAATATTTTTATGGAGGTATACTTATGAGTGAAAAAATACTAGTTGTTGATGACGAAAAAGAAATTACAGATTTAATTACCCTCTATTTACAAAGTGACGATTATACCGTCTATTCTTTTTATGATCCCATAGAAGCCTGTCGTCTTGCAGAAACAATGGAGTTTGACCTTGCCATTTTAGATGTTATGATGCCGGGGATGGATGGTTTTAAGCTCTGCCAGAAAATCAGGGAGCATCACAATTACCCTATTATCATGCTTACTGCCAAGGAAGCTGAAACTGATAAGATCACCGGACTGACCTTGGGCGCTGACGATTACATGACCAAGCCCTTCCGTCCCTTAGAGCTGATTGCCCGGGTAAAAGCGCAGCTTCGAAGATATAAAAAATATAATCAGATCTCGGCTAATAATGATGATTCAAACATCATCATTCATGGCGGGCTTATGCTGAACAATTTAACCCATGAATGCACCCTGGATGAAAGGCCTTTATCCTTAACCCCCACGGAATTTACGATTCTTTATGTTCTGTGTCAGAAAAAAGGTCAGGTTATCAGCGCGGAAGAACTGTTCCATTCCGTCTGGGGTGAAGAATATTTCAGCAAAAGCAACAACACCATCACAGTGCATATCAGGCATCTGCGTGAAAAAATGAATGATTCTTTTGAAGATCCAAAATACATTAAAACTATCTGGGGGTGTGGGTACAAAATTGAAGGCTAAGGATAAAACAAAATTTTTCATAGTGCTAATCCTCTTCCTTGGCCTTGCACTGGGCATCGGCTATGGCATTTACTATCTTACAGATGTGGTTCTCAACGGTTCATTTCTCGACTGGTTTTCTAAAAATTATTTCCAGATGGAATCCCTGAAAGATCCAAAAACCAACGAGATCAGAATTATATATACACCCATCTGGCCCCAGTTAAAACACTTTCTTCTCACTTTGTTTTTATTTCTTCTGGTACTTTTTGTCCTCTCTGTCTATCTGGCCGCACATTTTTATGCCAGACTGCAGGTACGCAAATCCATTTCAAGAACCAGCCGGATGCTGCATGCCTATATTCATCATGACATTGATTCTGATGATGTGTTTCCCCCTTCTTATGCTGAAGTGGCCACACAGATTGTACAATTAAAATCCACTATGCAGCGTCACGAGCAGGCAGTAAAAACAGAAACAGAACGGAAAAACGACCTGATTGCCTATCTTGCCCATGATTTAAAAACACCTCTCACTTCTGTGATCGGCTATTTGGATTTGTTGGAAGAAGCGGCAGATATGCCGGAAAAACAACGGAAAAAATATATTCATATTACACTGGAAAAGGCGCTTCGCCTTGAAAAAATGATCAATGAATTTTTTGAAATCACCCGTTATAATCTACAGGAAATTATTCTTGAAAAAGAAACCATTGACCTGTCCTTTATGCTGGTACAGTTAACTGACGAATTTTATCCCCTTCTTTCCGATCATGGAAATACCATAGAGCTACAGGCAGAAGAGGATCTGACTGTTTATGGCGATTCCGTCAAGCTGGCAAGGGTTTTCAATAATATTCTGAAAAATGCCATATCCTACAGTTATCCCAACTCCCCAATCAAAGTTTATGCAGGCAAGCGGGAAAAAGACATTTTTATCTGCTTTATCAATCAGGGAAAGAGTATCCCACAGGAAAAGTTAAATGCCATTTTTGAAAAGTTCTTCCGAATGGATGAAGCCCGAAGCACCAACACCGGAGGTGCGGGCTTAGGGCTTGCCATTGCAAAAGAAATTGTAACACTACATGGAGGCAGCATAAACGCATCCAGTGAAAATGAAATGACCACTTTCAGCGTTACCCTGCCTCAACCATAATTTTTATTCCCGCGAGCAGTCGCCAAAGTCATACTTGCATGACCTTGGCGACTGATGCAGGGTATTTCACTTAAAATACTCCACTCCTGATTCAAATATCTTAAGATCCTGCTCTCCATAAATGTTTACTGCCACACCATCGCCGCGGCGCTCCACATGCGCCATCTTTCCCAAAATTCTTCCATCCGGCGACGTAATCCCTTCAATGGCGGCATAGGAACCATTGATATTCCACTCTTCATCCATTGATACACTGCCATTTAAATCTGCATACTGGGTTGCCACCTGTCCATTTGCAAAAAGCTTTTCCAGCCATTCTTTTGATGCTACAAATCTTCCTTCTCCATGAGAAGCAGGCGTTACATAGGTTTGCCCAAGTACTGCTTTCTGCAGCCAGGGAGATTGATTGGAAACTACTTTTGTGTACACCATCTTGGAAATATGACGGTTGATGGTATTAAAGGTAAGTGTAGGAGAATCTTCCTTTTGCCCTGTAATCTCTCCATAAGGCACCAGCCCCAGCTTAATCAGGGCCTGGAATCCGTTACAGATACCAAGAGCCAGGCCGTCTCTTTCATTGATCAGCTTCATAACTGCTTCTTTAATCTGAGCATTCTGGAAAGCTGCTGCAAAAAACTTGGCGCTTCCATCGGGTTCATCCCCTGCTGAAAATCCTCCGGGGAACATAATAATCTGTGACTGGTCGATATCCTTTTTAAATACCTCAACAGACTCTCTGATTTCCTCTGGCGACTGATTCTTAAATACTCTGGTAATCACTTCCGCTCCAGCCTTCTTAAAGGCCTTTGCACTGTCATATTCACAATTAGTTCCCGGAAATACCGGTATAAATACCGTAGGTTTTGCTTTTTTATGCCTGCACACATAAACATGCTCCGCCTTAAAAATCCTGCTTTCTACCGGCTCAGCACCTTTTTCCGCTTTGGTGGGGAATACTTTTTCAAGTTTGGACTTCCATGCGTTTAAGGCTTCCTCCATAGTTACAGTTACATTTTGATAAGTAAATGCCTTCTCATCGTTTACATCCGCCACTTTTCGGAAGTTCAGCTTTTCAGCTTCGCCGCCATTTTCCTTTTCTTCAAACAGAGCCGCCGCGTCTGCACTGCTCATTTCAAGTACAATATCTCCCAGGCAGTTTTCAAATAAATCCACTGCCTTTAATTCTTCCATAAATCTGACGCCTGACTGATTGCCGAAAGCCATCTTGCTTATCCCCGCCAAAAGCCCTTTTGAGTCAAGAGCATAGGCCGCTTTTACTCTGCCTTCCCGCATTAGCCCGGTAATATAGCTGTAAGTGCTCATTGCATGATCGTAAACCGGAATATCATATTCATCCTTATCAAACCAGAATTGAATCAGTTCATCCCCTGCTTCCTTTAATTCCGGTGTGATTATTTCATTCTTTTTCCCTATATCAACTGCGAAAGATACCAGCGTGGGCGGCACGTCAATATCGTTAAAAGTACCTGACATACTGTCCTTTCCTCCAATGGAAGGAAGTCCGTATCCAATCTGTGCGTCATAAGCGCCAAGGAGCGCTGAAAAAGGCTGCCCCCATCTTTCCGGATCAGAGGTCATTCGCTTAAAATATTCCTGGAAGGTGAAACGGATTTTGCTGAAATCACCGCCTGCTGCCACAATTTTAGCCATAGATTCCGTAACCGCATAAACAGCTCCATGATAAGGACTCCACTTGGAAAGATATGGATCAAATCCATAGCTCATCATGGTAATCGTATCTGTTTTTCCTTCTAAAACAGGAAGCTTTGCCGCCATAACCTGGGTTTCCGTAAGCTGATATTTACCTCCATAGGGCATCAGTACGCTTCCCGCACCAATGGAAGAATCAAACATCTCCACAAGCCCTTTTTGTGAACATACATTAAGGTCGCTTAACAGGGTAAGCCATGCGCCTTTTATATCCTGAGCCTCCAGTGCCTTCTGTACCCCTTCTGCCGCAATCTTCTTTAAGTAGTTCTCTTCCTGTTCCGGAATATCCACACTTACCTTTGTTTCCTGATGGGCTCCGTTGGTGTCAAGAAATGCTCTGGAAATATTGACAATTTCTTTTCCCCGCCATTTAAGCACCAGTCTGGGATCTCTGGTAACTACTGCAACAGGCACCGCCTCAAGATTTTCTTCTGCGGCATATTCCAAAAAGGTATTCACATCCTCTTTAGCAACTACCACTGCCATTCTTTCCTGTGATTCGGAAATTGCCAGCTCGGTACCGTCAAGACCTGCATACTTTTTAGGCACCTTGTCAAGATCCACTATAAGGCCTGCTGCCAGCTCGCCAATTGCCACAGATACGCCGCCTGCCCCAAAGTCATTACATTTCTTAATAATCCTGCTGACCTCTCCTCTTCGGAAAAGTCTCTGTATTTTACGTTCCGTAGGAGCATTTCCTTTCTGCACCTCTGCTCCACACTTTTCAATTGAACTTTCCGTATGTACCTTGGAAGAACCGGTTGCACCGCCGCAACCGTCACGCCCTGTTCTTCCCCCAAGTAAAATAATGATATCTCCAGGATCGGAAGTTTCCCGAATTACGTTTTTTCTTGGAGCAGCGCCCATAACAGCGCCAATCTCCATACGTTTTGCCACATAATCAGGATGATAAATTTCCTTCACATAACCTGTGGCAAGTCCGATTTGGTTTCCATAGGAAGAATATCCGTCGGCTGCACCACGTACCAGCTTTTTCTGGGATAATTTTCCTTTTAAGGTTTCGGATACCGGAACCGTGGGATCGGCCGCACCGGTAATGCGCATGGCCTGATAAACATATCCTCTGCCTGATAAAGGATCTCTGATTGCACCCCCAAGACAGGTGGCCGCACCGCCAAAGGGTTCTATTTCCGTAGGATGATTATGGGTTTCATTTTTGAAAAATACCAGCCACTCTTCTTTAACAGGACCATCCCCGTAATCCACCTCCACAGGAACCACAACAGAACAGGCGTTAATTTCATCAGACTCCTCCATATCCTGCAGCTTTCCGTCTTTTTTCAATTTGCGCATTGCCATCAATGCCAAATCCATCAGACAGACAAATTTATCATTTCTGTCTGCATATATTTCGCTTCTGGTATCCAGATAGCTTTGATATGTGGTCTCAATGGGCGTTCTGTAATAACCTTCCTTAAATTCAATCTCCTTAAGCTCCGTAGAAAAAGTGGTGTGCCGGCAGTGATCTGACCAGTAGGTATCCAACACCCGTATTTCTGTCATAGTAGGGTTTCTATGTTCCTCATTTTTAAAATAGTTCTGAATATGGAGGAAATCCTTAAAGGTCATGGCCAGTTCCAGGCTTTCATACAGCTCCCGTAACTTTTCTTCCTCCATACTGGTAAATCCGTCAAATATAATCACATCAGCAGGATCGTCGTATTCTGCAATCAACGTATCCGGTTTTTCCATCCCTGTTTCTCTGGAATCAACCGGATTAATACAGTATGCTTTTATGCTTTCAAATTCTTCAGAAGAAATTTCACCAATAATCAAATAGGTAACAGCAGTGTGAATGATAGGTTCCTCATCCTCTTTAAGAAACTTCACACACTGTATGGCGGAATCTGCCCGCTGGTCAAACTGCCCCGGCAGATATTCCACACTGAACACCTGTCCATCCACAGGAACTTCAAACGATTCCCTGTATAAAATATCAACAGGCGGTTCTGCGAACACACCTTTAAGCGCCCGTTCAAAAGTTTCCTCCGAAAGGTTTTCCACATCATAGCGGATAAGTACGCGAACCTGACGAATACCTGTAATTCCCAGATAACTGCTGATTTCCTCTTTTAATTCTTTTGCCTTTACCGCAAAAGGAGCTTTCTTTTCTACATAGATACGTTTTACGTTTCCCATGATGAGATTAATTATCCTCCGTTTTGTTTTGTTGTGTAACACTTTTATTATACTGGTTTCATTGTATTTTGCAAGACCGGCCATAATATTGCCGGGATATTCCGTTTACTGATGAAGCCTGTGAATCAGACGGTATGCCACATCTCCCTGAGAGATCAGAGCCTGTGTATGTGCAAAAAATACGATTCCGTCCGTAGGCGCCTTTATGATTTCCTTAATATAGCCTTCATAGGGATCAAGTATTTCCGCCAGGGGATATCCATACCTTACATCCTCTCCGGGCTTAACCAGTCCCCTGAACAGTCCTCCCGATTCTACAAATACATCCATAAGATCCTGCTCTAAAATCACATGGCTGATATAACCGCTGTGGCTTTCGTACCTTATAATGCCCATTCTGGTCAAAAAACGGAGCACTGCGGCAACCGACTGCTTTGCACTCGCCTCATCAACAGAATCATTTTTATTTGTATACACGGAAAAAGCCGCTGTCATGTCATTCTGCCAATTATAATTTAAAGTCTTTGTATCCAGAGGAGAAGGTTTTTTTATCATCACATAAGGCAGTCCAAACAGATTTGCCAAAGAGGCATTTTGATATCCTGTTTCCATCATCCGTACATGGGGAACAAATTCTCCTTCAATATAAAAGCTGGTAAGCTGTATTCCGTAACTGTACTCCATAATCTTATAAAAAATATTGCAGGCAATCCGCTCAGTAGTATTTCCATCTGCTCTTCCCGGAAAGCACCTGTTAATATCAACATCTTCCACACCAAAAAACCGCCTGCCCACATTTAGTCCCATGCTGTTCACAACAGGTATTACCAGTATCTTTTTATTGGCATTCACGCAGCCATTGGCTTCCAGCTCTTTCAATGCCCTGACCAGTTGAGAGCATATATACATCTGCTGAATTTCATTTCCCCGAACAGAACCTAAAATACATGCTGCCGGATCCGCGTCTCTTCTTCCAAAGCAATAGCCCTGTACAACCATATCCTCCCGATAGGAAGAGTGAACTCTGCAGACTTCTTCTTTATACATGATCATTCCTCCCCAATGCCTGTAAGTATTCTTGCCAGTAATGCGCCCTCCTGTACAAAAGGATACTCCCTTAAAGTAAATACCAGACCGCTCTTTTCCGCCCTGATTTCCGACAAAATGCGTCCTTCCAGGGGACTTATGATCTCTCCTAATTTATCCCCCTTTTGCACGTAATGATTATGTGCGATGGCAGGAAGAAATACGCCATTCATATCGGCACGTATAAATTCAACTTCCCCGTCTGTGGAAATCGCAGGATATTGAATCTCACCAACCATCCCTTCCCACATGCCAAGTTCTCTCATTAAGTGAAAAATGCCTTCCGCCACCTGCATCCCAAAGCCTCTGTCTATTCTCGTTCCCACTCCCATTTCCACTACCATAGCCGGCACGCCCAGCATATTCATGGAATAGGCAAGTGTAGATTCATGAACCGTTGCGGATGCATTCATCCAGACCATATCCGTATTTAAAAGCCTTGCAAATGGAAGAAGCTTTTCCGCAAACTTTTCATTAACACGTACCTGTGGAATTTCTTTTACAAAACTGTCGCTGGCATGTACATCCAGACACATATCCGCACCGGAAATATCCCGAATGATCGCCGCTGCCACCCGTTCCATAGTGGTCCCGCTTTCCTTCCCCGGAAATATTCCGTTTAAATCCATATTCAGCTTGGGGATTGTTCTTGCGGCAACATCCAGTCCAAGGGGATTCAGTGCAGGGTAAACATCCACCGTTCCCGTCAGTTTCCCCTTATCCTTCATAATCCTGCGTATCACCTCATAGCAGACAAACTGACCTTCAAATTCATTTCCATGAATGCCGGTAACTATTGCCAGTCGCTTACTGTCAGGCTGTTTTCCCGTCATTCTGTTTTTATTAATGACAAGCCTCTCCCCCACCGGCAGTTCTATTGAAAAAACCTCTTCTATCATAACCTTTACCCCTGCATCC
Organism: Lachnospiraceae bacterium; assembly: GCA_009774465.1. GTDB lineage: Bacteria > Bacillota > Clostridia > Lachnospirales > Lachnospiraceae > Suilimivivens. Next base: position 33,429 of record VSNT01000007.1, read on the forward strand.
TTAAGCCCTTGCCCAGACCATTATTCTTCTGCAATCAGTCCCTGCATCACATACATGATCTCCCGGTCTACAATTGTCTCACTGATTCCTCTGGTTTCAGAAGCAATCTTAAGTCCTTCAAGTACATACATAATATTTCTTGCCGCGCCTCTGGAGTCTTCACAATAAAACTCCCCGCTTTCCACCCCTGCTTCTATCAGTTTTTCTATAATATAAACCGCAGCATCAAATTGCTTTTTCAAAAGATTATCCTTCGTTGGAACAGGATTTTCAAAAAAGTACTCATAAACAGCCTTGTTTAAAGAATGCTTTCTGTTAAGCAGTTCCTTTTTCTGCTCTTTTAAAAACAAAGCCAATACATCTGAGGGAGTTGCTTCCCTTGAAATGCCTGCTTCAAACACATCATCTGCATCCTCCTGCTCCAGCTTGAGCACTTCTTCAAAAATTTCTCTGGTATTTTGAAAATAAAGGTACAGTCCCCCCCTGCTGATATCGCATGCCTCCACAATATCTTTCATTGTAACTTCCTTAAAGCCTTTTTCCTTAAATACCTGCCTTGCTGTTTCAACAATTAACTTTTTCTTTTGTGCTGATTTATCACCCATACCTATCTCCTATGCCAGAGGTTCATCCCAAATATCAAGCAGTTCCTTAATACGCTTTAATCCATGTAAAAATACTCCATTTTCTACTGCGCTGGGCCAGAGCATACCTTTTGTCATTCCCCCCAGCACATATTTGGCCATAATCCCAAAAATAACTTCTATTTCCTTAAACTCCGTTTCATCAATTACCCTGATCTCATCCTTTTCACTGGTAATATTCTTGCGGCTGAACACATACCTGTAATTACGGTCCATCAAACCGGTTCTCTGCATGTCCTTAACAAAACCTAAAAGCGTACCATCATATACCGGAATTGGCACCGAATTGTCCGGGCGGTTATCTCCTGAATAAATATGTACCATCTTACTGCCCGCTTTCTGTTCCAGCCACGGAATATAACGAAACATATCCTTCATGGCATCCCGATATTTATTTACCATTTCCTGTCTGTAGACATTTTCATTTTCCATAAAAATTTCATTCCTTCCGTTCCCCAAAACTTTTGTATTTACTACAAAATATACATACACTTTTATCTTACCATAAAATTAAAAATTGTACACTCTTAAAATGAGAATGCCCTGCAAGCAACATATTATTATATTTAAGCAACATATTTATAGATTTTCAGTTCTAAAATTAATATAATCTTAATAGAGCTGAGTTGAAAGACCAGTTCTGCAATTAGCAATTCCGAAAGAATTCCCCTTTTACACAAACAAAAAGCCTTGAGAGAAATCTCAGGGCTTTTTGTTTGCCTGTATTCATTCTTTTAAAATCACAATTCCATATCCCGGAACAGAAAGGGTGTCTGCATCTAAAGACGCCCGGTTTTCATCTACATACAAACCGCACTGTAACTGCAATGTATCCTCCGGCAGTTCTGAGAGATTAACTGTCCTTTCCTCAGGCGATATATTACAGAAAATATATATTTTTTCTTCTTCATAAGTTTTTGAAAATGCCGCCAGCGTCTCATCTGAATAATTTTCCAGATTATCCACTTTTCCTTTTACAATTGCAGGAAATGCATTTCTTAACCGGATTGCTTCTTTATAATAATAGTAGACAGAATATGGATCCTTCTTCTGCTGCTCAAGGCTTCCGTATTTCATTGTGACAGATCCCATATCCAAAGGCCCTGTACACATTCCCTCCGCCCCGGGCTCATCATAAAAATACATGGGAGCCCGTTTGTTTTCATCCTTTCCGGAGCCTTTCATCCCCAATTCCTCGCCATAATATACAAAAGCGCTTCCTGTCATAAGCAGATTCAATGCCCCTGCCATTTTCGTCTGAGCAGGAGAATATTCTCCCGCATAATATCCTGCGCCTCTCCCCATATCATGATTGGTATAAAAAGGTGCGTCAATGTATTCGGGGTTATGCGTTCCAAATAACTCCTGTATCTCCTCTAAAGAGCTGCTGTACTCGCCGGCCTGCTTATTTCCTTTCACCACGTTTGCAATGATTCCCTCGCTGTCTGCAAACCCAAAGTTAAACATACTGTCGATTCCACTGTCATAGTACCCTGCGTAAGCAGAAATATCTGTCCATGCCTCCGCCACCAGATAGGCATCCTCTTTCTTTTCTTTTACCATATTCGTAAACCAGGTAAGAATCTCCGTGCTTGCCCTGTGATCATTGGAAACATATTCTTTCACTGCATCCAGACGGAAACCTCCCACCCCTTTGGCAAGCCAGAAATCAACGATATCCCCGATTTCTTCCCGCAGTTGTTCATTATAAAGATTGAAGTCCGGCATTCCATAATAAAATCTGGCTTCATAGTACCAGACATCACTTCCCGGCACCTGACTATATCCGTCCAACTGTTCTTTGCTGAAATTATAAAAATCTACATAAGGGCACTCTTCTAAAGAAGGTTCCCCATCCCCAAGCCCCACCAGATAACTGCAGGCTTCTTTAAACCAGGGATGTTCAGAAGAACTGTGATTGATTACCAGATCAAGAATCACCTTAATTCCACGCTTGTCACATTCCGCTATCAGTGCGTCAAAATCCTCCATTGTTCCATATTCCGGATCAATGGCATAATAATCTGTTACATCATATTTATGATAAGTGGGCGAAGGCATAACCGGCATCAGCCAGATTCCATTGCACCCAAGATCAGACGTAGTTTCAGGATTTCCGTCATTAATATAATCAAGCATTTGGATAAGCCCCGGCAGATCACCTATTCCATCCCCATTTCCATCATAAAAGGAATACACAAACACTTCATAATAAGTACGGAAATTGTCCTCCATTGTAACCTGCACAGGATCAAGGCTGCACGCCGACCATCCCTGAATGATTTCATCTATTTCCTGCTCACTTAATGGCTCCTCCTGAACCAGCCCATCCTGCCCACCGTCCTGCTTTCCTTCCGGCTCTGCATTCTGATCCTGTGGCAGACGCTCTTCCTGTTCCTTCTCCCCTGTCGCCTCCTGCTCGTCAGTAACTGCCTCTCCCTGCATCTCCTTCCCATTCCTGCACCCTGCAAGTAACAGACTGACCACCATCAGCAATGCCAGAAATCTTATGCTCATTCTTTTATGCCCTGACATAATGATCTCCTTTCCCTAATTCATTTTTCAGGTAATTGCGAAAGATAAAATAGTGGGAATATTCAGCCAATATTTCTGTGAAAAGCCTTATGCACCATGTAATCAAGACAATAGAAAGCAGGAAGGACGTTTCCCGACTGACTTCTGCTTTCTTTGGCTTGATGGAATGCCTGGTGCAACAGGATTTGAACAGAAATATTGGCTGAATATTCATTCAATTTATAAATTTCGCAATTACTGAAAACATTTTTCTATCATTGAATTTAGCACTTTAACCTATTGTTGTCAATCGGACGAATAAAGTCGAAAAACTGTTACTTGCAATGTGTTGTCAAAATGCGATATACTAAAACAAATATTACTAATGCGGAAGTAGATTAAATGGTTACGATCAAAGATATTGCAAACAAACTGGGAATTTCTTTAGGCACAGTATCAAAGGGCCTAAACGGAGCAAATGACATAAGTGAGGACTTAAGACAGCAGATTTTGGATACTGCTGTGGAAATGGGTTATACCACTAAGAAAATGAAAAAGGAAGAGCATAAAAAGCTTTGCCTTTTTATTGAAAACATGGATTATACCAAACCTGAGCACTTTGGCTATGATATTGTTCTAGGGTTTAAACAGGCTGCTTACAGGGATAAATGGGATATAACAATACTTCCTGTTAATCCTGAATTTCAGCAAAAGGAAAAATATGATACATATATGTTAAAAAACGGGTATTCCGGTGCTTTTCTGGTAGGATTTGCCCTTCAGGATGAGTGGATGGCACAATTAAACCATACTACCGTAGCCACCGCTCTTTTTGATAATTTTATCAAAAAAAATCCAAACGTTTCCTACATAGGCACAGACAGCTTTGAAGGAATTGACGCTGCTGTAGAGCATTTGGTCAATCTGGGGCACCACAAAATAGCTTTTTTAAATGGTTCTCTTCACTCTATGGTCACAGAACACCGGCAGCAGGCTTTTTACGAAAGTATGGCGGCACATGACCTTGAAGTAGATGAAAAGCTGATCGCCAATGGCTACTTTGTATCTGAATCTGCAAAATATTTTGTATCCACCTTTCTTAAAAATGGCGCCACAGCCATTGTGTGCGGCAACGACTTGATTGCCTATGGGGTAATCAAAGAATGCAACCGGCTTGGCTACCGGATTCCTGAAGATATCAGTGTAGTCGGCTTTGATGATCTGCCTTTATCTTCCCGGATAACGCCTATGCTGACCACCATCCGGCAGGAACGAATTGAACTGGGAAAATGCGGTTATATGGCCCTGCACAGCCTGATTAATCATGTGTCCGTAAGTAAAACACTTCTGCGTCCTCAATTGATTTTACGAGAATCCACATTGGATTGTAATGAGATATCACATTCATAGCTTATATAGAAATAACACCGTATTTCTACGGTGTTATTTTTAACGTCTTTATGCATTTCTTCAAACAATCTTTTAATGGCTGCAATTCATCCTTTAAATACCAATTATTCAAAGTAATATTAAATTCCTCTGCATTATCTTTCCCTATGGTTAAAATGCCATTTCCTGATTCAATTAAAATCTTACTGGCTACTATCGTAGATGTCCTTTTATTTCCATCCCAAAAAAGCTGCTGTTTGCAGGCATATGCAAAATATTCGATTGCTCTTTCCACGCAGTCATTTATTTCCATAATGCGGCTCAGTTCAGCTACCACCTGATTCTTCACCGGAATCAATGGAATAAACTCACCTACTCCAACAGTTCCGGTTCTCAATGTTCCCCATTGTAAACTTTCATTTCTGGATACAAATTCGTTTATTTTACAAACATATTCTAAATTTAACGGAGTGTCTATAGATTCTATACAATATTTCCATGCATCACGTAAATTGAGAACCGTTTGTATATCATCTACTGTTACGCCATTTACCACAGCTCCATCAATAATAGTCTGCGTTTGTGGAAAGGTAACATTGCATCCCTCAATATACGCAGTATTGTACACTAACTCTACAAAAGTTTTCTTTGCCAAAAATATATTCTGCTCCCGCGTCAGCATATTTGCCTCCGTTCTCTAAATTAATTCCTTATAACAATTAAAAAGAAAGCACCAGGAAATCCCATAAAATCAAGACTTTCTGATACTCCATCTATTTTCCTCATAAAGCAGGGGCAGTAGGAATCGAACCCACATCGACGGTTTTGGAGACCGCTGTTCTACCTTTGAACTATGCCCCTTTATCGATGGTTTCTTAAAACCACCGAATGCTATTATAGCTTATAATATATATCTCTGTCAACAACTTTTTCAAGTCAACTGTTTCAATATCAGCTGTTTCAAGTCAGTACCAATACCAGTGTCAATACAGCATCAATACTGCAGATAATCTTCCGTATCCTCTTCTATGATTCTGCTGAATTCCTTTACTTCCTTAGATGGTTCATAATTTTCTTCATCATAAAGCATCTGATGGAGCTTGACAACATTATCTTCCAGGGAAGTAGGTACCACGCAGGAGCCTTCCGTCCTGATCGTACCGCCATTTCTCATCCCTTCAAAAGGAAAACCATCACTTACAGTCACCTGAAAATCAGCCAGTACCCCAAGCATGGAAATAATGTCTTCAATATCAAGTGATGTCTGTACATTGGGGAGTACTGCGTTCACAGCCTCTGTCAATGTGCTTATGGAAGCTGTCTTTCCTTTTTCCATCATGGCTGTTAATAAATCTCTCTGCCTTTCGGCACGTCTGAAATCATCCCCGCCGCCATAACGAATCCGGCAGTAGGCCGTAGCCTGGAGCCCGTTTAAATTCTGCATTCCTGCTGTAGTTACAGGGGTATATTCTATTCCCATTTCTGCTGCCATTGTGCTTTGATAATTGTTCAAATGAATCATTTCCGTTTCCGTAATATCCATTTCAACACCGCCTAATGCATCCACAGCTTTCATCAGTCCTTCAAAACCTACCGTCACATAATCAGTCACATATAAATCGGTATTTGTGTTAATCATGCCAATGGCCTGTTCCGGACCGCCTCTTGCATATGCCGCATTACATTTTTTGTAAACATCATTTCCCAAATTCAGATAAGTATCCCTGTATATGGAGATCAGCCTTACCTCATGGGTGTCCATATTGACAGAGCAGATCATAATGGTATCACTTCTGTTTCCTTTTCCCAGACTGCCATCCCGGGCATCTACTCCAAAAAACGCCACATTGATAACCCCTGTATAGACACTGTCCTGACCTACTTCTTCTGTTTCTTCAATCTTTACTTTTACCTCTTCATTGACGGCAATATTTTCTCTTTGAAGATTATCTTTAACCGCACCGCCTTCTTTATCAGTTGCCTTAAGAGTAATGTATAAAACACAGGCCGCTGCCGCAAGCACAACAAACTCCAGAATAAATAATGGAATGTGTCTGATCCATTTTTTCTTTTCCATTCTTTTCTTTTGCACATTGCAGGTATGTCTGCAATACTGCGTATACCTCCTTTAGCCTTTTGTATAAGCAAAGTTTATTATTCCCCATATATATCGCAGGTATTGCCTGCGACACTGCCAAAATACAAAGTAAGAAAATTTATTTTCATACTATCTTACCATAAAATATTCAATTTGAATACTTTATTTTCATTTCCTGGTCCGTTTTCCGGCAAACTGCTGTCTACAAAAGGTTCATTGCATCCTTTACTGTCTTAACTCCTGTTATTTTAATATCTTTTATTTCCTTTACGCTTTCCAGACATACTGACGGAATCACACAGGAAGTAAAACCAAGTTTTCTGGCTTCCTGTACCCTCGCCTGTATCTGACTTACCGCACGCACTTCACCGCTTAATCCCACTTCGCCTATGGCAATCATTTTATTATCAATGCTTTTATTTTTAAAGCTGGAAACGACAGCCATTGCAATTCCAAGGTCAATTGCCGGCTCTGTGATCCTGATTCCGCCTGCAATGTTCACATAGGCATCACAGTTTCCAAGTGCAAGCCCCAGTCTTTTTTCCAAAACAGCAATCAAAAGGTTTACCCGGTTAAAATCCGTTCCAATGGTCTGCCGCCTTGGAATGCCAAAGCTTGTATGACACACAAGAGCCTGTATTTCAATCAACATGGGACGGGTTCCTTCCATAGAGCATACAACAATAGAGCCGCTTGCCTCCTCCGGTTTGCCGCTTAGCATAAATTCGGACGGATTCATTACTTCTCTAAGTCCCGCCGCTTCCATTTCAAAAACTCCAATCTCATTGGTGGAGCCAAACCGGTTCTTGACACCTCTTAAAATACGGTAAGAGGCATGTCTGTCCCCTTCAAAATATAAAACAGCATCTACCATATGTTCTAAAACTCTTGGGCCTGCCACAGTTCCCTCTTTAGTCACATGTCCAACAATAAAAATAGAAACGCCAAGTCCCTTTGCAAGCTGAAGAAACACTGCAGTTGATTCCCTTACCTGGGAAACACTGCCCGGTGCAGAGGAAATCCCGTCCTTATACATAGTCTGAATGGAATCAATCACAACCACTTCCGGCACCTGACTGCGAATGGCTTCCTCTATGGTTTCCAAGCTGGTCTCACACAAAAGCAGCATATTTTTTGAAAAGCTGCCAATACGGTCCGCCCGTATTTTAATCTGGGTTCCCGATTCTTCTCCGGAGATATATAGCACCTTATGACCGGCATCCGCCAGATTTCTGCACACCTGCAAAAGCAGAGTCGACTTTCCGATTCCCGGATCTCCTCCTACCAAAGTAAGCGAACCCTGCACAATCCCGCCGCCTAACACCCTGTCCAATTCTCCAATTCCGGTGAGAATCTTATCCTCATCTTTAATTGTAATTTCGGACAGTACACGGGGCTGTGCCTTTTCCTTAATCTGCTTGCGCGCTCCCATCCCGCTTTTTATTTCTGCTGTGCTGACCGTCTCTTCCACAAAAGTATTCCACTGCCTGCATCCCGGACACTGTCCCATCCATTTGGAGGATTCGTATCCACAGCTCTGACAGTAAAATACTGATGTTGTCTTTCCTTTTGCCATCTTCTTTTTCCTTTTCCCATTGTATCAAGCGCCTGTAAGCTTCGCAGGACAGCTTATTGATATACAAAGCACCGGAGAAAATCTCCGGTGCCGGCATGTTTAAACTTTTAGACTTGTCTGACTTTTACAGGTACTTCCTTATCTTCCTCCAGCTCTACACTCAAGCTCAGTTTTCCGCCAAGACCGGTCCGCATAGTGCCTATGCTCTCATCTCCCACAAATACTTCATATTCCGTATCATCCATAAGGCCTATGGTAATTTGTGCATCTCCGTTTCCTTCTGCGATAAATTCCACTCCTTTTTCACTTTCATGGAATGCAAGAACACTGGTTCCAGGTACAGACTCATACAAAAACATTCCATTTTTCTCAAGCTTGGTCATTGCCTGATAAGTCTTAACCTTAAGAATATCCCCCTCGTGCTCGAAATCTTCTACTTTCGCCTTTTGCTGCAACTTATGATTGCCAAAACTGATCGCACCATCCGTCTCGCTGCGAAGCAATTCTACTACTACTGCCATCTGTATTTCCTCCTGATAGTTTGTAGCTACAGTATAATACAAATTGCACTGTTTTTCTACAAAATCTTATTATTTTTTTGTTGTAAATGTTACTTTTCCTTCCCGGTATCCGGCTGTCACCTTATCCCCCCGCAAAATGCGGCCTTCCAGTATTTCTTCGGCAAGTTTGTCCTCAACCACATTCTGAATCGCTCTCTTTAACGGCCTTGCCCCCATCTTATCATCCGAATAAGTACTGACAATGTGTTCTCTTAATGCGCTGCTTAAAGACAGCCTGATCTGCATCTGTTTTTCACATCTTTCCGCCAGATTATCTGCAAGAAGATTTATAATCTCATGCATTTCCTTATCCGTAAGCGGCTGGAATACCATAATTTCATCAATACGATTGATGAACTCCGGTTTAAAAAGCCTTTTTACTTCTTCCATCACTCCGGCTTTCATTTTCTCGTAATCCTGTTCCCTGGTTGTTTCCGCAAAGAAACCGAGATTCTTAGGTGCAATAATTCTCTGTGCTCCGGCATTTGATGTCATAATAAGTATGGTATTTTTAAAGCTGACCTTTCTGCCCTTGGAATCTGTAATATGCCCGTCATCCAATACCTGTAAAAGCACATTAAACACATCCTGATGTGCCTTTTCAATTTCATCAAACAATACCACTGAGTAGGGATTTTTACGAACCTTTTCACTTAATTGGCCTCCCTCCTCAAAACCAACATAGCCCGGAGGCGAGCCTATCATTTTTGATACCGAATGGCCTTCCATGTATTCTGACATATCCACACGGATCAAAGCACTTTCAGAACCAAACATGGCCTCTGCAAGAGCCTTGCTCAGTTCGGTCTTTCCCACACCGGTAGGCCCTAAAAAGAGAAATGAGCCAATGGGCCTGTTGGGATCCTGCAGGCCGACTCTTCCTCTTCGAATCGCCCGTGATACGGCTGAAACTGCCGCTTCCTGGCCAATCACCCTCTTATGGAGAATCTTTTCCAGTTTAAGCAGTCTTTCGCTTTCCTTCTCTGTCAATTTTTTCACAGGAATTTTCGTCCAGGAAGCCACTACTTCTGCAATTTCATTTTCTCCTACAGCTAAACCGCTTTCCGCCTGCTCTTTTCGTATTTTTTCTTTGGTGCGCTCATATTTCTTTATCAGCTTTTCCTGTTCTGCCCTGACCAAAGCAGCTTTTTCCAGATTCTGCTCCTTAAGGCACTGCTCCACTTCCTCATCAATCTGTGAAATCCGCTCCGCCATTTCCTTTAATTTTTCAGGCGTATGCATGTTTTTAAGCCGGAGGGCGGAAGCTGCCTCATCAATCAGATCAATTGCCTTATCCGGAAGATTTCTGTCATTAATATATCTTTGGGACAACTGTACCGCAGCCTGAATCGCCTCATCTGTAATAGTCACCTTATGATGCTCTTCATATTTAGGCGCCACTCCCTTAAGAATATTTACCGCTTCCTGCATAGAAGGCTCTTCTACGTAAACCGATTGAAAGCGTCTCTCCAAAGCAGCATCCTTTTCCACATATTTATGATATTCCGCCACTGTAGTGGCTCCGATTAACTGCAGTTCACCTCTTGCCAGCGAAGGCTTTAAAATATTTGATGCATCAATTGCCCCTTCTGCGCCGCCGGCTCCAATGATGGTATGCATTTCATCCAAAAAGAGAATTACATTTCCATCCTCCTGTACTTCGCGAATCACTCTTTTGATTCTCTCTTCAAATTCTCCCCTGTATTTTGATCCTGCCACCATCCCTGAAAGATCAAGGGTAAGCAGCCTTTTGTTCTGCACCGTAGCGGGCACTTGCCCTGCTACAATGCGCAGGGCAAGACCTTCAACGACAGCAGTTTTCCCTACCCCCGGTTCTCCAATCAGGCAGGGATTATTTTTTGTTCTGCGGCTTAAAATTTCAATCACCCGCTTAATTTCACTTTCCCTTCCAATCACAGGATCCAGGTTTCCTGCCGCTGCAAGCGCTGTAAGATCTCTGCTGTACTGCTCCAGCGTTGACGTCTGCCTGCTCTTTTTATTTTGCTTTTTGCCCAGGTCTTCTTTGTACAGTCCTCCGTTTTCTCCCATTGCTACCAGCGTGTCTACATACAGCTTTTGAACGGACATTCCCAGGGTATTAAGCAGACGCACCGCCACATTTTCACCGCCTTTTAATAATGCCAGAAAAATGTGCTCTGTTCCGGTTTTTTCAGCGTCAAAACGATCCGCCTGTCTGTGTGCTTCTTCCAAAACCTCCTGGGCTCTGGGAGAATATCCTTCCCGCTCTTTTACAGATACTGTCGTTTCCGGGACGATCAGCTCTTTTATCATTTCCATGATTTTTTCTTCATCAGCGCCATTTTCCTCCAGCACTCTGGCTGCAACTCCGGTCTTTTCCTTTAACAGCCCTACCAGAATATGCTCCGTCCCTATATATCCGGCGTACATCCTTCCTGCTGCCTTCTTTGCCAGCATTAACGCTGTCTTTGCCTTATCCGTAAAACCACCTGACTGCATTTTAAATTCCTCCAAATTCTCTATATACTTCGTCCACCACCCGGTACACTTCCTCCCTGGAAATCCCTTTACAGATTCCTTTTGCAAGAATTACCCGTAATTCATCATTCATTTCTTCCAGACATCTTAATTTATCAATGTCCAGTGCAATTACAGCGCCCTTTCTCCGATCCACCTTTAAAAAGCCTTCCTGTTTTAATACAGTGTAAGCTTTGTTAACCGTGTGCATATTAATGCCGATATCATCCGCTAACTGCCTGACGGATGGCAGTGCATCTCCTTCCTGAATCTGCTCTGCTGCAATTCCTAAAATAATCTGATTACGAAGCTGTAGATATAACGCCTCATCACTATTAAAATCCACTTCAATTATCATATGCATATCCTTTAAGAGGAATAGCTGACGCTATTCCTCCTTATACTTACAGGTCTTTATCATCCATGTTTAAAAATTCAAATTCAAATTCGTCATCATCCACCAGAAAATTTTGGGGTTTTCTTGCAACCGGCTTCTTAACCGGTTCCTTCTTTTCCGCCGCATACAATTCCTTCTCTTCCTTTGCGCGGGGCCTGCCGGATCTTACAGGACGTTCTGCTGTTCCTGAAGCCGCCGGCTTTTTCCTTCTGACCGGTGCATCATCCTCTTCTTCTGCCTGCTTTTTCACACGCTTCTTTACAGGAGGTTCTTCCTCTTCTTCTGTGCGTCTCCTCACACGTTTCTTCACAGGAGCAGGCTCTTCCTCCTCTTCTTCCTCATCCTCGTCCTCATCATATTCATAAGACAAATCTCTGACCTTAAAGATTAAAACTGTAATTACAATAAATAAAAGGACAATAACCGCTGCAAGCACAATAATAATTATTTTTCCAGTTTTTATCTGTCCCTGCAGTTTTTCATTGGACTCCACCACTGCAAGAAGGTTGCTGACACTCTGCTGGTTTCCTGCTATATAGTTATTAAAAAAGTACTCATATTCACCGGATTCATTCTGTTCATATACAATTTCATAATCCTTATGTTCTTCCTGGGGTGCTTCCGGAGGTGTTTCCCCTGCGCTTTCTTCCGGAGTGCCTTCTGTACCTTCCTCCGGCGTCTGCTCGGGATTTTCACCACCTTCTGTTCCTTCCGGATTTCCTTCTGTCTGTCCGCCTTCCTGGCTTCCTTCATTGGTGCCTTCACTGGTACTTTCACCGGAAGAAGGAGCAGTTAAAGAAGCAAGTACATATCCTTCTATTTTTCTTCCATTGTAGTCACAGGTAATCTGATACCATTTTTTCCCCTGACTGTCATTTGCTTCGCCAATCAAAGTAATCGGTGTTCCATTGGGAAGAGAGGTTACCGTATCATGTTGTGTGGATGCTCCGGTACGGACTCTGACATTCGTCTGGGCACTGATCACCGCCTGCTGTTCTCCTATTGATGTGGGAACCGTATCAGCAGGTTTTGCGGTAGTTCCGGCATCAGTTGTAATCGTACTTGTCTCACTTACCGTAATTGTCTCCGTAGTGCTTACACAGTCGCTTCTGATATAACCATATCCGCCCCCCGAGATGGCCACTTTATACCATACAGTTCCTGAGCTGTCCTTGACTGCTTCCAGAATATCTATTTTTTTACCTTTTACAGTACTCCCAACCACTTCACTGTCCGTACTCGTTTCCTTACGAATATTAACAGTTTCTGCAGTTACCGTACCTTCTGCAGCCAAACTGGTAAATGCAGTCATATAAAATATAACTGCCATAAAAGCCACAGCAGCGATTCCTTTGATCAAGCTGATTTTTTCCATTCGTATCCTTAACTTCTTCAATTTACTTTCTCCTTATCTTTCTCTTGTATAACGCTTGCTTCCGCGTTCTCCGGTTGTCGCTTCTCCGTAGCCTGTCATTGTCATGCCTTTCTTTCTTTCCTCCCGTGCCTTGGCTTCCACATCTCTGTGATAGCTTTCCTCACATTTGCTGCAAAGTCGTCCGCTGGTGATACCTTCTCCACATATTTCGCACCTTAAATACCCACCCCGGTTATCAATGACCTCAAACCTCTTTTCTTTAATCATCTCCCGGATTGCCTTATGTGATACACCTGTTTCACCGGATATCTCCGCTACATTTGCCCCCCTGTGCTTTTCCAGATAATTGCGCACTTTTCCATACTCATCATACTCCAGAGCACCGCACTCTTCACATTGGTACTCGCCTATTCCCTTGTAAACCAAAACTCCGCCGCACTTTTCACATAAAGTAGGCCTATCCAACTCTGTTTGAAGCAGTTTTTTCCGCATTTTTTCTGCCATGCACCCATCCCCCTTCTTATGCTTCTTCGATTGCCTTCCCTATATCGTGACGCATATATTTATTTTCAAAATTGATCCATTGTGTCGCTTCGTAGGCATTTTTCCTTGCCTCCTTAAGATCTCTGCCCTTTGCAGTAATCCCAAGAACTCTTCCTCCGTTTGTCACAATCCCCTGATCTGTTTTCTTCGTTCCTGCATGAAAACAGAAATAAGAATCCTGCCCTTCAAATTTTTCAAGTCCATCTATCAAAAAACCTTTTTCATATTTTACAGGATACCCTTCTGAGGCTAAAACAACACAGACTGCTGCATTATCTTCAAACTGAAGATCAATCTGATCCAGCCTTCCGTCAATACATGCTTCCATTACTTCAATAATATCATTTTTCATTCGTGGAAGCACTACCTGTGCCTCAGGATCTCCAAATCTGGCATTATATTCAAGAACCCTGGGGCCTTTTTCGGTTAACATAAGTCCGAAAAAGATAATTCCCTTAAATTCTCTTCCTTCCGCCGCCATAGCGTCCACCGTCGCCTGATAAATGTTCTTCCTGCAAAATTCATCCACTTCTTTTGTATAAAAGGGACTGGGAGAAAAGGTTCCCATTCCGCCGGTATTCAGCCCCTGATCTCCGTCCAGCGCCCGTTTATGGTCCTGTGCGGAAGTCATGGTCTTAATTGTTTTACCATCCACATAGGAAAGGACGGAGACTTCTCTTCCTGTCATAAACTCTTCTATTACAAGGCGGTTGCCGGCAGTGCCAAACTGCTTATCCAGCATAATTGTCTTAACGCCTTCCTTTGCCTCCTTAAGATCCTGACAGATCAAAACGCCTTTCCCAAGGGCAAGGCCGTCCGCCTTCAACACAATAGGATACTGGGCGCTTTCCAAATAATCTAAAGCTTCCTGCGCAGAATCAAAGGTTTCATATGCTGCTGTTGGAATGTGATATTTTTTCATAAGATCCTTGGAAAAAGCCTTGCTGCCTTCCAAAATTGCAGCATTCTTTCTTGGGCCAAATACACGAAGTCCTTCCTTTTCCAGCTCGTCAACAAGACCGCCCACTAAGGGATCGTCCATTCCCACAATGGTAAGATCAATTTCTTTTTCCTTTGCAAATGCAGTAATTTTGTCAAATTCCATTGCGCCAACAGGCACGCATTCCGCAATCAGACCAATTCCCGCATTTCCAGGCGCACAATAGATTTTACTTACTTTCGGGCTTTTTGCCACACTGGCCGCTATTGCATGCTCTCTGCCGCCGCTCCCCACTATCAGTATTTTCATTTATTATGCCTCTCTTTCCCAATAGGTATCACTTTCAGCGCTGTTCCTTTTTCTGTTCTGCCAGAGCAATCGCATTAATTGCCTGGGGAAGAATTACCCATTCCGCCTGCTCCATAACTCTTTTCTGCAAAACTTCCGGTGTATCGTCCTCTAACACTCCCACCGCTTTTTGCAGAAGTATTCTTCCTGTATCCGTTCCCTCATCCACATAATGAACTGTCGCGCCGGTTATCTTAACCCCGCGCCGCAGCGCCTCTTCGTGCACTTTTAATCCATAAAAACCAGTTCCGCAAAAAGATGGAATTAAGGATGGATGAATATTAATGATTCTGTCACGATAGATTTCTATCATTTTTTCCGGCAGAATTACAAGAAAACCCGCCAATACAATTAAATCAGGATTTAACTCTTTAACTCTATTCAGGAATTTCTGATTAAACTCTTCTCTGTTTTCGCAGTCTTTAGGAGAAATGCAAAATGCCGGAATCCCTGCATTTTCCGCTCTTTTCAAAGCATAAGCCCCTGGATTATTACTAATAACACCTGTTATTTTTGTATTCTTAATTGTTTCATTGCTAATTCCATCTATAATCGCCTGAAGATTCGTTCCACCGCCTGAAACGCATACTACAATATTCAGCATATGGCAACTCCTTTTTCGCCGGCTTCCACCCTGCCTGCCACATAAGCCTTTTCGCCGGCCGCCTCAATTGCTGCTATCGCCTTATCCACATTCGCCGGATCAAGGGCTAATACCATACCAAGCCCCATATTATAAGTATTATACATCATCTTTTCTTCCAGATTTCCCTTCTTCTGCATCAGTTCAAAAATTGCGGGAACAGGATAACTGTTTTTCTCAATCACGGCACGAACGCCTTCCGGAAGCATTCTGGGTATATTTTCATAAAAGCCTCCACCTGTGATGTGGCTGCATCCCTTAACAGTAACGCCTGCTTCTTTTATGCTTTTTAATGCTTTCACATAAATTCTTGTAGGCGTCAGCAGCGTTTCCCCTAAAGTTGCGCCAAGTTCGTCATAATATGTATCGAGACTTTCCTTCGTCATATCAAATACTTTTCTTATCAAAGAAAATCCGTTACTGTGTACTCCGGAGGAAGCAATTCCAACCAGAACATCCCCCGGTTTAATTGTTTCACCGGTAATCAGATTCTTTTCATCCACTACTCCTACTGCAAATCCCGCAAGATCATATTCCTCTTCCGGCATCAGTCCGGGGTGCTCTGCTGTCTCACCGCCAATCAGCGCTGCCCCTGACTGCTTACAGCCTTCCGCCACCCCTTTTACAATTGATGCAATCTTTTCAGGATAATTTTTACCACAGGCAATATAATCAAGGAAAAACAAAGGTTCCCCGCCTGCACATGCAATGTCGTTCACGCACATTGCAACACAGTCAATTCCCACCGTATCATGCCGATCCATTATAAAAGCAAGTTTAATTTTCGTTCCCACACCGTCCGTACCTGAAACAAGCGCAGGTTTTTCCATATTTTTAATTGCTGAAAGAGAAAATGCTCCCGAAAATCCTCCCAAAGATCCCAACACTTCCGGCCGCATTGTTTCCTTCACATACTTTTTCATTAATTCCACACTTAAATAGCCAGCTTCAATGTCAACTCCGGCATTCTTATAATCCATTTTAAACTACCTGTTCCTTTCAAAAATTTATTTTAATAGTTCTTATATCCTACCTGACTTAATCTTTCGTCCTTTTTCTGGACGCTCTCTTTCAGATTCCGGCTGTATTCCTTAAGCTTCGTTAAAAGCGCCTCGTCCGAAGTTGCCAGAATTTTAGCGGCAAGCAGTCCTGCATTTGCCCCACCGTTAATGGCAACTGTGGCAACCGGAATTCCGGAAGGCATCTGAACAATCGAATAAAGAGAATCTCTTCCTCCCAGGGAAGTGGTATGCATGGGAATACCAATTACCGGCATAGGAAAAATCGCCGCGCACATACCCGGCAGATGCGCCGCCATGCCTGCTCCTGCAATGATCACTTTAAATCCCTTTTCCTCAGCAGTTTTTGCATATTCAAAAAATACGTCGGGTTCTCTATGAGCTGAAATAATCTTCATTTCAAAAGAAATTCCAAGTTCCGTAAGGACATCCGCCGCCTTTGCCATAACGGGCATATCCGAATCACTGCCCATCACAATTCCTACCTGTGCCATAATTACTCCTTCCATTTTGTACCTTATATTCTATAACATCATACTATAAAACACTGCCTTTCTGCAACTGTTTATTCCCGAGGGGTATTTCACTCATCCAGCGGTGCATTAAGCTCTTCGCATCCGGCCAGCACAAATCTGCCTTCTTCTATGATTGTAATGACTCTTTCATCAGCAGTCACCACACTGACCTCTCCCAGTTCATCATAGGGTATGGTGATATCTGTATGACAGTTAAAATATGCATTGCTGTCTTTTTCAAGTCTTTTTATGGAATATTCGTTGTCTCTGGCTATGATTTCCTTTCCATCCGGATTATAAACCTTCACATCCTCCGCGTGGGAATAGCAGGTGTCTCCCACTGCAAAGTGGGGCCCCGTCTTTTCTGCAATCAAAATGGGCAGTTTATCCTCTATTCCATATTTTCTGGCTGCCACAAAGGCTGTGGTATTGGTGCCAATGGCAAATTCTCCAAGAGGCAGGCTGTTATGATGATACAGCACATTATCCCTGATATATTTCCGGTTTTGTTCTGCGGTATCAAAATTACTGCAGCCATAATCCGTAACCATACCATCCTTTATGGTCAGATAAATATCCTTATACTCCAGCTCATTTAAATAAACTCTGCTTACATGCAATGTTCCTTCGGTTCCTGCAAGGACAGGAGATGTAAAGACTTCGCCCACGGGAATATTTACATCCGCCACACAGTTTTCAAAGTTTGTCTGCTTTTGGGGATCTTCTAAAGTGTGCAGCATAACTTTTAAATTGGTTTTATTTCCTTTCATCCCCTTTACCAGCACGTAACGCCCCTGATCTAAGGTATCAATGATAATTTGCTGCATTCTCTGATAAAGCTGATAATCCAAAGTGTTAATACGGATCACCTCATCAAAGATCTTTGAAAAATCTTTTCCGATTTCAGGTACTGGAAAGGCAATGATAGTAAAGCTTCTTTCCTCTCCTTTAATATACCGGTTTTGTATTTCCCCTGACGCCGCCATATACTCAACCGTCAGCTTTTGCTGGCTTTCTGATAAATGGATGGCCGAAGGCTTATCTTTAAGAGCCACGGATTTTTCGCCAAATACCTCCATAACAGCAGGACCGCCAAAAACAGATGCCTGTTCTTTGTACTTTTCAAAGCCTTCCTTAAGTGCCTCCAGGCGAACCTGAACCAGCCTTTTATCAAGAATTAAAGCCTGGTCATCCTTGTGGTCAAAATCGTACTGTTTGTTTGGAATTGCGCCATAGTATCCGTTGCGATTCATTCCCTTTCCCTGGAGAATGCTGGAAGCTGCCCGGTAAATCGTAGACTCCAGCCCAATTTTCCTAAAATTGTCCACTGCCTTTTTTATCATAGGCTCAAAGCCCAGGCAGTACCGGATATTAACCGTTTTCTTTTTTGAAATGTCTTTATTTCCCACTTCAAAGCCAATTCGATATCCTTCCGTATAAGTGTCCGCCATTTTTTTAAGCGTCTCTTCCGGCAGGGAATTTAAATGCCTCCACGTTTCAATCTGGCTGTCTGTTATATATTCTCCAAAATAATAAAGATATCTGGGATCAGACAAATCTCCTTCTATGATGCGGAGCGCAAAATCTGACTCCGGGCACAACATATCCAAAAGCTTCGTTTCCGACGCATCCTTCGTGTAATCATTCACATACCAGTAAATAATTTCCTTTAAAGCTTCGCTGGAAGGCAGCACTTTATTTTCTTCCTGTTCACAGCAAAAAGAACCATAGACTTCCAGAAATAATTCCAGCCTTATTACCATTTCCTCTAGTTTTTTTTCATATGCAAATGGAATGATGCTGCGCAGTTCCGCATACAAAAAAGACAGAATTTTCCCGTACTCTTCTCCAAACAAAGACACACTTTTTTCAGGATTGGCATAGCTTTCTTCGTAATTTCCCGGAAGAATCTCTTCATATAATTTATAGTTTCTTACCTTTAGTTCTTCAAGCGTCCCTTTACCAAGACCACCCTCTATAATAAACTGATAATTATCACAGACCATAAGCAGAAATCCTGCTGCTTTTTTAAAGTAATCCTGATATGTCTGCATAAGCACATTTTCATTTTCTATTTTTTCGATACGCTCTTTCGCAAGTAAAAACCTTTCATCAATCATTATATTCAACCTTCCCGTCATGCCGCCTGCGGCACAAACAATTTGTATGAAGAACCGCTTCCTTTGCGATTCTTCCATGTGAATATGAAGCTCTAACCAGAACCTTCTTAATCCAGGTAAGCGCCTGCATACAAAATAATGCTCAACATCCCAAATGCCACAACATTTGTAACAATCCCAAGCACAGTAAACATTTTAAATTTCTCACGCTCTATGGTGGACCATGCACCTAAAATAATTCCTGTGATCATATAAATCACTGCCAAAACCGCTGCCGACGCATATCTTACATTTACCTCTCCCTTATTTAAATAGGAAAGATAAATACTGCTTCCCAGTGTAATAATGGAAAGCACCCCGAAAACAGTTGACATGATCCCTCTTTTAGAATGGTGCTTTGTGGTAAAAATATAACCTTTTTTTCTAAACATTTTGCCAATCTCTTTCTACTAAAATAACAGCTCAGCTCTTGTCATTCATAAAAGGCATCCCTGCTTCCAGAAATGCCCTTTCCGTTAAAATAAAATTTTCGACTTACCGGCCAATAATTTTGCGCCGCCTATAATCATCAGTATTCCGCAGACAATTCCCGTAACCAGTGTTACAACACCTACTGCAATACTCATTGCACCTGCTCCGTTCATGGTTTTATAAACTTTTTCTTCCATGTGGATGCTCCTTTCATAATCAGAATTTATTCCCGCGAGCAATGAGCCAGGCGGCCGTGCTTACACGGACAGTTGACAAATGCCGCGAGGTGTAATGCCCCATAGCCTGCTGCGGGGTATTTCACTTTGCTCCATACTGCTCATAATATACATCAATTGCCTTTTTAAGCGTATCATCAATGTAAATCTGTCCCTTATAGGGCTTATTATAAAGATATTCCACAACCTCCTGCATATTCACGATAGCGTTGGCATCAAAACCGTATTTTTCCTTTATTTCTGCAAGGGCGCTTCTTTCTCCCTGCCCTTTCTCCATACGGTTTAAGGATACCATAAGTCCCTTAATCTCCACGTTGGCCTGCGCTTTAATGATCGGATAAGTTTCTTCTATTGATTTGCCGGAAGTGGTAACATCTTCAATAATTACTACTCTGTCTCCGTCTTTTAACCTGCTGCCCAATAAAATACCGGTATCTCCGTGATCTTTTACTTCCTTGCGGTTAGAGCAATATCGAATTTCTTTTCCGTACAGCTCGCTGATTGCCATAGTTGCTGCTACCGATAAGGGAATTCCTTTATAGGCAGGTCCAAAGAGCACATCAAAGTCAAGGCCATAGTTATCATGGATTGCCTTTGCATAGTATTCGCCCAGTCTGCGAAGCTGTGTGCCGGTTACATATCCCCCCGCATTCATAAAAAAGGGAGATTTTCTTCCGCTCTTCAATGTAAATTCGCCAAATTTAAGCACCTGGCTGTCCACCATAAACTCAATAAACTCCTGCTTGTACTGTTCCATTCTTCTATTCCTCTCTTTATGCCCTCTATCAAGACACAGGGTTAATCAAATTTCCTGTATGAATTCTTCCTAAGTTTACCATAAAGCAGAGACTTTTTCAATGAAACTTGGTAAAAATAAGGCAGAAACCGATTCCTCTTCCGGTTACTGCCCTAAATTTTTATTCTGCAATTCTAAAGGAAACCTTCACTACAAACAAATCAGCATCCGTCTCCCATAAAAATTCCCCGCCGCAGGCTTCCGTGAAGCTCTGGGCAATCGCCAGCCCCAGGCCGCTGCCGCCATCTGTGCGGCTTTCATCTCCTCTGGTAAACCGCTCGGCAAAATCTTTCTCCTTGTCCAGTTCCATCAAAGAAGCATTTTTCACACTGGCAGATGCTATAACGCCTTTTGTCTGCAGCGTCACATACACCCTTGAACCAGCAAGAGAATATTGAATGGCATTCTGAAACAGGTTCTGAAATACCCGGTACATCCGCTGTCCGTCAGCCATAATCATCACTGGTGACTCAGGCAAATCTGTGCGGAAAGATACCTGACTTCCTTCAATCTGTTCTTCCATATCCGCCATTGTCTGGCACAGAAGCTTTCCAAAATCCAGCTTTTCCATATGCATGGGCAGTTCCCCGGAAGCTGCCTTGCTCACTGCAAAAACATCCTGTACCATGTTTTTCAGCCTCTGTGACTTTTCATCCAATATCTTTACATAGTCCTTTACATGCTCAGGCAGCTCTTCTTCCTGCTTTAAAAACTGTACATAGCTGATAATAGAAGTCAGAGGAGTCTTAATGTCATGGGATACATTTGCAATCAGTTCCACTTTCATTTTCTGACTTTTCAATTGCTCTTCCACAGCTTCTTCAAGGCCATGACGGATGTCTTCAAGCTCCGCCATAACCTTTTGCAGATCATGGCCGGCTGCTTTTCCCTCAATCCCCTGATAATTACCATTTCGAATTTCGCTGATGTATCCGGAAATTATTTCCATATCCTTAGCTGTCTCCATATTTTTTCTTCCCACAAAATATGCTGTCAAAAGAAAAGCAGCCGCACCAAAAACAACCAAAAGAAAAATCAATCTATTATTCCCGTACCCTCTTATCCGCCAAAAAATCATTCCCAGCAAAAGCAAAACATAACACGTCGCTCCAACAAATAGCGTGCTGTTTCTCAATGCCATTTTCCGGGCAGGCGGCCAGCTTAAGCTTTTAACCGAAAATGTACTGTAAAGCTTTCCGCACAGGCTGCTGTTCCATATCTTTTTATTATATTTGAAATCATTAAAAACCAGATAAATTCCCCAGAACAGTACAATCCATGCAGCCGGATGGGCATTTTTCAATATCTCTTTCCCATATATAAAAAGATTTGTAAAGCCATATTCATAATAGTAGATTTCGCCCAGTTCCTGCCACAGGCCATAATCCTGCTTGCTGCATTTAATAATAATAAATACAAAAAACAGTAGTCCTACCATCAAAAGCAGCTTGCCTTCCACCCAGATTTTTGCCTGAATGCCTGCAATTTTCGCTCTCATTTCCCTTCTGCTTTTTCTGCCCGGAAATGCTGACAGCAGCAAAACCAGTCCTAGAATAAAGTATACCGCTTCCTTCTTCAAAATCTCTCGATTCTCCTGACAGTAATAATTCATCCAGTACAGGGAATTATTATACTGCCCATTACCGCCGGATCCATAACTTCCATCCAGGTACAGCACCGGCTCTTTAGCAGCAGCAAGAAAAATTTTAACCTTTTTCATGCCTTCATCCACCGGAAAATTCAGGTAGCCGGGAACATACCAGTTCCTTCTTTCGCCTGCTTCCTGCCATGAACTTTCCTCCCTGTAATAACCGTCCCCATAAATATCCAGCTCTTTTCCGTCCTTAATAATCCTTACCTTTTCCCCATCAAAATACAGAAGGAAATTGTAGCCCTTTGGCGCAGTCATATTGCCATCTCCAGATAAAAGCTCTGTATTAGCGTACAGAATCTGATCTTCATATGAAATCAAATAGAGCAGATTCTTATCCCCTTTAATCCTTTCGTGATATTCTTGGGCAATTTTATTTTTCTCCTCTTGCGTAGGCTCTTTTAATCCATAGCCCCGGCCGGTTCCCATTTCACTTTGGATCATTTCCTGAAGATTTCTTATTTCTTCTTCATAAGCCTTCATCCTTTCAAGAGCGTCTTCCGCTTCCTCCCAGGCTCCTTCATTTTGAAGTCTATCCCATTCTTCCTCCGTCTCCTCATAAATATCCACCATTTCATCCATACTGTCCTGCCA
>VSNT01000070.1 GCA_009774465.1 Lachnospiraceae bacterium
CAGATTGCCACCTTATATCCTTTGGCAACTAATTTATTTAAATATCCGTACACTGCATGAAAAGGGACGCCGCACATAGGCGCACGTTCCTCTAAACCGCAGCTTTTCCCGGTGAGAGTAATTTCAAGCTCTTTGGATGCAGTAAGGGCGTCATCAAAAAACATTTCATAAAAATCTCCCAGCCTGTAAAAAAGGATACAATCCGGGTATTCTTCTTTTGTTTCCAAATATTTCTGCATCATTGGTGTTACTTCTGCCATTTTTTACCTGTACCTTTCCATATCAATTTCTCCAAAGTAATAGAAACCGCGGCATTCCTTTAAATGCACTGGCACGATCTGTCCAATCAGCGACTTATCTCCTGCAAAATGAACAATGGTATTATTGGAAAGTCTTCCGGTAAGCAAACGTTCATCATGCTCGTTGACTTCCTCCACAAGTGCTTCCAGTGTTTGTCCCAAAAGCTTTCCAACCTGCTCTCTGGCAGTATCCTGCACCACCTTTAAAACCCGGTCAAAGCCTTCCTTAACTACAGCTTCCGGCACCTGGTTTTCCATTGCCGCCGCAGGGGGTCCGGTACGTTTTGAATAAATAAAAGTAAAGGCATTGTCATATTTTACTTTTTTTATCACATCAATGGTTTCATCTACGTCACGGGGCTCCTCGCCCGGAAACCCCACAATAATATCTGTGGTAATGGAAATATCAGGTATTTCTCTCCTTATTTTTTCTGCCAGTGCCAGATACTGCTCTTTTGTGTACCGCCTGTTCATTGCCTGTAAAATTCTTGTGGAGCCGGACTGCAGCGGCAGGTGCAGATGTCTGCATATTTTTTTTGATTCTTTCATCACCTGAATCAGCTCATCCGAAAGATCTTTGGGATGAGATGTCATAAAGCGGATGCGCTTTAATCCGTCAATTTTTTCAACTTCCTTAAGAAGCTGCGCAAAGGTTATTGGTTCTTCCAAGTTTTTTCCATAGGAATTAACATTTTGGCCTAAAAGCATAACTTCTACCACACCATCTAAAACAAGCGCCTCTATTTCCCGGATAATATCTTTTGGGCTGCGGCTTCGCTCTCTTCCTCTTACATAAGGAACAATACAATAGCTGCAGAAATTGTTACAGCCAAACATAATATTGATCCCTGATTTAAAAGGATATTTTCGTTCAATTGGCAGATCTTCCACAATTTTGTCCGTATCCTCCCAGATATCTATAACCATGCTGTCAGATTCAAACATTTGAACCAAAAGTTCTGCAAACTTAAAAATATTGTGCGTGCCGAAAATCAAATCTACAAACCCATAGCTTTTTTTAATTTTTTCTATTACGGAAGGTTCCTGCATCATGCAGCCGCAGAGAGCAATTTTCTTGTGCGGCATTTTTTTCTTTAAACTGTTCAAATGCCCTAACCGGCCATAAACACGCTGATTTGCATTGTCACGCACCGTACAGGTATTGTAGATAACAAAGTCTGCATTTTCATCTTCAATCAGCTCATAGCCGGCCTTTTCTAAAATACCTGCCAATTTTTCAGAGTCCCGGGCATTCATCTGGCAGCCAAAAGTGGTTACACAGCAGGTGGGTGTATGCCCCAGCTCTTCCTTTAACTGCTGCACATATATGGCTGCTTTTTCAATATGGGAAAGCTGTCTTTGGGTTTCTGTCATATCTTTTATTTCATTTGTACTTATCTGATCGTTTTGCTTCATATTGGTTATTTATTCCTTTTCATTATATTCCTGCACACAGTAGGTGTAGGCTCTTCCCTGTTTTCCGGTTCTTTTAATCATATGAAGATAATTAAGAATATGAATTACCGTCTGCGCCTGTTCTTTCCGTATTTTTACCGTTTTTGCAAACTCCTGTACCGTAAAGGGTTCCTTAAGCTCATAAGGGATTAACTGCATATAATCTTCCACCCGTTCCAATCTTATTTCTTCAACAAAAGCAACCGGAATTCTGTCATACCGTACAGAACCCCTTTTTTTGTCTCTGCTCCAGCCATTTAGCAGACGATATTCCTCCATATCAAGCAAAGGAAAGCATAAACGAAGATTCTTATCCGGCAAAAAATTTTTAATTTTATATAACTCAAAAAAGGCTTTGTATACATTTCCCTTTACAGGACTTTTCCGAAGCCCAGAGCATTCCCCTGATTCTTCATCAATCCACCCCAGCCATTTGATATGAGGAATTGGGTGGACAATTGTAACAGGATATTTGGGAAGAAAAGCTTTCAGTTTGTCTCTCATTTTATCAAAACCGGCAGTTTGAATTTCAATGATTTCCGTTCCCGTAAAAATATCCGCAATGTACCCTTCAATCATGACCTCCTGCATATCTTTTGCCGGCGCATAATAATCCTTTAAAATGCCATGAACGGTTTTTTCCTTAAGAGTTCCGATTCCGCTTCTTTTTTTCTGCGTAAATATATACTTTTCTTTTACCTCTTCAAAACGTCTTTCGTCAATCATACCACACTGATTATTTCCGTTCCAAAAACAGTTTTCTGGAAATGAAATTGTACACCATAACAATACCGGTCGCAATAATTGCTGCAATGGATACCATAAGTTTATCAGAAATCATATCCTTAAGCGCCAAAGAATGTGCATAGATTCCGTCAATGCAGACAAACATGACAATTTCATTAATGACAAGTCCGATGGCTGACAAAATCAAAAATACTGTAAATTCCTTCTTTTGGTCCATCTTCTTTTTCTGGGTAAATACAAATTTGATGCTTAAAATATAATTGACTATGGCAGAAACAACAAATCCAATAAATTTTGAAATTGAGTAATGAACGCCAACTATATTTGCAAGTCCTGTAGTAAGCCCAAAATCTATTAAGAAGCAAAAAAAGCCCACCACTCCAAATTTTAAAATCTGGTTTATTAAATTCTTCATTTGATTACCATGCCTTCCTGCACAGATTCTTTCTAATCTCTTCCTAATTTCCAAAAAAAGAATGCCATGCGTAGATTATTATAACATGACATTCTGATTTTGAGACATTAAATTTTTATTCAGTTTTTAAAATTCTTTTATTTTCTGTTATTTTGCACCTCTTAAGCCTGATTTATAGTAAAAACAGATTTTATCCGGAATTGCAAAAATTTCTTCCTGTCCATTTTCATTTTTCTCTACCCGGTATTCGGTTCGGTCAGCAAATACGATTCTTCCATCTGGAAGCGCCAATACCAGGACGCCCTCATAATCACAGGATGCTTCCCACGCAGGCAGAATATTCACTGCGCTTTTTTCTCCCAAATTATAAGTGAAAATGCCATCGTATCCCCACAGCACGAAATCTGTATCAGCTCCCGGTGCAATTAAATCAAGCATAATCGTACCTTCGGGTACAATACCGCTGTAAATCTTTTTCAAACATTGATTATCTACATCCACAGAGGCAATTCCCAGCATATTGTCTTTATCCACGATTAATGTATAAACTTCTCCGTCTTTGCCAACGCCCAGACAGCCTGCCATATGGGTTGTGTATTCCTCCGACCTGATCTGTGATATCAGATTTCCTTCTTTATCCAGCACCATGAGCAGACTGTCCTCTTTCATACCGGAAGCTCTCAGGTAAATATATCCCTTTTCATCCACTGCCATTCGATAGATCAGGCCGTTATACTCTCTGTAAGCGGATAAATCAATTTTATTAATATACTTGCCCTCTGCATCTACAATTAATACTGATAAATCCCATGTTCCATCATTCTTCATTTCTGAAAGCCCCATATACACATTTAAGGACTTGTCCTGACAAAGGGCTGTTACCTTCGTTTTTCTTTCAAAATCATCATAAAATAACGTGGATTCACTGCTTCCAATTTCCATTTTGTGAACTGCGTTCCATCCTGTCAGGAAAATGCAGTTCTGACCGGCCGCTATCATCTGGATTTCCAAATCTCCTGTATAATAAAATGTGGATTCTGTTACCTCTATAGGCTCATCATTATTGAAAGCTGCTTCTGGAAATTGTGCTTCTCCTGTATCAATCATTTCATTTATTTTCTGCAGACTGTAATCCCTTTTATAACGAAAATCAATAATCTGCAAAAGCTCTTCATCACTCATTTCTTTTTTCGGGAAAAAGAAGGTACTGGTATCTTTATAAAAAGCAACTCCTCTGCCCTTATAATCTGCTGTCTTTGAAAGCATGGTCAATTCTCCTTCCGGAAAATGCCCCTGATTTAAATAAGATGCTTCCAGTTCCTTCATTCGCACTTTTTCCCCTTCTGAAAAAGGACGGTTATAATTATCAGATGGTACTTTGGACGTGTAAATCTGTGCAAAATATTCTTCCAGTTCTTTATGATTCATTGATTCCATCCGCTCTTTCAAAATTCCCACTGCCGCTGTTGCTGTAACAGAAAACAGCATAGTAAGTACCGCAGCCAGAAGTATTGCTTTCCTTAAGTTCATTTTAGTGGTATGTTTTTTTTGCGGCATCTGCTTAAGCAGACGGTTTATTTTGTTTTCCATTTCCTCTGGCAGAACCATTTTTTCCTCTGATGCCATAGCAAATAATTTATTTTCAAATTGATCTCTCATATGAACTCCTTTCTGCTTAAAGCATTTCCTTTAAAAGCTTTTTTCCTCTGGATAAGCGGCTCTTTACAGTTCCCTCCGCAATATGAAGCACTTTGCTTATTTCTTTTAATGACATCTGCTCGTAAAAGTATAAAAGAATCACTTCGCGATACCCTTCTTTCAGTTTCATCACCACATCCCAAAGTTCATGATGCTCATCATAAAAGGCTGGTTCTAACCCTTTTGACTGATCGGCAGGAATTTCCTTTTGTGCTCTTCGGTAAATTCTTCGTGCCTCATTTACAGTAATCTGCATAATCCATGCCTTAAAGCTTTCCGGTTTTTTCAGAGACTTTAAATTTTCATATGCTTTTAATACTGCTTCGCTTACTGCATCTTCCGCATCTGATTTAGAGTGCAGTATTCCATAGGAAAGCCTGTACATATTAATGCTATATTCCCTGACCAGCTTTGCAAAAGTTTCATTATCTATTTTAGACACCTGCTTATTTACCTCCTTTTCTTCTGCTTTTACATATTAGAGCATTTATCTGTATAAAAGGTTCCCGGATTATGGAACAAAACTATGATATAAAAAATGTGCGGGAAAATCCCGCACATTTCCAAATATCTTTTCCTTTTCTTAACGGTCACAACAGTTATTCTGATGTTCTTCACATCCACACCCTGCATTTTGATTGAACATAAAAGGCCTTTGTTCAAATCTTGGTTCAGGACGAAATTCAGGTCTGCAGTCACAACCGCCATTATCTGAGTTATCATTTCCGCATCCGTTATTTACATTATTACCGCATCCGCAGTCATTTCTTTCACGCCCACGTCCACAATCCCGGTCCCGGTCTCGATCACGGTCATCTCTTCTACAGTCACAGCCGCTGTCGGAACAACCTCCGTTATTTCCGCAACACAATAACAATAATACCCAAATCAGACAATTCATGCTTTTATCACTCCTTTTTCATATGCTTTATCATATGCAGAAGCAATAAAAAGGTACCTTTCCTGTCATGCTTTGTGAAGCAGTTCTTTTTTAATGTAAGCAAAGGTCGCCTTTTCCCCCTCCTTTGCCAGCATAGAAAGAAGCTTTTCCAAAACAGCTTTCGTCTCCGGATGAATAGGCGCTTTTTCTCTTCCACCCGAATAATATTCCAGCGGAGATGCATCCGTGTACTTTTTTCCATTATAAACCTTACACGCCGCAATACGGTCCATCAGCATTTCAACAATATATTTGTCGGGCATGGGTGCCGGTGCCATCCCTCCTGGGATTTCTTTTATGCTGTAATCAATCCAGTATTCGTAATGATGTTTATTTCTCCCTTTGTGATGAAGCCATGCAGAAGAATATCCAATGGCTTCTCTTTCCGCATTGTTTGGGCTTCGATTTCCCTGATAATATTTTGCACCGACCAGAAATTCACTGGGACTGTATTTAGACATATCATGCAACAGTCCCTGCCTGTATAAGCCTACTTTAAAGCATCCTTTCATTACAAGATATTTATGATGTGTAATGGTTTTAAAATGTTTCCAAGCATTCATAAAATCAGCCATCTTTCCTTAGCTTTTTTTCTTTTCCGGCTTTTTTTGAGACTGAAGCTTCTCCGGGAATCTTCCTGGTCTGGTAGATTGCAGCGCTTCTTTCTTTTACGGAAATCACAGAATTTTCCTCCTCCGGGCAGGTATTTTTCTGCTGGTTTTCAAAAGAAAGCGAGGTATCTGCAATTTTTACCCATACTTTATCTTTAGGAAGTTTGGGCAATGCCAGTTTATGCATTTCCCAATGCATATTATATGCAAGATAAAGGAAATCTTCCTGTTTGTCAGGAGCATATTTTCCACAAAGCAAAATCCCCATCATACGGCTTACATAGCTTAAATCCGGTATCCATGCCTTTATTCCGTGATAAGAAATATCGGGATATCCGCATCCTTCCATATCTATTCCCAGTAATTCTTCTTTCATATGCAGAATCTGATTTTTCTT
This sequence comes from Lachnospiraceae bacterium, assembly GCA_009774465.1. Taxonomy (GTDB): domain Bacteria; phylum Bacillota; class Clostridia; order Lachnospirales; family Lachnospiraceae; genus Suilimivivens. Next base: position 6,563 of record VSNT01000070.1, read on the forward strand.
CCGCAGTCTGATCAGAAAACGTACATAATCAGTTATATCTTCCGAAAACCGGGTTTTCTTCCAGTGTACCCATCCACTTTCATTATCCTGACAATAGCAGTTATTATTGCCATTTCTGGAATTTGCAAATTCATCTCCACTAAAAATAAAGGGAATTCCCTGTGCCAAAAGTACAAATGTCAGTGCATTTTTTATCTGCTTCTGTCTGAGTTCCAATACAGATTTCTTTCGGCTGTCGCCTTCTATACCACAATTCCAGGTGAAATTCACATCATTCCCATCATGATTATTTTCGCCATTTGCTTCATTGTGTTTTTTCTCATAGGAAACACAATCATACAGCGAAAATCCATCATAATCTGCCAGATAATTAACTACACCATATTCCTTGGGATTCCTGCGCTGATAATACAGCACCTGATTCATCAATCCCTCATCACCTTTTAAGTAACGCCGCATATCCTGCCGGTAATTATCATTATCTGACATAAAATTTTTATTTCCTGTGTTTCCAATTACTTCAAGGTCTTCCTGGGGCAGGTAAGTGCACCAGATCTTTGTGTCCTTAAGGGCAGATTCTTCCGCAAGAAGCCTGTAGGGAATATGAAATCCGCTGATGCGCACTCCGTCAATGTGATATTCTTTTACCCAGAATTTAATCACCTCCAGCATGTAAAGCTGTTTAACTTCCGGCGGAAAATAAAACTGCATAATGACTTCTATTCCGTTTTTATGTAATTCCCTGACCATAGACTTAAAAGAATGCTCCGGATACGAAGATGCACTGTAAGATACCTTAGGTGCAAAATAATATCCTTTTTGAAATCCCCAGCAGTTAAGTCGTGGAGGCTTCTCTGCCATCTGCTCCTTCGGCATTAGATTTGAAAATGCCTGTGTCTGTAAGGATACAGAGGGCGGTATTACTTTTTCCGGAAACATACATTCTTCATATTCATAGCAGGGCATCAGCTCAATAGCAGTTATTCCCAGTTCTGTCAAATAAGGAATCTTTTCAATAATCCCTTCAAAAGTACCACGCTTTTTTACACCGGAGCTTTTATGCATGGTAAATGCACGCACATTAAGACCGTAAAGAATACTGTCCTCCAAGGGTATATTTAAAGGTATATCCCCCCGCCAGTCAAATCTGCTGTCTGGAAACTTTCCGCAGGTTTTCCGTATGCCTTCTGCACCATCTCCCCACTTTTCCAGCCCCTTTATTCCTTTTGCATAAATATCAGTAATAATCCGGTCGCCTTCATAATAATTATAAGTATAATCTGCAACAGGATTTCCCTTTAATGTAATTCCGTAAAGAGCACCTGTTTTTCCCTCATCAGAAAAGGGAAATCTCTCTTCCCTGCCCTTACTGTCATATAAGATCACACCGCATTTATCTGCAGCGGATGATTCAAATGCAAAAGCAGCTTCCGTTTTTGTGAAAATTACACCAGGTTTATCCGGTTTAAAATAAGTTATATCCCAATTTGATCCCATGCGCCCTCCTGTCGGCTCAATTTAAAAGAAAATGCGCTATTAATATCATATCATAAAAATATTCTGCTGTGTAAAAAATATTGAAGCTATTGTTGCGCAAAAACCAAATAACCAGTAAAATAAAATTAACAATTAAAACAGGCCGCAAACAGGCAAAGGAGAACTTATGAGCAGGAAGGACGCAGATCAATTAAACAAACAGGAAAATATGCAGCCGGAAGAATCTATGGAAGAAATGACCGTTACTCTGGATTTAGATGACGGGACAAGCGTAAACTGTGCCATTGTTACCATACTTACCGTACGTAATCAGGATTATATCGTGCTGCTCCCCCTTGAAGAGGATGGAGAAAATCAGGATGGTTACGTATGGTTTTACCGCTATCATGAAAATGAAAATGATCCAAATGAAGAACCGGTGCTGGAATATATCGAAGATGATGAAGAATTCGAGATTGTAGCTGATGCATTTGACGAATATCTGGACAATGCAGAATTCGACGAACTTATGGATGAGGAATAATCCCTTCTAAATATCTGGATATTTTTCTGTTTCGCTCTTTTGTGTAATAAAGATATAAATCATTTTTGGCTCTTGTTATGGCAACATACAGGAGCCTTCTTTCTTCTTCATGTTCTTTTTCTGTTTTTATTTCTCTTCCCGGAATGATTCCTTCATTCACATCCGGCAGATATACCCTGTCAAATTCAAGGCCTTTGGCACTGTGCATGGTAAGAATATGGAGTCCCTTTTCCTCTGTTTCTTCAGGAGGACCTGAATTTGATTTTTCTTTCAGTAATTTTATAAAATTTCCAACCGGCATACCTGCTTTATAGGTTGTAAAACTTTTTTGAATTTGATCCGCCTGTCTGCACAATCTTTCAAATTCCCTGTAATCCTTTGCACCATGCTGCAGATAGCTGTCATAGCCAAGGGTTTTTCTGAAAAAAGTAATTGCCATTACCGGGGCTAATTTTTCTGCAATACCAAGCTGATGAAAGAATAATCTGACTACTCGCCCCATTTCCTGATTCCTTACATAATACTGTTCCATATCTTCCTGCCGCACTTCCTCATGAGGTAAAGCCGCCCGCGCCAAAAAACGGTTGGGTTTATTCATAAATCGAATGAAATCGCATCTTTTTTTTCCACAAAACAAATAAGACAAAAAAGCTGCTATATCCTCCATAACGAAGCTGCGAAAAATATCCTCCTGAGAAACATTTTTTCCCTGTACCGGGATTCCTTCCGCCTTAAAAAGTTCCTTATATTGAATTCCTTCCCTGTTAGTCCTTACCAAAACAGCGGTATGATATAATTCTTCTAACCCTGACAGGGATAATTCTTTTATCATCCTGAGTTCTTCTTCCTTTCTTGTCTCAAAACAGGAAAGAATAATTTTACCACCGTTTTTTATGGGATGGAATTCCTTGATAAACCGATTTTGGTTTTGAGATATCATTTTTTCAGCCAGCCTGATAATTTCCCCTTTACTTCTGTAATTTTCAGTCAGCATAATTTGGATTCCTTCCGGGAAATCTGTCATAAACTGCTGCATAATATCAGGATACGCACCTCTAAATCCATAAATCGTCTGATCATCATCTCCCACTGCAAAAATATTGTTTTCAGGAGCAGCTAAAAGCTTAACCACGTCGTACTGGAACTGGTTAATATCCTGAAACTCATCTACAAGAATGTATTGAAACATCTGCTGATATTTTCTGCGGACAACTTCATTTTCATTTAAAAGCTTTAAACATTCCACAATCATATCATCAAAGTCAAGAAGCTTTTGCTCCCGCAGATAACGGTCATATTCTTCTTTTATATTTCTTATTTCCTCATAAGAAAATTCCGGGCTTTCCCTGATACATTCCGTTATATTTTTCATTTTACTGATTCTGTTTTGTAATACAGTAAGAAACTCATAGCCTGATTTAGATGCCATTCCCAAATTATTTAATATAATATGAAGAAGTTTTCTTTTATCTCCTTCACTAATCAGGGAATTTTCCGCTGCTTTGCCTGACTGCTTTAAAATGTTATAGCAAATACTGTGAAAAGTACCGAAATATACACCTGTATATGTGCTTTCTGCTTCAAACCGCTCTTTCATTTCCTTTGCGGCAGCTTTTGTGTAAGTGATAACGAGAATTTTGTCCGATTGGACATGATAATGATTAATCAGATATAAAATGCGTTGAATCACGGTGAAGGTTTTTCCACTGCCGGGACCGGCACAGACTAATGCCGGTCCCCGGTTATGGGTAATTGCCTGTCGTTGTATCTTACTGGGCTCTCTCAAGCAGCGCAATCCCCTTTCTTATTCTGTCTAATGTTTCCTCTTTTCCAATGATTTCCATGATTTCCGTAGCACCTGCAGGAGTCATCTGTTTTCCTGAAACAGCGGTTCGTACAGGCCAGAGTACATATCCGTTCTTACATCCCTTTTGTTCCACAAAGGAAATCAGAAGCTGATACAATGCATCATTGGTATAGTCAGAGTGTCCTTCCAATACAGGATAAAGCTCTTTTAACACTTCCAGGGAAGATGCCTTTGTCGTTTTCATTTTTTTATGTTCATACATGGAAGCATCATATTCCGGCAGTTCCTGAAAGAAATCAATTAATTCAGGAATATCAGGAAAGGTTTCTATTCTTGTTTTTACCATTGCAGCAATTTTATGAAGATCCAGATCCCTGGAAACAGCCTGTTTTAAATAGCGCTCCGCCCTGTCATAAAAAGCCTGGTCATCCATTGCTTTAATGTATTCTCCATTCATCCATTTTAATTTGGTATAATCAAATACCGCCGGAGATTTGGACATATGGTGATAGTCAAATGCTTCCACCAGTTCTGCAAGGGAAAAAATTTCTTTATTGCTCTCAGAAGGGCTCCATCCCAAAAGGGATACAAAATTAACTACTGCTTCTGTTAAAAATCCCTGCTCAATTAAATCTTCATAAGAAGAATGCCCGCATCTTTTGCTTAATTTATGATGCTCTTCATCTGTAATAAGGGGGCAGTGGATATACACCGGCACTTCCCACCCAAATGCCTCATAAAGCCTGTTATATTTGGGAGAGGAAGAAAGATATTCATTTCCTCTTACCACGTGGGTAATTCCCATCAAATGATCATCTACAACATTTGCAAAATTGTAGGTAGGGTATCCGTCTGACTTAATCAGTATCATATCATCCAATTCCGAATTATCAATGCTGATATCCCCATAAATTTCATCATGAAAGGCAGTGGTTCCTTCCGTAGGGTTGTTTTGCCTGATGACATAAGGAATGCCTGCTTTTAATTTTTCTTCCACTTCTTCCTTTGACAGAGAAAGGCAGTGCTTATCATAGACCGTAATTTCCTTACCTTCCACAATCTGCGTTTTCAGGCCGGCAAGCCGCTCTTTGTCACAAAAACAATAATATGCCTCTCCTTTATCAATCAGCTTTTTCGCATATTCCAGATAAATGCCATTTTTTTGACGTTCCGACTGCACATAGGGCCCTACGCCGCCATCCTTATCCGGGCCCTCGTCATGTATAAGGCCTGTTTTTTCAAGGGTGCGGTAAATAATATCGACTGCTCCTTCCACATAACGCTCCTGATCCGTATCTTCAATACGAAGGATAAAATCACCGTCCTCATGTTTGGCAATCAAGTAGGCATAAAGGGCTGTTCTTAAATTGCCTACATGCATTCTTCCTGTAGGACTTGGCGCAAATCTTGTTCTTATTTTTGTCATTCTAAAAAAGTTCCTTTCTGACTGTTATTTTTCAGGCATATCCGGGATTTTTTTATCAGCCTTTGCTTTAAATCCTGCTACTTCTTTCATTGCCTGGGGAATTGCTATATTGGTTCCTGCACCGGCAATACATCCTCCGGGACATGCCATTCCTTCTATCAGACAGCCATTCTTTTTACCTGCCTTGGCAAGCATTAATATTTTTTTGCACTCTGTCAGGCTCTCTGCATGTTCTATATTTACTTCCACATCAGGATAATATTCCCGAATGCATTCTTCTATTGCACTGGCAACACCGCCGGCTACACCATATCCTCTTCCGGCACCTGTGGCATCATTCATTTTATCAATTGCTTCTACGCTCTCCGGTAAAAGTCCTTTGGCTTCAAACATACCTGCCAGTTCTTCAAATGTAATGACGAAATCCACATCCGAGCGGATAGTGCGACGGGAAGCCTCCAGCTTTTTGGAAGCACATGGTCCGATAAACACCACGCCTGCGTCGGGATGGTCTTCTTTAATCTTTCGCGCAGTCGCTACCATAGGCGTAAGCGCATTGGAAATTTTATCAATGGTTTCCGGAAAGAATTTTTTAGCCAGCATAGACCAGGAAGGACAACAGGAGGTTAAAAGAAAAGGCAGCTCACCTGTCGCTACTTCCTTTACATAATGTTCCGCTTCCACCATAGCGCCCTGATCAGCACCAATAGCTGTTTCATATACATCATAAAATCCCAGTTCCTTAAGAGCCTCTTTAATTTTATCCGGAGTTGCGTCCTTTCCAAACTGACCTACAAAAGCAGGCGCAACCTGTGCAATAATTTTTTTTCCTGACTGAAGGGCGCGAATCAACTGAAAAATCTGTGATTTATCTGCAATTGCACCAAAAGGACAACTTACCATGCACTGTCCGCAGGATACACATAATTCCGTATCAATATAAGCCCGTCCTTTTTTGTCACTCTTAATGGCATTCACTCCACAGTGGGCAAGACAAGGGCGAATCTGGTGGGAAATCGCATCATAGGGACAAACAGACTTACATTTACCACATTTAATACATTTTTCCTGATCAATCACAGATTTTCCGTTTTTCATGGAAATTGCCCCTCTTGGACAAACCTCACGACAGGGGTGGGCAACACATCCCATACATTTATCTGTAACTTCATATTTATTCTCAGGACATGCATTGCAGGCGGAGGGAATTACCTGCATCAGGGGCGGTTCATAATACTTTTCATCAATATTGCTTTCCTCAAGCCCCTGAGTAACATGAACAGGTGCATTTTCCGGCCGGAGGGAAAGTCCCATAGCCAGACGGATTCTTTCCCTTGTAATTGCACGTTCCCGATAGATACTGTCATATTCAGATTCATCATAATCCACAATTTTATACGGCAGCGCTTCCACATCATCTTTCAAATTTTCAGAATGATATGCAAGATTTGCTACCTCTTTGAAAATACGTCTTCTGTCCTTACGAACCTGTGTATCAATTCCTCTCATAAATTTGCCTCTCTATTCATTTACACAATAAATTACAGGTTTACCTGTATATTTTTACATAAACCCCAAAGGAAGTCAACACCTGCCTCTGAGGGTGCCTTAAGGGTATATTCGTGAAAGTGCTCCTTATTTAAAAAAGAAAACTGCCAGCCTGATATACAATGGTGGATACTGTCCACGCAAATACAATTTGAAATAATGCAAGCTTTAAAGTAAAAGCTGTGGAACCGCTTTCCTTCCGTATCGTCGCCATTGCCGCTGCGCATGGAACATATAAAAGAACAAATAACATCATACAGTATGCGTTTAAGGGCCCAAAAGAAGGATCAATATTCTTCAGGTTTTCAATTACTATTGTCGTATTTGCCGCCTCTGCGCTGCCCACTCCAAAGAGAACAGAAAAGCTGGAAACCACTACTTCCTTGGCAGAAATGCCTGCAATCAAAGACACGATAATCTGCCACATGCCAAGCCCTGCCGGACGCATTACCGGTTCAAGCCATCGTCCAAAGACTGCGCCAAAACTGTCTGCCGGATCTGTGACCATTCCTGAGATTCCAAAATTGAGTACCAGCCATATAAGAATTGATGCAATAAAAATAGTGGTTCCTGCTTTGGAAAGATAGTCCTTAAGCTTATTCCACACATAAATGCGGATGGTTCTTCCATTCGGTCTTTTATATTCCGGCAGTTCAATTAACAGGCTGTCATTTACTTTTCCCTTTTCATGTACATGGAGAATCCGGGCAATTAAAATTGCACAGAGCATACCGATCAAATACATGGAAAAAGCTGCAATGTGTGCATATTTTCCAAAAAACAATCCCGAAAAAAGCACATAAACCGGAAGGCGTGCCGAACATGACATAAAAGGTGTAATAATCATTGTCCTTCTACGATCCTTTTCTGTTTCAAGCGCCCGTGAAGCCATAATTGCCGGCACCGTACAGCCAAAACCTAAAATCATTGGCAGAAATGCTTTACCGGACAATCCAACTTTTCCCATGATTCCATCCATTACATAAGCAACCCTTGACATATAACCGCTGTCCTCTAAAACAGCAAGCGCCAAAAATAAAATAGCTATATTGGGAATAAAGGTAAGAATTCCTCCTACCCCTGCAATGATTCCGTCTACGATCAGAGAAATCAGCCAATCCGCCGCATGAATTGTTCCAAGGAAACTGCTCACATGGGCGGAAAAGAAATCAAGAAAACCTTCGAAATATCCCTTCATCCAGTCTCCTATCGTAAATGTAAGAAAAAATACCAGCGCCATAATGCATAAAAATACCGGAACACCTGCTATGGGATGCGTCAAAAGCCTGTCTACTTTTTCCGTAACATCCTTACGCTTTTTACGATAAAAAAGGACTTCTTTTACGATAGTTTCAATATAAGAATATTTTGCCTGAATAATTTCCTTTTCATAACTCCGATTGGCAATATTCATAACAGGAACCGGATGTTCATCCACCACATCCTCATCATTTTCCAGCAGCTTGATGGCATGCCATCTGACGGAAGAATGAGTGGGATAATGGGCCTGCATAACCACTGAAAGCTTTTCTATTTTATCTTCTATCTCCTGTCCATAATGAAACACATCGCCTTTGGTTCCCGCTTCATAATGATGGCTTATGGCATGAAGCAGAATATCAAGTCCTTTCCGCCTTGCGGCAGAAACCGGAACCACCGGAATATCCCCTAAAAGTTCCGGAAGCCTGTGGAGATCAATTTCCATCCCCCGCTCTTCCACAATATCCATCATATTAAGAGCCAATACCACAGGCTTTCCAAGCTCCAGAATCTGTAATGTAAGATACAGATTTCTTTCAAGAGATGAAGCATCTACGACGTTTACAATCACCTCAATATCATCATCCATTACACAGCTTCTGGTAACTTTCTCCTCAATAGTATAACAGGTAAGAGAATAAATGCCTGGAGTGTCTACAAGCGTCATATGAACATCTTCATATTCCGCTTCTCCTTCCATCTTTTCAACGGTAACCCCCGGCCAGTTGGCCACTTTAAGCTTAGAACCGGTAATGGCATTAAAAAGAGTCGTTTTTCCACAGTTGGGATTGCCTACAAATGCCACATGAATGGTATGATTATTTTTCATTGCATTTTTCCTCCACTTCAATTCCCTGACTGATATGTTTTCCTATGGCAAGTCTGGTTCCCCGAACCCGTATAATAAGTGCACCATTCTTTTTCCGGTTAAGCACTGTAATCACTGTTCCATCATTTAACCCAAGGGCCTGCAGCCGGCGGGTAAGCCCCTCTTCCACGTATAGCCCTTTTACCTCATAACAGTTTCCTTTCTCACCTTCAAATAACGACATAATTTCATCCTCTTTTGTTAATGATATAAAAGCTGAACTTTCAACAACATTAAAGCACAAAACCTTATTGTTTGCAAGCTTTGGGAACTCCGATTTACTCACTGGAGTTATATATAAAAAATTTCCTGTGAGAATGGAACCAGTAAAATTCCCCATCATATTATATTATTAAATTACGCTCCATTTTATGAGAGGAGAATTATGCAGGATTACAGCTTTAACGAATATTTTGACCGTTTTCCAATTGCAATGGCATATGTTCCCTGGCAGCATCTTACCAGTATTTTTGAAAATCTTGATGAAGCTTACAAAGTAGGCACTATATTCCCTGAGCTTGAAAAACCCTTTACAGGAAGGAGATGTGTGAAATGACAAATCCCAACCAGAATGAACGCAGCAGATTATTCCATGATATCGGCGTTATTGACTTTGTAATTGTGGAAATGAATGAGTATCTGGATACACACCCTACTGACAAGGAAGCAATGGAATATCTTGGACATTATGTGCGTATGAAAAACCAGGCTATGCGTGAGTATGCAATGAAATATGGTCCACTACGAATATCCGATGCAGACGGATGCAATCAAAATGAATGGAAATGGGCAACGCAGCCCTGGCCCTGGGAAGGAGGATGTTAAGTTATGTGGAGTTATGAAAAAAGATTACAGTTTCCGGTTAATATTAAAGAACCCAATGCAAAAATCGCACAGGTGATTATGTCACAGTATGGCGGCCCTGACGGGGAACTGGGTGCTTCCATGCGGTACATCTCCCAGCGCTATTCCATGCCATATAATGAAGTCGCTGCAATTCTTACCGACATCGGTACAGAAGAACTGGCACATCTTGAAATGGTGTCCACAATTGTACACCAGTTGACTAAAAACTTATCTATGGAGGAAATTGAAGAATCAGGATTTGCCAATTACTATGTAGATCATACTGTCGGCATCTGGCCTATGGCAGCGGGTGGAATTCCTTTCAACAGCTGTGAATTCCAGTCCAAGGGAGATGCGATTACGGATTTGTTTGAGGATATGGCGGCAGAACAAAAAGCCCGCACTACCTACGACAACATTTTACGTCTGGTGCATGACAGCGACGTCTGTGAACCTATCAAATTCCTGCGGGCACGTGAAGTTGTTCACTTCCAGCGGTTCGGTGAAGCAAAACGTAGTTATATAAACAAAATAATTATATATTCCACTCTATTTCAATTGCCTCTTCTCCAATATATATTACTTTTATCAGTATGTCTACAATCTTTTGTTTATCATCAATGCTGATACCATCCCACTTATCAATATAGCTTGTTATTTTTTCTATATTTTTTTCTGGATTTGAAGATGATATTTGCAATATTTTTTCAGAAAGTGCTTTTTTGTCCTCATCCAATTTTTTTATTCTCTTATTAATATAATCAACCAGTGTGGGATTAGCAAAAGCAAGTTTATCCAATAACAGTTCGATTTCTTTATCTTTATCAGCTATTTCAATCTGGTAAGGTACGACCACAGAATTATCCTGGCTGCTCTTTTCTGGTGAAAGATATTCAAGTTTAGCAAGCATTGCCTGCATTTCACTATATATATATTCTTCCATCTGATCTGCATATATTGTTTTTCCAATACCAGCGCATTTAATTGCATAACGTGCACCTGAACACTGAAAATACCGCATACCATTGATATTTTTAGTTGTTACATATGCATATCCACATTTTTTACATTTCATTTTTCCTGCAAGCCATGTTCGTTTTGCTTTATTTGTCCTTGCTGCCTGACGATTATTTATCAATTTCAACCGGCAGCGCAGCCATGTAGCAGAATCTATAATGCCTGCATGAGGTGCCAAAACTACTTCTCGTCCTACAAGATCATATTGCTTTTTCTTGGTTCCGTCTGTATTTCGCCCTTTATACAAAAAAGCTCCATTCATCCCAATATATTCAGATGGAGGGTTTACAAGAATTGCTCCCTGTAATTTGAAAAAATTATAAATATCCATATCTGCTTTTACATAGATAGGATTCCTTAAAATTTCGCTGATTCTTGCTGTACACCAATTTTTAACCAAACCATCTGTAGATTCAGCACACAGTCGTCTTTGAATTTCTCCCAGCGAAGTATCTGCTTCTGTATACCATTGAAACATTTTTTTCACCTGCAGTGCTTTAAAATCATCTGGTACAAAATGGGAAGTATGTATTCCTTCAATTATGGTTTTTTCCAATTTAAAACCATAAGGCACTCTTCCTCCCATGTAAAACCCTTTCTGGCTTCTGGAATAATATGCGTCGCTTACACGTTTTTGGATTGTTTCTCTTTCCAATTGTGCAAATACAATACAGATATTCAGCATGGCCCTGCCAATTGGGGTAGATGTATCAAATTTTTCAGTAGATGAAACAAATTCAACATTGTATTTTTGAAATGTTTCCATCATATTTGCAAAATCAAGGATGGAACGGCTTATTCTGTCCAGCTTATATACGATAACTCTCTTAATTTTTCCACCCTCAACCGCCTTCATCATTTGCTCAAAAGCCGGTCTGTTCGTGTTCTTTCCACTGAACCCCCTGTCTACATATTCTTCATAGGCTTCGCCTCTTGTTTCATATTTGCAAAAATCTAATTGGCTTTCTATGGATATGCTTTCTTTTTTATCTATAGATTGCCTTACATATAATGCGTCTATACGAAATTCTTCCATCATTACAACCTTCTCCGGCATTATTACATATATTTTTTGTAAATATGATATAAATCGGCTCTTACTGCTTCTTTCTTTCTATTTCCTTCCTGCTGTTTATGGACTGGATGTTTATTTATAATTTTAAAACTAATTTCATTTTGTTTTTGCTGCTGCATAGTTAGTCCTCCCTTTATAATATTCTGTAAATTATATGTAGCTGCATTTTTGTCCAATTCCAAATTAATCTGCTTAAAGTGATGGACATTCCAGAAAGGGGGAGAGACAGAATGACCATCAAATTTATTGTGTATGGATAATCCATCACTTTAAAAAGATTAATCTAAAGTTTTATAATGCCGGTGGCTGCTGGTTAAGCAGCTCCACAGGTTATCTCTGTTACAAAGCCCCTTTACAGGGTGAAAATAGCAGCATTACCTCTCCCATTTCTATGGGCAGACTCCTTTGGTGTGTATCATTATCCTCAAATACATGCATCCTCGCTTTGATCTTTACCACAAACCAGAACACAGAACAATTATTTTCGCTCCTTTTAATACCAAGACGTTTCATCAAGAGACCAACTATTGATAAATAAATATTAAAGATCCTTGCGTAATCACTGTGAAGCTCCACACGTATCGAACGTTACCGGACTTTATGTATCTTTCATGGTTCTTTCTATTTCCCCATCATAGATATTTTTTCAATGTGCTGCATGATATTTAAAATATTTATAATAATTGGATTTTTTTGCTCAACGCTCCCGATCGGATCGCTGGTGCTCCAAATTATTAGCTTTAGGTTGTGCAGCAATTTCTTTCCGGTATTCCTTTAAAGAGGAAATTACTGATTTAGAATGTCCACCATTGGCTGCTTTCAATAAACGAAAACTAGGTAAATTTACACGTCGGTTCCTGTCATTATTCTCATGATATAGGCACATTTCCTCTCCACCAACAATACTATGGTATAGATCATGCACATTGTCATAATCATCAAGATATGTTAATCGTTCTGATTTACCATATTTATCATAATGAAAATAATTTTGCTTTGCATCCTTATCTGTAAAATATTCAAATTGCTCTTTCATAAGTTCAATCATTTTTCTTTTTCCAAGAAAAATAAAAGTGTTTTCTGATCTATCCATTTGATGTTTCCTTTTATTTTTGTATTGAAACCAAATCTGTATTATCAAAAATATTGCCAGCTTTCAGTGCATAATCCTTTAAATCGCCTATCGGCATATCCGGATATCCTTCACATTCGGCATAAAATCCAACCGAATCCATGTATGTTCTATCTGCAGGGCAGTACGCTTGATATGTTCCGAAACGCAATATCATTAATTGTCCGCCTGCCTAGCTTTTTCTGGAAGGTTCAGATATTTATTTATCAGCATTACTGTTGAAGCATATTCGCCATCCCAATAATCAGCACTCATATCCTCATCTTTATAGCACATGATTTTCTTCTCTACATTCCATACCCTAAATTTAATTTCCCTGTTCATTTTCTACCTCCATTTTCGAAAATCAATTTATCGTCGTATTGCAGCATATAACATTTTCATTATTTTATGTATAATCTTTATATAATGCTGCATAAGGTGATGGAATTGCAGGCATAATTCGCTTACCGCATTCCGGACAGTATTTTGTATGATATTCGTCTATAAATAAATCAGGAATTTCTGTTTGACAGTCTGGACAAAAATACTTTCCATTTTCACTTTTTAAAGTGCCTGGATATTCTTTTCTCTTTAACTGGTCATTTTCGTCCTTCAAATATTTTGTGGCTGCTATGATCATTTCCTCCGGATCGGGAAGTGTCTTTTCATTTTTCTTAAAGTCAACCGACAATTTAGTAAAAATACATTCTATTTTATATAGGAAGGAATCAAACAGATTCCATTTTGCAGCGGGATTACTCATTGATATAAATATTACTCCTTACTTTTCTTTCGCCAGTGTAGCCTTTTCTGGTGGAATTTCCAGATTAAAAAGCTGGCTTATTTTAGAGACGGACTCCCTGTGGTATGTACGTCCATTAACAATTGAACTGGTATGCTGGCGGCTCCAGCACATTTTAGCTGCAAGATCGTTTGTGTCCATATCTGCATCAATCATTGCTTTTTTCACATCTTTGCTCCAAGGTGACAAGTATTTTTTCATCGCATTACCTACTGTTTTACTTTACTTTTTAATGTGTGTATTCTAAAATAAAAATAGCGTTTTTTTACACTATGGCTGAATTTGCTTATTTATGGAAGGCAGCCTTTATTTTGATATTTCTTTTTCAAAAGATATTTTTACCAGAAATATCTTTTGTTTGTGTACTTTTTACGCTATTTATCGGTTGGTTATATAT